>OKRF01000278.1:4217-11641 GCA_900290315.1 Candidatus Sulfopaludibacter sp. SbA3 | reverse complement strand
AGCCTCCCCTGGGCTGCCGTTTGGGACTACTACTGTCTTCAAAAGGGCGTCCCCGTGGGTGCAGAGTGGTTCCAGGAGGTGCGTCGGTACGAAGAGGATGTGCTCTCCGTCCGCGGCTTTGTGGCTGTGGTCTGAGCTTCGTGTGAATATGTTGGCGCAGCATCAATCAGCGGTACTCGCATTCGACCTGGGGGCAACGAGTGGGCGTGCCATCCTGAGCCGAGTGGACAAAGGGAAACTGACCTTCCAGGAGGTCCACCGTTTCCAAAATGAGCCGGTTCGCCACAACGGCCACATGCAATGGGACATGCCACGGCTGCGGCATGAGATGCGGACCGGTCTAAGCCGCGCCGGTGAGTGCGGAGGGCCGATTGCTAGAGCGGTGCCCGATGAGACGGCAGGCCCTCTTTCAACACACTTCAGAACTATCGGCCGGCAGGTGGGCCGCCTCATTTCTACATCTTCAACCTGCTCATTGTCGAAGGCCGAGTTGTCATGGGGAGCCCCTTGAAAAGCGGCGTCAACTGCTGGAAGAGCACGTCCTGCCGAAGTTGGCGGAGCTGATCCGGTATTCCCCCGTGCTGGAAGCGAGCCTGAAGGACGTGATCCGTTCCGTGAAGGCGCAGGGACTCGACGGGCTCGTTGCAGACCGCCGTCACAGCAAGTATGAACCTGGCCTATCATCTGCAAATGCTCCGCGCTTCGAGGTGGCGTCGCTGAAGGCTCCGTCGGGCCACCTCCCACGTCTTCGCGTACGGTTCTGTTCCTTCGAATGCCTAAGCCAGTTGAGTTTGCTCTCGAGGATCCGCTCACGCCTGTCAGCGCGCGGGCCTGGCATTGATCTGCTGCTCGAGCGCGGCAGCGTCACGGGGCCGACCTGTGGCGCGATAGAGGCCGGCCAGTCTGCGGGCATCGCTCAGCGTTTGCTCATGGCGCGGGCCGAGAGTCTGGCGGTCCAGCGTCAGGAGGATGTTCAGAAGCAGCTCAACGGGAGTGCCCTCGGGGCCATCCGCCTGTTCGGCCTTCCCCAACGCACGGCGAAAACAGGCCATCGCGCCTGCCAGGTCGCCGGCAGCTTTGCGCAAGCCGCCCAACGCGGAAAGGGCTTCCCCGGCTACCACCGGGTCGGAGGATTCCGCCGCGCGCCGGAACAGCGGTTCGGCCGCCGCCGGAGTGGAAACGCCGGCCAGCGCCTCGGCGTCCTCCAGCGTTTGGGGGGCGGACGGACCCGGGCTCACGTCGTCGATGCGGAGTGCCTGAGCCAGCGCCCGGCGCGCTCCCGATGCGTCCCCGTGCGCGCGGAGGTACAGGCCGAGATCACGCGCCGCCTGCGCCGTGCGCGGATCTGTAGCGCCGAACTCGCGCTCCCGCCGGGCCAGGGCATCCTCGAAGACATGGCGCACGCCCGCAGCGTCGGGCTGGAACGCCAAACCCAGTGCCACGGCCATCGGTGCAATCAGCAAGCCCGGTGCTCCTCCGCGGATTGCTCGATGCTGCGTCGCATGACCGTACTCATCGCACCACCCGCGCCGTAGCCGGCAAAATCGGATTGCCCGGCGAGTATGTGGCGATGCGGTGATTCGCGAAGGTGAGATAAGGGCCATTAGGGACCCGCGGCATGTGGCACGACGCGCAGGCTTGTCCGGCCACCTGCTGGCGATGCACCTTGTTCGCATGGCAGGACTGGCAGCGCACGTCATAAGACGACGCATTCTGATCGAGTTGTTGGTGTGGGGGATGGCAGGTGACGCAATTCAGCCGGCCGCCGCTGCGGAGGAAGCAGGCGCTGGCGGCCAGGCGCAGGGGCTGGTCCCGGGCGTTGCGTGGGTCGCGCAGGCCGGTAATCTCTTCCCCCGTTTGGGAATCGGTCCGGTGGCACTGGCCACAGAAGCGGTTCATGGCCACGGCGCTCAGTTGCGCGGGAGTGTGCAGCCGATTGTGAGAGGGATCGCGAACGTGCGCGGCGGCTGGGCCATGGCAGACTTCGCAACGCACGCCGGGTTCGTGGGGGATGATCTCCTCTTCCTTCCCTAACGACAGCGGACCGGTGGAATGGCAACCGAAGCAGGTCAGGAATCGCGCGCCGGGGTCAAGAGTCCGGAAGACGACGCCTTTCTCATCGTGCTGGCCCAGCGTGATGGCATAGCCGTTGATGGCGCGATACCAAGTCAGGCCGTCTTCGCGATAAGACTCAGGGCCGACTCTGGTGACAGGCGTGATGGCCTGAAGGCCCGCACCGAAGGCCCAATGGCCGCGCTGGGATGGGGAAGATGGCGCCAGTGCATGGGCATGCGAAGTATTGGATTGCGAGGTGAAATTCTCGGCATGGCAAGGGTGGCAGGCGTCGGCCCCCGCATAATCCGCAGGACCGGCGGCGAGCGCTACGGGAACCAGAATGAAGGCCGACAGGTCGACGAGGTTCATGGTCCGACAACCCATCATAAACTGCAAAAGGTCCGGCACGACGCCGGACCTCTTGCAGAGATTCACATTGTGGGTCTAGAAGCGGAACCGCGCCACGAGTTGGCCGTTACGCTGGCCGCCGAGATTGCTCGTGCTGCCGATCGAATAGTAGCCAAACCCGCTGATAGCGCCCGTCGCGTTGTTTACGCTGGTTGTCTGTGTGGGGTTGCCGGTGCTGGGGTTCCCCAGGGTCACGCGGTTGAACACGTTGAAAAACTCAGCCCGGATGTTCAGAGTCATCTTTTCACGAATCCGGAACGTGCGTCCCAAATTCATGTTTTCGTTGACCTGATGGGGTCCGCGGTAGTCGTTGTAGTATCCGGAGCCGGGGCTGATAGTGCCTGCCCCCACATCCTGCCATGCCGCCGGGTTGAGGATCCGCTGGTTGATGTTGTTGGGGTCGATGCAGCGGCAATCGATGTTCGTCAAGTACAGCGGAACGCCCGGAACCCGTACCATGGGCGTGCCGGACGCGAACGTGTACGTGCTCCATCTGCTAAGCACCGATTGAGGCGCCGCGATCAGGGCTCCGCTCGCGTAGCGCAGTGTCGCGCCCCAGGTCCAGTCGCCCAGCACGTTGCGGATGAACTTATTGGAAGTGAGTCGAGGCGTTGTGTAAGTGCTCGCGGAGACGAAGATATGCGGATAATCATTGGAATCCAGTCCCCTCTGAATGGCTCGGTTGGTGGGGTCCGCGTTGATGTAGCCGCCGACGTTGATGGTCTTGGAAAAGGTGTAGGCGGAGCTGACATCGAGTCCGTGCGTGAACCGCTTGATGAATTTCACCTGGAGGGAGTCGTAATAGCTATTGCCCTGGTTGACGAATTCCGCCGGCAGCGAGCTGTTGTACTCGGGGAAAGGCCGCAGGGACTGTGCCACGGTGGCAGTGGTCGGGAAGGTCGGGTACGGAAGCGTGAACCCCGCCGCCTTAGCGGCAGCCGAGCCGATGGTGGACGTCAACAGGGTGCGGGTAGCCGCGTTGGTCAGATCGATGCCGAGCGCCTTCAGCCTGGCCGACGAGATCGAATTGAGGTTGACGAGGCCGTTCGACGGCTCCCACACGCCGCGGTTGCCCACATACGCCGCTTCAATCGTCATATCCTTCGTCAACTGACGCTGCAGCGCGACATTCCACTGGTTGATGCGGGCCGGACGTCCGGCGCCCGGGTCGTTATACAGTCCGCCCCAGACACTCGAAAAAGTATTCAACTGGCCAGGGGTGGTATTGACTCCCGGATTCAGGTTGAGCGTACTGAGCGAAGCGGGGTTGTAGACGATACCGTTCTGCAACTGCGACGAAACCAGGCCAAAGCTGGGAGCAGAGGTTTGAACCGAATTGTACCCGAGCCCGTTCAAGGAATACCCGCCGTTGAGGTAAGCCCAACTGTCTCCCGCGCTGTAAGTCAGGCCCCAGCCCGCGCGGATTACGGTTTTGCTGTCGATCTGGTATGCCACGGCAAGGCGCGGACCCACGGCGAAATTATAGGTCTTCGAGAATTCGCAATTGCAACGGCCCGGTCCGTAACCGGCGAATACGAAGCCGCCCGGAAGGTTGCCCGCATTGGGATTCGGAGTGTTCAGGCCGATCTCGGATTGTCTGTCCCACAGTTCCGTGCCAAGAGGCACGCGATCCCAGCGCAGGCCTAATTCCATCGTCAGTTTGGATGTGACCTTAAAAGTATCCTGGAAATAAAGGCCCTCGGTGATGCGGCGAAGCTGCGTGTCTTTCGCCGGATTGACCGTGGTGGAGTTCACCGCGCCCAGAAGGAAGCTGGCGTAGCCGTTGCCCACCNNGAGGGGCGGTTTGAGCGCCGCTGAATGCATACACGCCCTCGGCTCCCTGAAGGTTCTCATCGCTGTAGACATCCTGCTTGATTTCGAACCCGGCTTTGAAGGTGTGTTTGCCGCGATTCCAGCTCCAGCTTCCAGTGATGGACGCAAGGTCGGTGGTCTGGTGATCCGCAGTGCTGGGACCAAGGTTACCGAGACTGCCACCAAGGCCGGTGAGATTCGGGAAACCCACGCCCGTCGCGCTTCCGACGAGGCCCAACTGCCCCTTCACGTCGTAATTCAGAACGGCTGGCGGTGAGCTATCGGGGTTGTGGAAGCGGAAGAACCCAAGGCCCAGGTGCACCAGCATAGTCGGCGAGAGGGTGCGGTCGAGGTTGGCGCGGTATTGATCGCCCCCGACGGTCTTCGGTCTGGAAGCTGTCAGGGGTATCGGCAATCCGTCAGGAAAAGCGACCTGAGCGTTGGACTGATTCGACCAGTAGAAACTCGCTTTCGTGTTAGGTCCAAAATCCTGATCGATCTTCAGGCTGGGGATCTGCTGGTTCTGGGCGTTGAGAAGATTGGGAGCCCAGTTCAGGGTGGTCTGGTTGCCCACCGCGGCCGGTATCAGGGCCTGAACCTTGAGGGCCACCGGGTCCATGCGATTGGTGGGGATCACGTTGTTGGGGAACGGAGTGCGCGTCAGGCGCCCGTTCGCGTCCGTGAAGGTGCTGAGGGGATCGAAGATCTGATTCTCAAGGAAGGTGTATCCGCTGCCGGGATCGGTGAGGCTGATGGTCGGGCCGGTGCAGTTCGTGCTGGTCGCATAGAGCGCGCAACCGAAATCGCCCTGACGGTAGGCCGCGGTGGGCACCGTACCGGTCTGGGCCGAAGACTGCTGGGTGGTGCCGAACCGTTCCAGATTGAAGAAGAAGAAGGTGTGGTTCTTGCCGTTATAAACTTTGGGAATCCAGACGGGGCCGCCGATGGTGAAGCCGTAGTCGTTCTTCCTGTCCCTGTCTAGCAAGTGATTGAAGGGATGGCGCGCGTCGAGATCTTCGTTGGCCCACTCTTCGTATGCGGAGCCATGGAACTGGTTGGTGCCACTCTTTGTGGTGAAGTTGTACAATCCACCCATCACCTGGCCAAATTCCGCCGAGAAGTTAGAAGACTGGACGGCAAATTCGGTAATGGCTTCCACGGATGCCCCGGCTTGCGTGCTGGTCCAGGCGGTGTCGTTGTTGCTGGTGGAATCCTGACCTTCGAGATAAACCTTGAAATTGCTACCCGGCAGACCATTCACCTCGGAGTTGGCCGACGTACCGGCCACGCCCGGCGCGAGATAAGTGAAGCTCAGCCAGTTGCGGATGCCGCCGCTGACGGAGCCGCCGCCGCTGAAGTTGATGGGGAGCTCGTTGACCTTGTCCCCGCTGACGTTCATGCTTTGCTCGGCATTGTCGGTTTTCAGCATGTCTGCAGTCGCTGCGACGCTGATTGTCTCCGTGGCTTGACCGATCTGAAGCACGACGTCGACTTTGACCGTCTGATTCAGGAGAACCTCGACTCCGTCCTCGTTAGCTGTCTTGAAGCCTGGCGCCGAAATGGCGACGTTGTATTTGCCGCTTGGCACTGACGGAATGGTGAAACTGCCGGTTTGGGTGGTGACGGCATCGAAAGTGTTGCCGTTGTCCTGGTTTTTGACTTCCACCTTGGCGCCCACAATCGCAGCGGACGATGGGTCGGTAACCGTGCCGGTGATGATCCCGCGATCGCTTTGGGCGAAAGCCACCACCGTCAAGAACAAACAACAAATGGCCAGCGACCGGAAGCGGGTCCACCTTGACGCCGCTGCGCCGACCACCACAAAGTCGTTGTACAAACCCCACATAGCTCCCCCTTTTCAAACACGGAAATGGATGACATGGATTCTACGTCCATCGGACGGTAAATGCAATCCACCTAAAGTAGGATTGCGGCGAATCCAGGCCGCAATTCCGCCACCGCCCGGTACCAGGGAATCAGACGACCTGAGGCGAGTCTCGCCATTTGCTCGCCGGCAGGAATGGCCGGCCGGGCCGCGGAATCCAGATACACGGGCGCGTCCTGGCGCAATGCCGGAATCCTCAACTCCAAGCCCTGTCTGAGTTCCGCGGGGGGAACTCTCCCGGGGCGATTTCCCAAGGCGTCCCTTGATGGAAATCGTCCTTCAGCGGGTACCCGGTAGATGACGGCTACGTCTCGCTGGTAAGTGATCCCAAGAAACACTTTTCCACGGCTGAAGATTTTACTTCCGGAAATACTCGGACCGAACTATAGCAACCCCTGGAGCACTTGAGGCAGCTTGGATTTCATTGGAGCCTGTTGGGGCGCCCGCTCGCGGGCAACGATAGGTATGAAAATAGGAGGGGAACGCGTCGGGATTCCGCGAAGGGGCAAAATCGAGCCAGGCACGAAGATTCGCCAAAAGACGGCGAATGTCGAGCCTGGCTCGGATTTGCGGCGGGCACACGGCCCGGGATTTTCGAGGGTGTGCCAGCATATGGGGTTTCGAAGTCTGCGCTGGCTTCGGAATGGCGTCGGGGGGCAAGAATACTCAGAATTTCCCGATCCGCAGGCCAAACCGCCTGCCCCACCAAACACAGCCGCACTCGAAATCCACCGCGTCATCCATGCTGGCCCACCTCATCCCGAAACTACCGGCCCCTCGCCCAGCGAGAGTTCCTGCAGAATCTGCTCGCGGCGTTGGCCCGCTGTCTTCACCGCCGATTCCAGCGCCAGTCCGTATACGCCGGCGCCGATTCCGGCGGCGAGGGCCAATACCAGCCAGAAGGCCAACGCGCTGTCGAAAGCGTAGCGAGCCAGGTAGGCCAGAAAGACCGGCAGCAGCGCCACCGGGTAAACCAGAATCAGCACCCCCTGGAACTTTCCGGATCCGCCGCCGCCCTGCGAGACGCGCTCCGCGTGCAGGGCCCGCGGATACCGCACCGAGGATACGTTGCCGATGCCCAGCAGGTAGAGCGAGCAGATGCCGATCACAATCGAGGCTTCCAGCCACTGTTCCCACCCGCGCAGCATGCCGAGCGCGACGGTGATACCGGTCAGGATCATCAGTTCCAGATAGATAAATACCAGCGAGGCGATGTTCTTGCCAACGAGAACGGCGCTGATGGGTTGCGGCACGGCGAAGTACA
>OKRF01000278.1:0-4207 GCA_900290315.1 Candidatus Sulfopaludibacter sp. SbA3 | reverse complement strand
GTTCTTGCCAACGAGAACGGCGCTGATGGGTTGCGGCACGGCGAAGTACAGCGACGCCGCGGAACGATCGAAGCCGAAGCAGTTCCAGTAACTCACCTGGCCCAGCAGAGTCAGGGAGTAGGCGCACACTAAAGTGAGGAAGTAGTGGGCCATGGCGCCGCGGCGGTCGCCATGCCGGCCAATTACCATGGGCAGCCACAGCATCAAGCCGAAGGTGAAGCCCATGACGAACACCATGCGAAACCGCGGTGTGCGAACCAGCGTGCGCAGTTCCTTCTCCACGATGGCGCCCAGCGGGTCGCGCCACAGCAATCCCGGCAGCCGATAGAAGCTTTCGCTGAGCGGTGCGCGAACTCCCTTCCGCGTGGTGAGTGGAGTGGCCTGTGCCGCCATGGCATCGAACCGCAGGCCGCGTTCGAATTGGGCTCGGCCGAACCAGCCTGCCAGCGCCGCCCAGGCGGCCAGCGCGACCAGAGCCGGAAGGGCCGATTGATTCAGCGCGGCGCGGGCCGCCGCCGTCCACGGCAAAGCGAATGCCTGAATCACCGGCGCCGCGGGTCCCAGCGATTTCAGATGGAAGCCCGATTCACTGAGCACGCGCGGCAGCGCCCAGATGGAAGCCATGATCACCGCCAACAGTTCCCGCGCCTTGCGCCGCGCCAGCAGCCGTTCCAGAATGCTGCGCATCCCGGAAGAGAACAGCAGATTGCTCAGCACCAGAAGGGCCATGGCGGCCAGCACGCGTGGTGCGGCGGCCCAGCCACCGCGCGGGTTGGCGAGCAGGCCGATGGTGGTGCCCGTCAACGCCAGCATCATTTCCATGCCGGTGGTGAGGCGGAGAAGCACTTCCACCACGAACAGTTTCCCGTGCGGAATGGGATAGGCCAGCAGCTTCCGCATGTCCAGCGCGGCGCCCATGCTGGCCGAGAGGATGGGAACCAGTTGCCAGTAGAAGCACACCAGCAGGAGCCCGATGGGCAGATAGAAGGTCAGCGAAGCGGCGCCGGCGTGCTGCGCGAAGTACCACGCCGCGCAGCCAGCGAAAAACCAGAGGCCATACCAGAGTGCCCCGGCTACGAAACCTGCCACGCTGCCTCGCCCGCCAAAGCGCATACTCAGCCACTGTGCGCGCCGAATGGCCGCAATCATAGCCAGTCCAGCCGCTCTGTCATCTGTCCCGCGCCTACCACCCGTACGAAGGCGTCTTCCAGGGATTCGCCGCCCGCGCGCAGTTCGTCCAGGGTGCCGGAGGTGACAATTTTTCCGTGATCGATGATGGCGACGCGGTCGCACAACCGCTCCACCACTTCCAGCACGTGCGTGGTCAGAAAGATGGTGGCGCCGCGCCGCACCTGGTCCATGAGAATGTCTTTCATCAGCCGCGCGCCCACGGCGTCCACTCCTTCGAATGGCTCGTCCATCAGGAAGAGCTCAGGGTGATGAATCAGCGATGCTGCCATGGCCACGCGCTTACGCATGCCTTTGGAATATTCGGCGATGATCTTGCGATCGTTCTGCAGTTGGAACAGTTCCAGCAAGTCGCGCCCGCGTGCCAGTGCGGTGGCGCGGTCGAGAGCGTACATGCGTCCGACGAACTCCAGGTACTCGGCGCCGGTGAGACGGTCGAACAGCAGCGATTCATCGGGGACCAGGCCGATGTGCCCCTTGATCTCCAGTTCGCGCTCCGGCAGAGGCAGACCGAGAATTTCGATGGCGCCGCTATCGGGCGGAATCAGCCCGGTCAGCATGCGGATGGTGGTGGACTTGCCCGCGCCGTTCGGCCCCAGAAATCCGAAGAAGGAACCGCGCGGCACTTCCAGATCCACGCCATCCACTGCGGCTTTCAGGCCGTAGCTCTTCCTCAGATTGTGGACCAGGATGGCGGGGAAAGACATTCTCAATTCTTCTTGAAGATCAGAATGTGCTGGCGCGGGAGATTCTCTTTCAGCTCGTCCAGACGATACCCTTCCGGCTCCAGTTCCGCTTTGACTTGTTCGACGGTCATCTTATGCTCGGGCCGGATGGGCACTGCCGGATCCTCACCCCGGTATTCCAGCAGCACCAGGCGGCCATCGGGCTTCAGCGCGTCGCGAATGTGGCGCAGCATTTTCTGCGGTTCGGAGAATTCGTGGTAGACGTCCACCAGCAGCACCAGGTCCACGCTGGCGGCTGGCAGTTTCGGGTCGTCGATTTCTCCCAGCACCGTCTCCACATTGGTGATTTTCTGCTTCTTCAGGTTCTGCTGCAGCAGTTCGAGCATGCGCGGTTGAATATCGTTGGCGTAGACCTTGCCCGCCGGCCCCACCAGTTTCGCCATGCGCAGCGTCATGTATCCCGAACCCGCGCCGATGTCGGCCGCGGTGCTTCCCTTGACGATTCCAATGGCCTTCAACGCCTCATCGGGCTGCTCTTCGGTCTCGCGCTCGGGACGCGTCAGCCAGCCTGCGCCATCGGCGGACATCACGCCGGCATACTTGCGGCCGGTGATGGGGTGAACGCCTTGCGCCCAGCTAGCAGTGGTCAGAAAGAGCAGAAGGGCGCAGAGGCGTTGTCGCATGGTCTATTTACTTTGCCTCATTGGTGGGATCGATGTCGACTGGGATGTCTTTCAAGCGGTCGATGGCGTGTTGCATGGGCGGCCGGATGACTCCCAGCGTGTCCAGCATCTTTTTGGCGCCGGCGTAATCGCCCTGTGCTTCCAGGGTGAGCAGGTCGTGCGTCAGGTCGCGGACCGCGTCTTTGATCCTGGCGAAGTCCACCGCGTAAGTGCTGTCCGGCCGGGCTACGAATCCGCCTTTGTCGGTGAGGTAGTTGAATTGCAGCGCCATGCCCTTACCGTGCGCTTCCGTGAGTCCGAAGCGGAGCGAACGGAAGGCCGAAGCCAGGAACGTAGTGTACAGTTGATGCTCCGCCGCGGGTGGATGCGCCAGCCCGTGGTCGAACAGGTATTGCAGCATGAACAGCCCCGTAACGTCGGCCTTGGCCTCTTCAATGGCGCTGTAGAGTTCCTTGAGTTCCTGCCGTGGAGTGGTGGCGCGTCCGCCCACTTCAATCTGGTGCGGGCCGATGCCGTGGCTGAGTTCGTGCGCCAGAATGTGGGTGAAGAAGTAATCGAAGCTGAGGTCCTCTTTGGCCGCTCCGGGCAGCACGCGCCCGGCGATGGGCGTGAGATTCACCTCGAACTTGGCCTCCTGCACGTTCTTCAGCATCACCCGCTTGCTGCCCTTCTGGTTCACCACGCGCTCGTCATTGGGCAGGTTGAACGCCGCGGTGCGTACGCCGTGAGCGCCATCGCCCGATGCGTAGACTTCGTTGACCACGCGGATAGGCGCGGAGGCTCCCAGCTTGGGGTTGCGATACTTCGCGTCCAGGGGCAGGTTGTTCTCCACTTCCTGCAAGTGGTCCGAAAACATCTTAAGGCGATCGGTCTCTTTGCTGTCGCGAATGGTGATGTAGGCCTCGAAGCCCGCCTTGTAGCCGAACACTTCGTCATTGTAGGTCTCATACGGACCGATGGTGATATCGAGCGGTGCGTCCAGATCCATCCACGCCAGATCGCTGGCATAGTAGTCGTTCGAAAGGAAAGCATCGGCGCGCAACGTGAGGTATTTTTTCAGCGAGGCGTTGTCGGTGAGCGTGGCGGCATCGCGCAACAGGCCGGCCGCTTTGGCCAGGTCCGTGGCGTAGGCCTTGCTATACGGGACCATGGTGAGACGCTTCTGCGCGTCGCGGCGAATCACCGTGAAGAATCCTTCGGCCTGTTCCCGTTCGGCCGGCGGCAGGCCCTTCGCCCAGGCTTCAAACTCTTCGCGGGTCATATCTTCGGGATAGAAATTAGCGCCGGCGGGTTTGCGCTCGGGCACTCCGGGAAGGAAGGCGGTGTGTCCTTCCAGGTCGCTCCACGGCCCTTTATTGAGCCAGAAGTAATGCGCCCGTACCTTGCCCAGCGGGTCGGTGGCCCTCTCCAACATGGCGTAATGCGCGCGGCCGCCGCTCCAGAGTTGATCCATGAACAGGAAGTTCAGGACGCGGGCGGCCTCCACCAGTTTTGCTAGCGCCTTGCGGTCGCCCGGCGAAAGGGAGGACTCATCGTATTTCAGCTTCACAGGCGCGAAACGCGCGCTCATCTGTTGGAGTTGGGCGAGATCGGGCATAACAGCGGCGACGGCCAGAATTGCAGTTGCAGCGAGCAACGGAAACGGCTTCA
>OKRF01000216.1 GCA_900290315.1 Candidatus Sulfopaludibacter sp. SbA3 | reverse complement strand
TAGGGGCGCGCACTTCGGGGCATCATTGCTATTGGCCGCGGTTGGTGATAGAGTCTAGCCTGATTTTGTCTCTTTCCTACAGGGCCGACCGCCGTACTTTGGCGTATATGACCGTCACGACAGCACTGCTGATGGTGCAGTGGAATCTGGCGGCCCTCCAGCCGATTGTTTATCTGTGGTCCTTGTTTATGGCCGTTTCCGTGGCCATCATCGCCCATAACCACAATCACGTGCCACTGTGGCGATCGCGATTCCTGAACGTCCTGACCGACTATTGGCTGACGCTTTTCTACGGCTTCCCGGCTTTTGGCTGGATTCCCACTCACAACAAGAATCATCATCACCTGAATAATAAAGAGGGTGACTACACAATTACCTACCGGATTAGCGAGAAGAATAACATTCTTACTCTGCTCAGTTATCCGTCCATCAGCAGCTATTTTCAGCAAAAGCCGATTGCAGACTATCTGAAGACCCTGTGGCGCAGCAACCGGCCAAAGTTCTATCTTGCGGCGTCGCAGTACGTGGTCTTAGGACTCTACTACGCCGCAGCGATCTTGTGGAATTGGAAAAAGGCCGTCCTGTTCATCGTGATTCCGCACCAGGTGTCGCTGTTCAGCGTGCTGATCTTTAACTATGTGCAGCATGTCCATACCGACGAAGAGTCCAGGTACAACCACGCGCGCAATTTTGTGGGACTGATCAATGTGATGCTCTTTAACAATGGTTACCACACGATTCACCACGAATCGCCTGGCATTCATTGGAGCGAAACGCCGGCGGCGCAGAAGAGAATTCAGCACTTGATCGATCCCGCGCTGAACGAGCGAAGCTTCTGGTGGTACATGGTGCGGGTATATCTGCTGGCGCCATTTCATTCCCGCTTTGCCAGCATCTCGATGCGTACCGAAAGAATCCATGCGCAGCAAGGTGCGGCCAGTCCTCTAAGGCAGCCAATCCCTTAAGATTGCAGACTGGAGCGCGCTAGGGTCCGGCAGAGGTTTGAGGACGAAAGTCCGCTTCAGATTCTTCTCCAGGGTCACCTGCACATCTTGCGCGACGCCGTTGCGGCGGATGTGGAGCGTGAGCGGCTCGCCCGGCTTCCCGGCAGCCATCGCGTCGTTCAGGGCTTTCGGCGTACTGTCGATTTCATCGCCGGCGGCCAGCCCGGCGGGTCCGCTGACCACCACCAGCTTGCTATCGGCCGAGGTTTGGGTGTTCAGCGGAAGTCCAGCGCCCGGGGCGTCCTGCGCGGTAACTTCCACCGCCAGTCCGGCATAGGACAGATACTTCGCGTAGTCCACGCTCCTGGTGGTGGAGGCGTACTCGAACACCTCCGCGAGGGGCGCGCCGGCGGCCGCTTCGCACTCCGCGCGGAATTCGGCATCGGTGAACCCCCGTTTCTTCTCCTGGTAGTACTTGCGGTAGAGAGTGCGCATTACGTCGTCCAGGGATCGCCGATTCTGACTTTCGTGGCGAATCTTCAAGTCCAGCATCGTCCCCAGCATGTCGCCGTTGTCGTAGTAGGAGATGGTGGTATTGCGATCGTTACCCACGCCGGAGGTGCCCCAGGTGTGCCAGCTCGAATCGGTGGCCGATTGGTAATGGTGGCCGGTGGCGTTTTCGAATCTGCCCATGGCATTCTGCAGGCGCTCCAGAAACTGTGCGCGCGTCATCAGGCCGGCGCGCTCCACCACCACGTCCTCGTAATAAACCGAGAGTCCTTCGGAGACCCATAGCATGTTGGTGAGGTTCTCGTTGTCGTAGTCGAAGGGCCCCAGGGCGATGGGCCGGATGCGCTTCACGTTGAAGTTGTGAAAGTACTCGTGGGCCACGTAGCTGAGCCAGGTGCGATAGGAGGTCTCGCTCGTAAGGCTGTTGCCGTTGAAGGCGATGGAGGCCGAATTCAGATGCTCCACGCCGCCATTGCCGGTGCCGATCAACAGGAACGCGTAGCGTTTGTAGGGTATGTCGCCGATGAGGCCGGTGGCAGTCTCCACCATCTTTTTCAGGTCGGCCAGCATCTTCTGCCGGTCCACCGTGGCCGGCACGTTTTCGATGGCGACTTCATGCGGCACGCCGCGGACATCGAAGCGCAGCAGTTCCTGGCTGCCCATCAGGATGGGGCTGTCGTACAGCACGTCGAAATCGGGCGCCGTGAAGGTGTGCGGGCGGCCAGCGACCGGGTCGAGACCCGTCGCGACGGTGGTCCAGGTCTCGAGCGGCGTGAGGGTTACGGTCGCGGGACGGGCCAGGTGGCCGGACAGGTACAGAAACGTGCCAGGCGGCGAGAGGAGGGCGCGAGTCTCTCCCAGATAGTTCTGGACGGCGAAGGAGACGGCCCCATAGACGTCGTAGGCGAGCGTGACGGCGGGAGCGTTGCCGCTCACCACGCGCCAGGTGTTTTTCGCCACCTTTTCCCACGGCAGGGTGTGTCCCGCGCCATCCTGCGCGCGGAAATTCGAGACGTACTTCTGGAAGTCGAGGATGCGGTAATAGCCCGGCGCCCAGGCTGGCATCTTGAAGTCCTGCATCTCGCCGGAGAGCCCCTCGCAACGTAGCGTCACGTGGAACAAATGGGAGCCCGGGTGCTCCATGGAGACAGTGAATGACATGGTGCCCTGCGCCAGGGCGAGCGAGGCGGAAAGCAGAAGGAGTGCGGCAATCCTCATAGCTTCATAGGATACGTTAAACGAGAAGAAGAGAATTCACGGCCGAGACGCCAGGCAAGAGTGAAGACTCGGCGGTGTGCCGGCGCTTCGGCGTCTCGTAGAGGGGGCAGCCGGATCACGAGGCGAGGTCTCCGCTGTGGGATGAAAGTGGAGGGGAAAACGCGTTGGGGGTTTCGCAAAGGGGCAAACTCGAGCCAGGCACGAAGATCCGCCAAAAGGCGGCGAATTTCGAGCCTGTCGGGGTGCCCGCGCGCGGGCAACGATGGGTATGAAAATGGGCGATCGGGTACAGTTGCAAGTTCCTTCGCTTCTCTCGAAAATGCCCGCATAGCGTGAAGAAGACAGACGACAAAAAACGATCGTCTGTCCCACGGGGCTAACGAATTTTCATCCGGGACCTGGCCCGCGCCGACCACCCTAGGCGATTGGGGGCGATAGAAGACATCTGGATTTTGTTGTCTTCCTCGGCGGTGAACAGATTCTAAAACGCCGTTTGCTCTGTCCTCTCGATGATCTCGTTTTGCAGAGCCGTGGTCAGGTCGCAGAAGTAGTCGCTGTAGCCGGCGACGCGGACGATGAGGTCGCGATGCTGCTCGGGATGGGCTTGGGCTTCCCGCAGCGTCCCGGCAGTCACCACGTTGAACTGAATGTGATGTCCGCCCAGCTTGAAGTACGAGCGCACCAGGTGCGCCAGGTGATCGATGCCCTGCTCGCCTTCGACGACTTTGGGCGTGAATTTCTGATTCAGCAGCGTGCCGCCGGTGCGGGCGTGGTCCATGTGGGCGGCCGATTGGATGACGGCCGTGGGACCCTTGCGATCGGCCCCCTGTGCGGGGGAGATGCCGTCGGAGAGCGGCTCCCACGCTTTGCGCCCGTCGGGAGTCGCGCCCGTGACCGAACCGAAGTAGACATGGCACGTGGTGGAGAGATAGTTGACGTGATAGCTGCCGCCCTTGGTGTTGGGCCGGCCTTCGATCTCTTCGAAGAAGGCATCGAACAACTGCGAGAGGATGGCATCGGCGTACTCATCGTCGTTGCCATATTTCGGCGTCCGGTTCCACAACTGCAGGCGCGTGCGCTCGTGGCCCTCGAAGTTTGCGTCCAGAGCGTCCAGCAGATCGCTCATGGCCAGATCGCCCTTATCGAAGACGTGGTGGCGGATGGCGGCCAGGCTGTCGGCGCAGGTGCCCGGCGCTACCGCCATAATGTAGGTGGAATTGTAACGCGGGCCACCATCGTTGTAGTCCTTGCCGCGGGCGATGCAGTCTTCCACCAGGAGCGAAAGGTATGGCGCCGGCATGTGCCGCGCGTAGAGGCGCTCGATCACGTTGTTGCCGCGAATCTTGATGTCGATGAAGTGGCGCAGTTGGCGGCGGAAGGCGGCGAACACCTCATCGTAATTCTGGAACTGGCGCGGGTCGCCCGTCGCAATGCCGATGCGCTTCCCGGTGCGCGGATCGACGCCGTTGTGCAGGGTGATCTCGAGGACCTTCGGCAGGTTGAAGTATCCCGTGAGGATGTACGCCTCCTTGCCGAAGGCGCCTGTTTCCACGCAGCCCGATATGCCGCCGGCGCGCGCATCTTCCAGAGCTTTGCCCTGGCGCAGCAACTCTTCCACCACCATATCGGCATTAAAGATGGAAGGCTGGCCCCAGCCTTTGCGCACAATTTCCAGGCCACGCTTCAGAAAGCGGTCGGGGCTCTTGCAACTGAGTTGCAGGTTAGAAGAAGGCTGCAGCAGGCGCATCTCATCGATCACCTCCAGCACCAGGTAGGTGAGCTCGTTGACGCCGGAAGATCCATCGGGCTTGAGGCCGCCGGTATTGATGTTGCAGAAATCGGTGTACGTGCCGCTCTCCGCCGCGGTGACGCCCACTTTCGGCGGCGCCGGCTGATTGTTGAACTTCACCCAGAAGCATTGCAGCAACTCCTTGGCATGGCCGGGCGTGAGCGTGCCGTCCTCGATGCCGCACCGGTAGAACGGGTACAGGTGCTGATCCAGGTGGCCGGGCGAGAAGGAATCCCACGTATTCAGCTCGGTGACCACACCCAGGTGGGTGAACCAATAAGCTTGGATGGCCTCCCAAAAATCGCGCGGAGCATGTGCCGGCACGTAACGGCAGACGGCGGCGATCTTCTCCAGTTCGGCTCGGCGTGCGGGGTCGGACTCGCCGGCGGCCATCTGCTCCGCCAGTTCAGCGTGGCGCTCGGCGAAGCGGATCACGGCGTCCGCGGCGATGCCCATGCCTTCCAGTTCCTGCTGCTTATCGTAGGCCTCCGGGTCACCAAAGAAGTCCAGGCCGGCCAGGCTCCGGGCGATCTCCGCTTTCAGGTCGAGCAGCCCCTTGCGATAGATCACGTTGCCGAGCACGGTGTGGCCGGGGGCGCGCTGCTCCATGAATTCGGTGAAGATGCCGGCCTGGTAGGCGTCGTGCCACGCCGGCGTCATTCCGGCGAAGATGCGGTCACGCATGCTGTGACCCTGCCAGTACGGAATGATCTGATTGCTCTGGATGTGCCGCGCCTCCTCGGCCACGCTGTAGGAGATCTTCTCGCGCGTGTGCAGAATCTCGAAGTCCTGCAGGGTGTGGCAGCAGAGTTCGGGAAACGTAGGAGTGGCTTTGGGCCGCGGGCCCCGCTCGCCCACGATCAGTTCTCCGGGTCCAATGTAGAGCGCGCGGTGCTCCATCACGTGGGCCAGTGCGCGGGCACGGAGCACGGGGACGGAAAGTGGTCCGGCGGCGCGGTAAAACTCCGTCATCAGGGCGGCGCGCTCCAAAGACAGGCTGGGTGTGGTGTGCAAGCTGCATTCCCGCAGGCGGGCTACACGTTCGGTCATGTGGATCCTCTCAGGGTCACGTTCACGCCGGCGTGCGCCAGCCTGCCGCGAAACTGCGCGAGATCGGCTGCGGATGGCTCCGGCGTGTCCTTCAGTTCATAAATGCGGTGCAGGCGGCGGTACTTTTCGGCGCCGATGGCGTGATAGGGCAGCAGTTCCACTGGCGCGCCGAGAGGGGCCAGGAAGGCGGCAAACTCGTCCACGTCGCGGGCCGAATCGTTCACACCGGGCACCACCGGGATGCGCACCTTGATGGGGTGGCGCAAGCCGGCTAGCGCTTTCAGATTTCGCAGGATGGTGTGATTGGCCACGCCGGTGTGGCGCTGGTGCTTCACCGGGTCCATCAGTTTGAGGTCGAAGAGCACCAGTCCGGCGAGAGGCGCCACCTGCAGGAAGACATCGGGATGGGCGAAGCCGCAGGTTTCGATGGCGGTGGCGATGCCGCGCTCGCGGCAGCCCAGCAAAAGCGCGGAGACGAAGCGCGGCCGGCTGAGTGGTTCCCCGCCAGAGAGAGTCACGCCGCCGCCCGATTCTTCGAAGAAGATCAGGTCGCGCTCCACCTCGCGGAGCAATTCTGCCGCGGTATAGGGGCGGCCGGCCATCTGGCGCGCCTCAGCCATGCAGAAGTCCAGGCAGTGGCCGCAGCGGCGGCAGGTGCCGGCGGTGTACAGCACGCCGCCGCGCTCTTCGATGGCGTGCTCCGGGCAGGCGGCGACGCAGTCCCCGCAATGGCGGCAACGGTCCGGGAAATAGAGAATGTCGGGGCGGAAGCTCTGGCTTTCCGGGTTGTGGCACCACGTACAGGCCAAGGGACATCCCTTAAAGAAGATCGTAGTGCGAATTCCCGGGCCATCGTGCGTGGCAAAGCGCATGATGTTGAAAATCAGGGATGGCGCCTCGGGATTCATGCCAAAAGAGCTTCTTGACCAAAATTATCCCACATATGGACCCGATTGTCCGTTAGATTCGTATAGTTTATGCAGAGTTGGACCGATAAGAGTATTGCGGGATCCAATGGATGCCTGAATCGGGCCGTCTCAGTCCGCCTGCCGCCTCAGGGCTGCACAGCCTGTCGCTACAGGTGCGTCGGTACCGCGCGTGGCTGGCTCTGGTGGTGGCGGTGCCGCTCATCTGGGGCTGTGCGGCTTACCTGGTAGGGCCACGGGTAGCCGGCCGGACCTTCCGCATCGGGTTCGAAAACTCGCGGCCCAACCAGTATGTCGCCGCCGATGGCTCCCCCGCCGGCCCAGTGATCGATGTCATCCGCGAGGCTGCCGCACGGAGCGGAATCCGCCTGGAATGGGTCCAAACCCGGATGGGGCCCGAGCAATCGCTCGACTCCGGTGCGGTGGACCTGTGGCCCATGTTGTCCGATCTACCGGAGCGGCGAGCCCGGTACTTCATCAGCCGCTCATACTCCTCGGCCCGGTATTGGCTGGTGGTGGACGCAGCGAGCGGGTTCACTCGGGCGGAGCAAGCCAGGGGCCACCGGGTGGCTTTGCGTTATCCCGGGACGAACGAACGGATCGCCAACTCCTACCTGCCTGGCATGGTTAGCGTGCGCAGGACGGATCTGCCGGCGGTATTTGGGGCCATCTGCACCGGTGAGGCGGATTCCGGACTCATTTCGGAGAGGGTGGGGCAGGTCATCACTTTGGACCCTCCCGCATCGTGCGCGGGTCGTCGATTTCGTTACATCGAAATCCCCAACGCCCACGCGGGGGCGGGAGTGGGCGCCCTGCGCGCGAACCGCGCCGCAGTCCGGGCGGCCCGAACGCTGCGCAGTCAGATCAACGTCATGGCGCGAGACGGCACAGTGGCGAGTATCTACTTTTCGTGGTTTCATCAATCCAGCAATGAAGCGTTGATCGTCGATCTGATACAGGAAGCCAGGCAGACCAGCCTTCTCCTCTCGCTTTCGGTGGCCTCCCTGGCCGCCATTCTGGCCTTCCTTTATTGGCAGAACCGCAAGATCCGCGCCGCGGGACGAATTGCCGACGAGGCCTGCACCCGCGCCACCCGCGCGGCTGCCGTGAAGGCGGAGTTTTTAGCCAACATGAGCCACGAAATCCGTACGCCGATGAACGGCGTCATCGGCATGACCGACCTGGTTTTGGCGACCGACCTGACGGGCGAGCAGCGCGATTATCTGGAGACCATCCGGACGTCGGCTGGGGGACTGCTGACGGTGATCAACGACATTCTGGATTCTTCCAAGATGGAAGCGGGAAAACTCGAACTTGATTGCGTGGAGTTCGACCTGCGCGACCGCCTGCGGGACATCACCAGGATGTTTGCGTTCGAAGCCCGGAAAAAAGGGCTGAAGTTCCTTTGCGACGTTCATCCCGAGGTGCCCGCCAGGGTGACCGGCGACCCCGCCCGTTTGCGCCAGATTCTGACGAATCTGCTAGGCAACGCTCTCAAATTCACGGTAGCCGGCGAAATCGAACTGGGGGTGGAGTGCAGCGTCAGACCGGTCGATCCGGACGCAGTCAGTCTCCACTTCTTCGTCCGTGATACGGGCATCGGTATCCCGCCGGAGAAGCACGACGTGATTTTGCAATCCTTCGCGCAGGCCGACACCAGCACTACCAGGCGGTTTGGCGGGACCGGGCTGGGGTTGACCATTTCGCGGCGGCTGGCGGAAATGATGGGCGGAAGGCTCTGGCTCGCCAGCGAACCCGGCAAGGGCAGCACCTTTTATTTCACGGCGACTCTCAGACGCGCAACCTCGCGCGAGGACGTGTCTGAGCCGGCCCCGGCGGAATCTCCCAAGCAGGCAGATGCCCAGCCGCTGCGCATCGCGCTGGCGGAAGACAATCCGGTAAATCAAAAGCTGGCGGTACACTTGCTGCGCAAGCGCGGCCATAGCGTGTCGGTTGCCGGCGATGGCCGGGAGTTGCTGGCTCTGCTGGCCAACCAGACGTTTGACGTGGTCCTGATGGACGTGCAGATGCCCTACATGGATGGATACGAAGCCACGCGGGCGATCCGTCTGCAGGAGGCTGGAGGAGCGTCGCATCTGCCGATCGTCGCCATGACCGCTCACGCCATGGCCGGCGACCGGGAACAGTGCCTCGACGCCGGCATGGATAGCTATATCGCCAAGCCCATCGAGCCGGCCGAACTGCTCGCCGCCATAGACCGGGCGTCGATGCTACGTCACGCAAAGCGCGACGCGTAACGGTTCTCTGCTGGTGGGCGTGGCGGTAAGTGCTTCAGTTCTTGCGGGTGGTGCGGTAGGCCTGGAACTGGCGGGAGGCTTCGGCCTGGGCGAGTTTGATCAGGGCGCACCGTAGTTCCCTGACGTCTTCCTCGGTATTGACCTCGGCTTCGGCGAGCGCGGTCATGGCCGTTCGAGGCGGGTTATCTGGCTCGTGTGCTGTGTACCCTTGTCGACCCTGTCAATTAGGAGCGGAGCGCCCCGGGATGAAAAACGGGCGGTTTGTAGCGCTGGCAGGCTTGCCGCCGGTTGCATTGGCTGACCGGCGACAAGATCGCCGGCGTTACCGTTCGCTGGGCCGGTTTTTCGACCCTGTTG
>OKRF01000356.1:5952-6703 GCA_900290315.1 Candidatus Sulfopaludibacter sp. SbA3 | reverse complement strand
GAGCCGCAGCCCCGCCGCAAACCCGTGCTACCCTCGAAAATCTCCTCCATTTTCATTCCCACCCTCGAAAATCTCGTCTATTCCCGTCGTTGCCCGCTGCCGCGGGCACCCCAACGGGCTCGAAATTCGCTGTCTTTTGGCGAATCTTCGTGCCTGGCTCGAGTTTGCCGCTTCGCGAAATCCCGACGCGTTTTCCAGCCATCATCCCGCCGGGCGAGCCTTCGCCTCATCAGCCGACTCTCGCGAAAATTCCGAGCCGCGGCCCCGCCGCGAACCCGCGCTACCCTCGAAAATCTCGCCCATTTTCATTCCCATCGTTGCCCGCGTGCGGGCCCCCCGACACCCTCGAAAATCCCGAGCCGGTGCTCACGCTGCAAATCCGTGCCAGGCTCGAAATTCGCCGCCTTTTGGCGAATCTTCGTGCCTGGCTCGTGACGCGTTTCCCCCGCCATTTTCATCCCGGCGTGCGAGGCTCGCTTCATGAGCCGCCTGTCACCGGGTCTTGCGAACCTCCGCCGAAGTTTACGGCTGCAACTCACGGCGTGGTACGTGGCGTTCTTTTCCCTGCTGTTCATTCTGTTCGGTATCTTTTTGTACGGTGTGCTCGCGAGCGCGCTGCAGGCACGCCTGGACGAGACTCTCTCGGCCCAGGCGAACACCACTGCCGCATTGATGGCGGACGAATTGGTGGAAGAGAAGGGCGATGCTTACCGCGCCGCGAGCGAAGCCGCTTCCGAACTGCGCGGTAGCG
>OKRF01000356.1:0-5942 GCA_900290315.1 Candidatus Sulfopaludibacter sp. SbA3 | reverse complement strand
CAAGCCGCTTCCGAACTGCGCGGTAGCGTGGCGGCGATCCTGATGAATAACCACGTCCTCGCCTCCAGCGCTTCCTTTTTCTCTGGGGGGTTCGAAGCGGTGGCGGCGCAGGCCGCGCGGCAAACGGGCGACGACTTCCTGCTCGCCATGCCCAAGCTGGGGCCTCATGGATCTCGCGCGGCGGTGCACCGGCTGTCCGCGGATGGCCGCAGTTTTCTCATTCTTGCCGTGGCCCCACTCGATTCCCTGGCGGCCAGCCTGGCCATTGTCCGTCACGTTCTATTCTTTGCCATGCCGCTGTTGATCGCCGTGGCGGGCTTAGGCGGCTACTGGCTGACCACACGCAGTTTGGCCCCGCTGGGATCGATGGCGGAACAGGCCAGACAGATCAGCGGCAGCAACCTGGAGACCCGCCTGGAGATCGGCAAGGCTGCCGCGGAACTCACCGTGCTTTCGGCATCTTTCAATGAACTGCTTTCCCGCCTCGACCAGACCTTCGACAGCATGCGCCGTTTCGTCGCCGATGCCTCGCACGAACTGCGCACCCCCATTTCGGTGATTCGCGGCGAGGCCGATGTGGCGCTGTCACACGACCGCAGTTCCGTGGAGTACCGGCAATCCCTGGCCATCATCCTGGATGAATCGCGGCGCCTTTCGCGGCTGGTGGACGACCTGCTGAATCTCGCGCGCGCCGATGCCGGGCACGTCAAACTGCAGGTGCAGGAATTCTATTTCAACGATCTCCTCGCGGAGTGCTGCCGTTCGGTGCAGGCGCTGGCGGCGGCTCGCGAGATCTCTCTCGAATGCCACACCGGCGAGGACGTGCCGTTTCGCGGTGACGAAGAGCTTCTGCGCCGCCTGGTGGTGAATCTGCTGGACAATGCCATCCGCTATACGCCGCAGGGCGGACACGTCTCCGCGGCCCTGCGGGCGGAGGGGCGCGAGCTAAGCATTCAGGTCTCCGACACCGGGATGGGCATTGCCCCGGAAGCTATGCCGCACCTCTTCGAACGCTTCTATCGCGCCGACAAAGCGCGCTCCCGGCAGGATGGCGGCTTCGGCCTGGGCCTCGCCATCGTCAAGTGGATCGCCGAATCCCACCACGGCGCCGTCGATCTGGCCAGCCGTCCCGGATCCGGAAGCACCTTCACCGTGACTCTCCCGCGGGGTTAATTAAGAGATTCACCCGTAAACTTCACCACTAGCGAAATGCGGCGGTTCCTGGGATCCTCCGGCTTATCTGGAATCATCAATCGCTCGTCGGCGAAGCCGCGCACTTCCACAACTTGCTGCGGCCGCAGGCCGTACTGATGGAGCAGGCGGCGCGCGGCATTGGCGCGGTCGGCGGACAACTCCCAATTGCTGTACCCGGCGGAAGGGCCGGTGTGCCGGAACGGCCGTGCGTCGGTATGCCCTTCGATCACCACGCTGTTCGGCATCCTGCCGATCTCCGCCGCCAGAGACGCCAGCAGATGCGAACCGGCTTCGGTGGGTTCGGCGCCTCCCGTCACGAAGAACAAGCCCTGTTCGTTTTCCAGTAAGTCGATGCGCAGCCCTTCACCGGTGACGCTGAATTTGATGTTGCGGCGCATCTTCTCAAACTCCGGCACCTGGCTCAGCGCCTGCTCGATCTGCCGCTGGATCTCGCTGACATTGCTCTTGTGCACCACCAGCCCTTCACCCGCATTTGCCGGCCCCGCCCCCAACTTGCGGGTGTAGCCGCGTGGATCGTGGAAATAGCCGCTGACGGACTCTTTGACGGCGCGCGTGGTGTTCATCATCCACAACACGATGAACAGCGCCATCAGGGCCGTTACGAAATCCGCGTAGGCCACCTTCCACGCTCCGCCGTGATGCCGGTACCTGGGCCTGGGGCGGTGCGCGACGCCTTCACCGAACCCCGGTGGACTCTCAGGCATTTTGAATCGCGGCATCGGTCACTCCCTTCTCGTCGCCTTTCGCCGACGTGGGCGGAGGAGGAATGTGCGCATCCCGCTTGATGCCGGTCTCCAGATCCAGAAAGGACGGACGCAGTTCTATCGGGACTGACCGGCGGGCATACTCCACCGCCAGAATCGGCGACGATCCCCGCGCGAAAGCCACGATGGCTACCCGCATCACCTGAAGAAACTGACTGTGGGCTTCGCTCATGCTTTCCAGCCGAGCCGCCACGGGACTCACTACGCCGTAACACAGCAGAATTCCCAGGAACGTGCCCACCAACGCCGCCGCCACTTTTTGTCCAATCATCTCCGGCGCGTTCCCAATCGCCTCCATGGTGATCACAACCCCCAGTACGGCGGCCACAATCCCCAGTCCTGGCAGTGCGTCCGCCACCGCGTTCAGCGCATTTACCGGCTCATGCCGGCCGCGCCGTTGTACGTCGATATCCAGATCCATCAGTTGATCCAGTTCGTGGGCCGTGGTCACACCGATCACGACCATGCGCAGCGAGTCGCAGATGAAATCCCGCGTGTCGTTATCCGCCAGAAACTCGGGATAATTGCTGAAAATCCTACTCTTGACCGGGTCTTCCACATCCTGTTCCAGCGCCACAATGCCTGCCCGTTGGACAAAACCGAACACTTCATACAGCATGCGCAGGTAGCGGACCATCGATTGACGTGTCTGCGCGGGCGCCCGCAAGGCCGCCGCCGCGCCGCGCCACATCTTGCGGATGACCGCCGGAGTATTGGCTACCATGATGATGCCCACAGCAGCGCCGCCGACAATCAGCAATTCCGCTGGTTGCATCAGAACCCACGGATTTCCCCGTTCCAGGAGAAAACCGCCGAATACTGCTGCAAAAACCAAACCTATACCTATGAGAACGAGCATGTCCGGGAGTTTTCGACACCTCCAGATGTCATATCGTCCCGGAAGCGGATTTCTTGAGGAGGGCCCCATAATACAGGTACCTATGCGAGCAACAGGAAGACTCGTCTTCTTCAGCGCACTCGTGGCGGCCAGGTGCGCGGCCCAAACGGCGCCGGCAGCGCTTCGTGCCGTTGAGACTCCCACCACCAAAGGGGCGAATCGCCATTATGTGGGCAATCGTCCGCCGCTGACTCCCAATCCGCTGATTAAGCTCCCGCTGGGCAGCGTGCGGCCGGAAGGCTGGTTGCGGCGCCAGTTGGTTCTGGAGACGCAGGGTTTCTCCGGCAAGCTCGAAGAGATCAGTCAGTTCTGCAAGTTCGAAGGCAACGAATGGACCAGCCCGGCGGGGCAAGGGAAGTTCGGGTGGGAAGAAGTCCCCTACTGGCTGCGCGGTTATCTGGACCTGGGTTACGTGCTCAAAGACGACGCCATCATCCGGCGCGCCAACCAGTGGCTGAACGCGGTGATTGCCACGCAGCGGCCCGACGGCTATTTCGGCAGCCAGAGCAATATCGAGAGCGAACGAGTCAACGGCATACGAAGCCGCATGCTCGATCTGTGGCCCAACATGGCGATGCTGTTTCCGCTGCGCTCGCTATATGAAGCAACGGGCGACGCGCGCATCCTCCCGTTCCTCACAAAATACTTCCGCTGGCAGTCCACGATTCCGCTGGAAGATCTGCTTCCTGGAAGCTGGCAGAAGCAGCGCGCGGGCGACAATCTGGACTCCATCTACTGGCTGTACAACCGCACCGGCCAACCCTGGCTGCTCGACCTGGCACGGGTGAACCATGAACGCACAGAGGACTGGTCGGGCGGCATCGCTTCCTGGCACAACGTGAATTTCGCCGAGTGCTTTCGCGAGCCGGCGCAGTTCTTTCAGCAGGCCAAGGACGCGCGGTACCTCGGAGCCACAGTGCGCAATTACGACACGATGCGCCGGCTGTATGGCCAGGTCCCCGGCGGCGGATATGCCGCCGACGAGAACGCACGGCCGGGCTTCAACGGTCCGCGCAATGGCACGGAGACGTGTGCCTGGGCCGAGATGATGTTCAGCGACGAGATGCTGGCCGGCATCACCGGCGATGGCGTATGGGCCGATCGCGCCGAGGAGATCGCATTCAATTCCTTTCCAGCATCCATGACACCGGACCTCAAGGGGCTGCACTACATCACCAGCCCCAACCAGGTGCAACTCGACCGCGGAAACAAAGCGCCGATGATTCAGAACAGCGGCGAGATGTTCGCTTACAACCCCTACGGCTACCGCTGCTGCCAGCACAACGCGGCGTTCGGATGGCCGTACTTCTCCGAACATCTGTGGATGGCCACACGCGACAACGGGTTGGCCGCGGTAATGTACGCGCCGAGCCAGGTGACCGCGAAGGTGGCGGATGGCACCGAAGTCAAGGTCACGGAAAGTACCGATTATCCGTTCGAAGAGTCCATCGCGATCGTGGTAGAGACGCCGAAGACGGTCTCGTTTCCGCTGCTGCTGCGGGTGCCGGGCTGGTGCGCCGGCCCGTCGGTCAGCGTGAACGGCAAGGCGCTTCCCGCCCCGAAGGATGCGCGCGGCTGGCTGGTGCTGGATCGCGCCTGGAGCGCCCACGACAAGGTCGTGTTGGTGCTGCCCATGAAGATGAGCGTGCAGGTTTGGAAAGAGAATCGCAACACGGTTTCCGTCAGCCGCGGACCGCTCACATACTCGCTCAAGATCGGCGAGCGCTGGGTCCGCGCAGGCGGTACCGAGGAGTTCCCGGCACAGGATGTTTATGCGTCAACGCCCTGGAATTACGGGCTGGTGGTGAATGTGCAGAAGCCCGAGGAATCGTTCCAGGTGGTCAAGACGGGCAAGATTGCGGCACAGCCCTTCGCCTCGGATGACGTCCCCATCATGTTGCGCGCCAAGGCCCGCCGCATTCCGCAGTGGAAGCTGGAGCCCAACGGCATGGTGGGCGAGGTGCAGCCCGGCCCGGTCCGGAGCAGCGAGCCTGTGGAAGAGGTCACGCTCATCCCGATGGGCGCGGCCAGGCTGCGAATCTCCTCGTTCCCGCAGCTTGGCGACGGCGCCGATGCGCGCGTTTGGGATGGGCCAGCGCCCATTGTGCAGGCGTCAGCGAGTTCGCATTTCGAACCTCCTTCGGCTGCGCTGGATGGGCTAGTGCCTGCGAATTCCGCCGATCGCTCCATTCCGCGGTTCGTTTGGGCGCGCGGCCAGGCCGGAAGATGGATCGAGTATCGCTATGGGGAATCGCGGCGGATCACGTCGTCCGAGGTGTATTGGGCGGCGGACGCAGACGGCAGAGGCTGTCTGCCGCCGGCCTCCTGGTCGCTCCAGTGGTGGGATGGCGCGGGGTGGAAACCCGTGGAGGGCGTGGCCGCATACCCCACGGAGAAGGACAAGTTCAACCGGGTCGCCTTCACGCCCGTTCAGACCAATGCCATCCGGCTGTACGTGGTGGAACAGGGACGCCAACCCGCCGGCATCCTGGAGTGGCGAGTCAATTACTGAGGCTCGCATGATACGCCTCACCCGGTGGGATGAAAAAACGGGATGTGACTCGGGCGTATCGCGAGTTTGACCGGCGGCAAGACCTCCGGCGTTACCAGGTTTCGCAGGAGTCACAGACTAGGGGCCGGGGTTTGGGGCTCGCTATACCGACGACGGAGACCGCGCTTTCGAGAGAGTCGGCTCACGAGGCGAAGGCTCACCCGGCGGGATGAAAATTGGGGGAACGCGTCGGGGTTTCGCGAAGGGGCAAATTCGAGCCAGGCACGAAGATTCGCCAACACGATTGGGTACAGTTGCAAGTTCCTTCGCCTCTCTCGAAAATGCCCGCATAGACTGAAGAAGACAGGGTCGAAAAACCGGTCAACCGACTGGGTAACGCCGGCGATCTCGTCGCCGGCCGGCCAGTGCAACCGGCGGCAAGACCGCCGGCGTTACCGGTTTTTCATGAAGTTTCGCGGGCGGAACGCCCATCCAACAGGGTCGAAAAACAGGGGCCGGGGGTCAGGGGCCGGGGCTGTGCGGCGGCTCGCTTCGCTCGCCGTACCGGCGACAA
>OKRF01000214.1:23565-45649 GCA_900290315.1 Candidatus Sulfopaludibacter sp. SbA3 | reverse complement strand
AGGGAACCGCACAGCCTGGGTTGGCTGACTTGGCTTCTCCTCGCAGAACCCGCCGCTGGTCAACAGAACGCGATCCTTGCACGTCATCTCTCTGCGCCGCCTGCTGGAGGAGTTGGCACGGCTCCACGAGTTGCCCGCTTTGGTCCGCCTGTTCCATCCTGACGACATCCCCCAATCCCGACGCCCGGTTCCATTGACTCCCGAACAGGATCGCCTCATCTAACTGCCTGGAGCGCTGGCGGAGTTCGCACCAAGGCCGCTTACCGATTCCGCCGGCCTTGTGGGCCTCGGCTGCGGAGGCGGCTCGGGAGTACGGAGTTGGACGCTTGGCCAAGATTTTGCGCCTGGAGCACGGTAAGCTGAGGCGCATGATGAAATCGGTCACACCCACCGTCAGGCAAGCAGCCGCGCCGCCAGCGGGCTTCTGCGGGCGCAGTTTGTCCAAGTTCGCCTGCTTCCCGGCCCAGCCGAAGGTCGCAATTGGCGCAATGCGAAAAGGGGCTGGCAAGCAGCGAACGGTCCCCAATAAAGCCCACTTCCGATTCCCGTTGTGTACCTGTTGTGTACTCGCTGTTTTGGGTTGGAACGATAAGTCTTTTGGAATATGGTACGCCCGAGTGGATTCGAACCACCGACCTTTTGCTCCGGAGGCATTGCGATCAAGCCTATCTGGCTGATTCTACAGCCCTCTTTGCAACATATCAACTACTTCTCCGCCGGCCTTTCCGCGAAATTGCTAGGGAAATTGCTGGGGAGGTTCCGGCGGGTCGACTTCGCGTGCATCTCAGCGAGGCTAGACCGAATCAACCCCTTTCGGTGGGCGCGCGCAAAACCCGTTGCGGCATCCTCGGGATTTTCCTTCGTTCGCTTTTTCAACGAGCAAAAGGTGTCCCTAACTTCCGTGTCTCAATATTGGGGTTCACTCCGGTGGCGGAACGAAATCCGAGAATTATTGCCCTACTTCAGGAAACAACTTAAGCGTCCTGCCTGCACCGCCATCGGACGGCCGCGGTGAATGACAGCGACGACGGTCGTGCGACTGGTCCGGATTCCGTGCTCAGCTTTTATTCTTGGGGGAGGCCCGAGCCCAGCCAGGAGAAATGGCGAGAATCTTCGACGTCTCGGCTCCCTTCCGTCGTTCACTCTGTTCAGTTACCTCGGACGGTTCGTCTTGACGAAGAGGGTCAAAGACTGGCGGGGGATCCGAAGGAGAATTCCGAGAATCATTGCCCCATCCAATTAGACTGAGCATTCCGGCAGATGAGCGACCATTCCTTTCGTATGCGGCTCTGTGCCGCTGGATTTCACGTTCCCGCAGCGTAACCCGCGTCACTGCGAAACGGCTTGGTCGCTCTATCTTGACTAACGAGCGGTCGCGCGACCAAGGATCGGCACGCGCGACATGCCCCGCGGCGTTTGGTTTCTGCCGAGGAACTGCCCTTACGGCGCCGGTCGATCGGGCTGCTGTCTGGCTCCACCGATAAACAAAGCCGGTGCGGCACTGGCCGGAAGCAACGGCGTGTCGGGAGGCAAACTCTCTCGGATTTTTTCGGCGTGTTAGCCTTTTGAGCACTTGCGCATTCGGGCGACGATTTCAACGAGATCTGAAGGCCGGTTCTTCTCCGACTCACAAACAACTTTTCCCGGATTCCGGGCAGCTTTGTACGCCACAAGTCCAACAATAGCTGGCGAAAGGGGAAATCCGAGAAGATTTGCCCCCTCCCCCGCAGATGCCCGAGCCATTCGCGTGTGGAGGGGACAATCGATCCAATCACGTATGTCTGACGCCAAACACGGTCTGATCGAAGTTGGGGCGATTTGACGGCTGCCGTGGCGTACCAAATTCTTACCCACCAGATTGAGGCCCCGTTCTTTAACGGCGGTGTAAATTACTGAGATCCTCGGTAGTTGAGTGGTGAGACGCGTTAGCTGCGAAAACTGTCTTATGGTGCCTCGGAAGTAGCTCAGCTTCGCCGGTCGGCTGGTTTGGAGACGCGCGTGCACGTTGAGACCTTTTTGAGGGTGCATGAGGTTGACGACTTCACGGCGATGATTTCGAGGAGGATCGCCAGACGCTTTGAGGCTACTGCGGGCAAGAGAGCCTAAGCTCCTCGAAGCCCTCATCTCGCCAGTCAACCGTTTGGCGGGATTTTAGATACGCAAGCTAATGGTTGGTCGCCGAGACAGACAGCAGAGAATGGATTATGGGCACCATCGCCAGACTTCCTTGCGACGAAGCCGCGATTCTTGCCGGTTCGTGCCAGAGCCCGGTTGCAACGAACGGCCCATGGATTCTGGCCGCGACTATCCTCGGTTCCAGCATGTCGTTCATTGACGGCACCGTCGTGAACGTTGCGCTCCCGGCGCTGCAATCGGCCCTGCATGCCACCCTGTCCGACGTCCAGTGGGTAGTGGAATCTGCAATACGAGAGCTTCGACACGATGGCGTTCTACAAAACCGTATTCGGAAAATAGCCGGACGCATCACGGTCGCGCAGGAAAATTCGGGGACACTCGATGCCAGTTCCAGATCTGCGAAGACGGCGTGACCGAACGCATTCAACGAATTCCGGCTTCTCAGACTCGGATCGATCGTTACCGACGCGAAGTTCTCGGACTCGCGAACTGACAGGGGTCAAGTCCATGCGCTGTCACGGCATGTTCAATGAAGAGATGGGGGCTTCGCCCCATGGGTCCGCAGGGGCCCGAGTTCAGCTTCCCCTACATCTGCGAGGCTTTTCAACAAGATGCTGGAGTTGGGCGTGAAGCCGTTCGTGGATTCGTCCGCAACATGGCGCGCAGCTAGTCTGCCTTATTCAGCACTAAGGTGATGCATTCTCCAACGAAAATCTCCGTTTTTCACTATGAAGAGGGTTCTTCTCCTCGTGGAGACGAAAACCAGGTACGAAACCGGCATGAAATTGGTGCCGGTGGTCGCCAGTCTGTCGCAACTGCAAAATAGTTGGGAATTGGCCGCGCCTGGCCGTAAGGACGCTACCGCGCTTACTTGGCCCGTTTCGCCACCATCGGGGGAGGCGGACCGTTCGACTGTGCGGCGCGTCCGCCACCCGGCCCTCCGAACCCACCCGGGGCCCCGCGCCCACCGGTCACCGTAAAGCTGATCTCGTCGCCCGTTGCCGACATTGTGCCGCTGTACAGTGCTTTCACCGGCTGGTCCGTGCCGGTCCAAACGTAAAACGTGATTTTGTCGCCGTCTACCTTTCCGCCCATCACTTCGGTGTTGAGCGGAGAACTCGTGCCGGGATCGATGCGCACGGTGATGGTCCCGGTCACGTCAGCGCCCGCCTGATTCAACATCAGCACCGTAGGAGCGCCGCGTCCGCCTCCACGCCCCGCCGGCGGCTGGATCACCCACTTGCCGGAAAAGTTGGCGGGCTGCGCGGCCGTAGCCAGGCCGGCAATCAAGCACACTGTCATCGCGATCTTCATAAGCGCCTACTTGGGCCGCACCGTCACAATCACGCGCGCGTAGCGCGTGAGGGGCGGCTTTCCGGAATCGGTCACTTCGGCAATCAGGTGTATGGTATCGCCCGCCTTAGCGTCGGCCGGCACCTGCAAGTAAGAGGTGGGCTTATCGGCATCGCGCAGGCTCTCTTCGCCTTTGTACGTCCCCGGCTCGCGATATTGCCACCAGGCATAGGTCAACTTATCGCCATCGGGATCGCTCGATCCCGCTACGCTCACCTTCACGCTGGCACCCGGCGCGGCGTCGATATCTTTCGGCACGGCCAGATTGACGATGGGCGCATGGTTGGCCTCGCGGTACGATTTCACGCACCAATCGGCGCGGGCCGCCCAGTCGTTCTGAAATGCCTCTGCCCAGCGCCAGATCGGCTTGTAGAGATCGCCATCGTCCTCCGCGTCTTTCCACACGTTCGTGACGCCAGGCTTCTCTTCCACGAATCGCCCGCCCCATCCCCCGTAACTCGGATTCTCCAAACTACGCAGCCCGACTTCGATCTGATGAATGTACGAAGGCGAGTCTCCCTCCGAGCGGAACGCGCCGTTGAACGGTTCGTACGCGCCCGCCAGCGGACCGCGATTTACCGTGATATTGCCCTCTAGCCAGGGCCGCTCGAAGAACACCCGCATGGCCGGCGGCATCGAGTTCACCCAACCATACGCCATGACGCCGAACTGTCGAAAGCTGCCGAGCACCTGCAGCTTCGGCCAGTTGGGCTCGATGTATTTGCGGAACGTTTCGTCCTGGTCGAGGATGATATATAGCACTGCCTTCTTGCTCACGCGATCCATCTCCGAGGGGTGCTCTTTCTGGATGATGGAGAGCGCTTTGGCAAAGGTGTTGGTGCCGCTCCAGGTTTCCAGGTACACGGGCGTGGGGTCGTCATCGAGCAGCACCTGCACAATGCGGTCGGCGCCAGGCGTATCCTTCTCCATTTCGCCCACATTGGTGATGTTGCCCACGTAAACGCGCTTCTTCAACTCTTCGGGTGTGGGATAGCCATCGGCATTCTGCCGCAAATGGTCGTACACGCGGGCATACTGGTCGATCTGCCCGTTGATCCACTCCACGCCCGACCACGTCTGTCCCAGCCAATGGAATCGCGAGCTGCTGTGGATCAAGCCTTCCACCTGAAATTCGTTGGAGTACATCAGGAAGCGCACCATGGAACAGCGATCGTCCACTTCGCCGTCGGTGCTGGCGATGACGCGCGGTTTGACGCGCGTATTGGGGTATCGTCCCTGCGCCGCGGCCAGCGCGGCTACCGCAGCGAGGCAGCATGCTGTCCTACGAATTGCATAAATATGCATATATTTCGATTTATTCTTGCTCAAACTTATCATCACCGGCCGGTGGCGTCAACGATTTTGTTGACGAGCCGGGAACGCCAGTGATAGCATCGTCAATCCGGCACGCATAAAAATGCAGTCACCCGTAGAAATGGCTCGCACCATCCGACAGACCAGCCTGCGCATGGTCCATGCGGCCCGTCTCGGCCATCCGGGCGGCGACCTTTCCGCTGCCGATATCCTCGCGGTTCTCTTCTCCTCGGTGTTGCGCTTCGATCCGCGCCAGCCGCGCTGGCCGGACCGCGATCGCTTCATCCTCAGCAAGGGGCACTGCTCCGCGGCGCTCTACGCCACGCTCGCCGAAGCCGGCTTCATGCCGCGCGAACAACTGGCCGATTATATGAAGCCGCTCTCGCTGCTCAACGGCCACCCCGATCGCAACAAAGTTCCCGGCGTGGAGGCCAATACCGGTCCTCTGGGACACGGCCTGCCGATCGCCGTCGGAGCCGCCAAAGCTGCGCAGCTCACCGGTTCCGCTTGGCGCACTTTCGTGCTTACCGGCGATGGCGAATTGCAGGAAGGCAGCAACTGGGAGGCCGCCATGGCTGCCGCCCAGTTCCGCCTCGATAACCTCACCCTAATAGTGGACCGCAACCGCCTGCAGCAGGGCGAGGCTACGGAACGCACCGTCAGCCTGGAACCGCTCGCCGACCGTTGGCGAGCGTTCGGCTGGTCAGTTCGAGAAGTCGACGGGCACGATCTCGCCGCGCTACTCGACACTTTCCGCGTCGTACCGTTCGAACCCGGCAGGCCCAACTGCGTCATCGCTCACACCCACAAGGGCCGCGGCGTTTCCTTCATGGAAGATCGCGTGGAGTGGCACCATCGCGTGCCCACCGACGCCGAGTTGGCTGCCGCACTCGCGGAATTGGGGGCGGCATGACGCCGCGCTACGATTGCCGCAAAGCCTTCGCCGCGACCCTTATCGAACTGGCGAACGCCGACCCGCGCGTGGTCGCGGTAGTGAATGACTCGGTGGGATCATCCAACCTCAAAGAATTCGCGCAGCGCCTTCCGGGCCGGCTGATCAACGTCGGGATCGCCGAGCAAAACTTGGTGGGCGTCGCTGCCGGGCTCGCCAATGGCGGCCTGATTCCATTTGTCTGCGGAGCTTCGTGCTTCCTTACCGGCCGCGCTCTCGAGCAGGTGAAAGTCGATCTCGCCTACAGCCGCGCCAACGTCAAGCTGTGCGGCATGTCGAGCGGAGTAGCCTACGGCGAATTAGGTCCCACCCACCATTCCATCGAGGACGTGGCGTGGACCCGCGCCATCGCCAATCTCACCGTCATCGTCCCGGCCGATCCCATCGAGACCGCTTCCGCGCTGCGTGTGGCGGCGGCTTTCGACGGCCCCGTATTCCTGCGGCTGAGCCGTCTGCCCGTGCCCGAGGTGCACCCGGCAGACTACCGATTCGAAATCGGCCGCGCGGCGAAATTGCGTGAGGGAGGCGATGTCACACTCATCGCCAACGGCACCATGGTCTGCCGGGCGCTCGAAGCTGCCGATTTGCTGCACGCCGATGGCATCGCCGCCGCCGTCATCAACATGTCCACCGTTCGTCCGCTGGACCGCCGCGCGATCGTCGAGGCCGCGATTGCCGGCCCCATCGTCACTATCGAGGAGCACACGGTGGCCGGTGGATTAGGCGGCGCGGTCGCGGAGGTGGTGGTGGAGAATCACCCCGTCCGCATGCGCTTGCTCGGTATCCCCGGCGAGTTTGCGCCGACTGGCTCGCCCGAATTCCTGTTCGAGCACTTCGGCCTCACACCCGAGAATATTCGCAAGGAAGCAGTCCGCTTACTGGAGGAAACGGTTGGCAAGCGCGAAGCTCATCTTGGCCATTGACCAGGGAACCACCAACACCAAGGCTGTACTGGTGGACCGCGGCGGCGCCATCCGCGCTCGCGCTTCGCGCCCCTTGCCGGTTGCATTCCCGCGGCCGGGCTGGGTGGAACAGGATCCGTTGGCGCTTTGGAACTCCGTCGCGGAGGCCATGGGCGACTGCCGCGCGCAGGTCTCTGATGCAGAGATCGCCGCCATCGGCTGCTCCAACCAGCGCGAATCGGTGGTCGTGTGGGACAGGCGCACCGGCGACCCCATCGGCCCGTGCGTCATTTGGCAGTGTCGCCGTACCGCGGAATTCTGCGAAGGCGTGCGACGCGCTGGCGCGGAGGCGTTAGTTCGGGAGCGCTCCGGGTTACCGCTCGACCCGCTCTTTTCCGCTTCCAAAATCCGCTGGCTGCTCGATTCGACTGCGAATGGCCACGCCCGCGCCGCGGCCGGTGAATTGTGTGCCGGCACAGTGGATAGCTGGCTGCTCTGGAAACTCACCGGAGGAGCGGTGCACTCGACCGACACCAGCAACGCTTCGCGCACCCAACTTCTCAATCTTCGCGAATGCCGGTGGGATACCGATCTGCTGGCCATCTTCGGAGTCCCAGAAGCGTGCCTCCCGCGCATCGGTCCGTCGAGCGGTGTCTTCGGCACCATGCCCGAGGGCACTCCCGTCGCCAGCCTGATCGGCGACTCGCATGCGGCGCTCTTCGGCCACGCCGCCTTCTCGCCCGGCGCTGTCAAGGCCACCTACGGCACCGGATCGTCTCTCATGACGCCGGTCGATACGCCGGTCGCCTCGCAGCACGGCCTCGCCACCACCGTCGCCTGGTCGCGCGCCGGTCGAACACAGTACGCACTCGAAGGCAACATCACCAATACGGGCGGCGCCGTCGAATGGCTGGTAGGATTCCTGGGCGCTGCCGACGCCGAGGCGATCGCCGCTCTCGCAAACACCGTTCCCGATTCCGCCGGTGCATATCTGGTGCCTGCCTTCGCCGGACTGGGCGCGCCCCATTGGGACGCCGGCGCTCGCGGACTCATGAGCGGTCTGACGCGCGGAACCACCGCTGGGCACATCGCCCGCGCTACCTTGGATGCCATCGCCTACCAGGTCCACGATGTCTTCGAGGCGATGCGTCACGATGCTGCGGTCCCGGCGTCCACGCTCTTCGCCGATGGTGGAGCCAGCCGCAACGGCCGCCTCATGCAGTTCCAGGCAGACCTCCTCGGCTGCCCGGTGGTCCGCAGCGCGTCGGCTGATCTTTCGGCGATCGGCGCCGCCTGGCTGGCCGGACTCGCTATCGACTTCTGGTCGTCGATAGAAGAACTGCAAGGCTTGCCGCGGCTCACCGAGCGCTTCGAGCCCACTATGGATGCCGCGCGGCGTACCGAGTTGCTGTCCGGTTGGAACGACGCGCTGGCGCGAACGAAATCGGCGGGAGGGGCCGTAAGATAAAGCGATGTCCCGAATCGACGAACTCCGTCTGATGGCGAAAGTGGCGCGCCTTTACCACACGCAGGGACTGCGCCAGACGGAGATTTGCGAGCAACTCCACATCCATCAATCCACGGTATCTCGGGTGTTGAAGCGCGCGGAACGCGAAGGCATCGTGCGCACCACCGTCAGCCTTCCGCCCGGCACGCACACCGAAATCGAAGAGGCACTGCAGGAGCGCTACGGGCTGGACGAAGCCGTGGTGGTGGATTCGCTCGAAGAGGAAGAGCAGATCGCGCGCGATCTGGGCGCCGCCGCGGCCTTCTACCTCGATAACACCCTGAAGGCCACTGACGTCATCGGCATCTCCTGTTGGAGCGCGTCCCTGCTGGCGATGGTGAACGCCATGCACCCCAGCCAGCGCGCCCGCAGCACGCGCGTCATCCAGATTCTGGGTGGCGTGGGCAGCCCGAACGCCGAGGTGCATGCCGCTCAATTGACCCGCCGTCTGGCGGAAGCCATCGGCGGCGAAGCCACGCTGTTGCCCGCGCCGGGCGTGGTGGGTTCGCGCAGCGCCCGCGAAGTGCTGTTGCGCGATCGCTTCGTGCGCCAGGCCCTCGATCTTTTCCCCAAAGTGACGCTGGCGCTGGTCGGAATCGGAGCCACCGAACCGTCTCGTGCTCTCGCCTCCAGCGGCAACGTCTTCTCGCCGCAGGAACTCAGGCTGCTGGCGTCGAAGGGCGCGGTGGGCGACATCTGTCTGCGCTTCTTCGACCGCACCGGCGCCGCGGTCAATACAGAGCTCAATGACCGCGTGATCAGCATGGAGCTCGATCAGCTTCGTGCGGTGAAGCGCGTGGTGGGGGTCGCCGGCGGCCGGCGGAAGACACAGGCCATTCGCGGGGCGCTCGCCGCCCGCCTGGTCAACGTTCTGATCACCGATCTCGCATCCGCCGACCGCCTGCTGGCAGAGCCGGCGATCGCATCTAAGAAGGCGGTGAAATCGCGGTGATCCGCACCCTCCCGATTGCCGCCCTGCTCCTGTGCGCCGCCGCGTGCAGCGCGCCGTGGACCGTACGCCCTATCGAGGAAACTAAGCCGCAAGCAGTCAGCGCGGGCGCACTCTGGGAATCGAAAATCCTCCCTGCGATCCTCGTCTCCGCCGTTGATGCACGCGTCCTGCTGGACTCCGCCGACCCGCAGGCGCAATTCGGACACCGCCAGGACAATGGCCCGGTCTACTTCATCGTGAAGGGCTCGGGCCGGGTCACTTCGGTGGATACGCACTCGCGAGTCGGTATCGCCTTCGTGGATATCGCGCCCTTTGACGGCAAGCCCGACGTATCGATCCAGATCGGTCCCGTGCTGCGCGGATCCTCCCTGCGCGACGCCACGGGCCTGGTGCACTTCAGCGATTTCGTCAACCAGTTGCAATATGCCGATGCCGCCAATGAGCTGAACGACCACGTCCTAAAGAACGTGCTCGCCCGCATCGATGCCGCCACGCTGAAGGGTCGAAGCGTGACGTTCAGCGGGACCGTCGCGGCCGAAGCCAAGTCCGATCCCAAGATTGAACCAGCGCTCCGCGAACTCGTGCCGGCGCAACTCATCGTGGGGGAGAATCGCTAGCCATGCTGGAAGCGCGCGAAGTCTCCATGCAGTATTCCGGCACGCTGGCGCTCGACCGCGTTACCTTTCGCGTGCCGCCCGGCAAAGTCGCCGCGCTTATCGGAGAGAACGGCGCGGGCAAATCCACCCTGGTGAAGATTCTCGCGGGAGTGGCGCGGCCCACCGGCGGGACGTTGACGCTCGATGGCGTACCCATCGCGCTCGCCTCCGTGCGAGACGCCGACGCGCTCGGCATCGGCATCATTCATCAGGAACTCAATCTGTGCCCCAACCTCAGCGTCGCTGAGAATATCTACCTGGCGCGCGAGATCGCGATACGCGGTATGCTCGACCGGGACGCGCAGGAGGCCGGCGCGCGCGAATTACTGGCCCGCCTGGAGCATCCCATAAATCCTCGCGCGCTGGTCGGCGATCTTCCTCTCGGCCAGCAGCAAATCGTGGAAATCGCCAAGACGCTCGCCCGCAACACCCGCATCCTGATGATGGACGAGCCCACGTCGGCACTCAGCGCCGCCTAAATCGCCATTCTCTTCCGCATCATCCGCGACCTCAAGTCGCGCGGCGTGGGCATCGTCTACATTTCGCATCGCCTGGATGAACTGCTCGCCATCGCCGACACCGTCTCCGTCCTGCGCGACGGCCGACTGGTCGCCGAATCCGATGCCGCCGTTATCGACACGCGCTGGATTGTCGAACGGATGACCGGCCGGCCTGCAGGCGCTGTGAACCCGTCTGCGGCTCCAGTTCCCGGACCTCCGCTGTTACGCGTCGACAACCTCTCGCTGGCCGCACCCGGCGGACGTCCGTTGCTGCGCGGGGTGTCGTTCGGCCTGCACGCCGGCGAGATCGTCGGCATCTACGGCCTCATGGGCGCCGGCCGCACGGAAATGCTCGAATGCCTGATGGGTCTGCATCGCGAGGCTGCCGGCAGCATATTTCTCGACTCGCGGCGTCTCGATTCGCTCGACACCGCCGCGCGAATCTCCGCCGGGCTCGCCATGGCGCCCGAGGACCGCCAGACATCGAGCCTTGTGCCGACTCTCTCGGTGCTGGCCAACATGACGCTCTCCGCAATCGACCGCTTCGCTCGCGGCGGATGGCTCTCCACATCGGCGGAAGAATCGGCCGGCGCGGGTCCGGCATGCCGGGTTGCGGCGGAACATCGGGTCGCTGAGCGGCGGCAATCAGCAGAAAGTAGTCCTCGCGCGCTGCCTGCTCACGCACCCGCGCGTCCTGCTACTCGATGAACCTACGCGCGGTGTCGACGTCAGCTCCAAGAGCGAGATCCACGCCATCGTAGCGCGGCTCGCGGCTTCCGGCATGGGGGTGGTGCTGGTCTCCTCGGAATTGGAAGAGGTACGCGCGACCGCTCACCGCGTGCTGGTGATGTCGCGCGGCGAGTTAACCGCGGAACTCTCCGCCGCCGATGCCACCGATGCCGCACTCGCCTCCGCCGCCGGCTCGCAGGGGGTCCCGCAATGAATCTGTTGTTTCGATTGCGCGCCCTCATCGTGTTGTTCGCGCTGGCGGCTTCGTTCGCGGCCATGTCGCCGGCGTTCCTCACCGCCGGCAACCTCACCATCCTGGTGAAACATGTGGCCATCAACGCGATTCTCGCGGTCGGCATGACGTTCGTCATCCTCAGCGGCGGCATCGACTTGTCGGTCGGCTCCATCGTCGGGCTTGCCGGCATCGTCGCCGGCGGTTTGATTCACAGCGGCATCGTGCTGCGATCGTTTGGAGTGGTGGTCTACCTGCATACCTGGCTGGTGATCGCGATCGCGCTGTTGGCGGGCGCGCTGGTGGGCGCGGTCAACGGGTCGCTCGTCGCTTGGCTAAACGTCGCGCCTTTCATCGTGACGTTGGGAACGCTGTACGTGGCGCGTGGCGCGGCGCTGCTCATCTCCGCCGGTGCGACCTTCCCCAATCTCGCCGGTCGGCCAGATCTCGGCAACACAGGATTCCTCTCCGTCGGCGCCGGGACATTCCTCGATCTTCCCGTTCCCATCTGGCTGATGCTGGCCTTCGCCGCCGCCGGCATGTTTCTCGCCGAGCGCACACCGTTCGGCCGCCGCGTCTATGCGGTGGGCGGAAATGAGCGCGCCGCCGAACTCTCCGGCGTGCGTGTGCGGCGCATCAAATTTACGGTTTATGTGATCTCAGGTGTCTGCGCAGCCATGGTCGGTCTCATCGTGGCCGCACAACTGGCGGCTGCCCATCCTGCCACCGGCGAAACCTTCGAGCTAAACGCCATCGCCGCCGTCGTGCTGGGCGGCACATCGCTGATGGGTGGACGCGGCAGCGTGGCCGGCACGGTCATCGGCGCGTTCGTCATCGGCGTGCTTGCCGATGGCCTCATTCTCCTTGGCGTCTCGGAATTCTGGCAGATGGTCATCAAAGGAACGGTCATCGTGCTGGCGGTAGTGCTCGACCAGTTACAGCAGCGCGTGGCGCGGCGGTCTGCCGCCGCACAGAAAGGTTGACATGAACTTCCGAAGGTTCGCTTCGTTGGCGATCGCCGCTTGCGCATTGTGGGTGAGTGCCTGCGGCTCCGCGCCGCCCGGCAAGAAATATATCGCCATCATCACTCCGTCGCACGACAATCCATTTTTCAAAGCCGAGGGCGAGACTGCGGCCTCGCACGCCGCCGAACTGGGCTATCGGACCACCGTGAATACGCACGATGATGACGCGCAGAAGCAGGACCAGTTGATCGACGTCGCGATTGCGGACAAAGCCTCGGCCATCGTTCTCGATAACGCCGGCGCCGACGCCTCCGTTGCAGCCGTCCAGAAGGCCAAAGCCGCCGGTATTCCGGTCTTTCTCATCGATCGCGAGATCAACGTCAATGGCGTCGCTACGTCTCAAATCGTCTCCAACAATTACCAGGGCGCCACGCTGGGAGCGCAGGAATTTGTGCGCCTGATGGGCGAAAAAGGCAACTACATCGAACTGGCGGGCCGCGAGTCCGACACCAACGCCGCCATCCGCACGCGCGGCTATCACGATGTGCTCGACAAGTATGACGGCCTCAAGATGGTGGGCCACCAGAGCGCCAACTGGAGCCAGACCGAAGCCTATCAGAAGCTCGAAACCATGCTGCAGGCGAACCGCGACGTCAAGGGCGTGATCGCCGGGAACGACACCATGGCACTCGGCGCCGCCGCCGCGCTCAAGAATGCCGGGCTCGACAAGGTGATCGTGGTCGGCTTCGACGGCAGCCCTGACGCCATCGCCTCCATCCAGGCCGGCGCCATGCGCGCCACCGTGCTCCAGCCCGCGGCCACCATCGCGCGCATGGCCGTCGATCAGGCGCATCAGTATCTCACCAAGGGTTCCACCGGCGTCGCCGAAAAACAGTCCATCGACTGCGAACTGGTAACGCCGGCCAACGCGGATCAATACGGTTTATTCGGCAAGAGGTAGTCATATGGCCAAGACGACGCTCGGAGTCATCATCGGAAATCGCGATTTCTTTCCCGACGTGCTGGTAGGTGAGGCGCGCCGCGATCTGATGCAGCTATTCGGCGAGATGGATATCGACGCCATCATCCTGGATGAGCAGGCTAGTAAGCTGGGTGCGGTGGAAACCTGGGACCACGCCAAACGCTGCGCCGAACTGTTCCGCGCGCATCGCGATCGCGTCTCGGGCGTTCTGATTTCGCTGCCCAATTTCGGCGACGAGAAGGGTGTCGCCGACACGCTCAAGCTCGCGCAATTGAACGTGCCCGTCCTGGTGCAGGCCTACCCCGACGATCTCGACCAGTTGTCGGTCGACCGCCGCCGCGATGCGTTCTGCGGCAAGATTTCCGTCTGCAACAATCTGCGCCAGTACGGCATTCCATTCAGCCTCACAACCGACCACACCATTCGCCCGCTGACACCGGAATTTCGCGCCGACCTCGCCGGCTTCGTGGCGCAGTGTCGCGTGGCGGGCGGATTGCGCCGCGCTCGCATCGGCGCCGTGGGCGCGCGTCCTAATGCCTTCAACACCACGCGGTATAGCGAGAAGCTGCTGCAATCGGCGGGCATCAGCGTGAGCACGCTCGACCTCTCCGACGTTTTCGGCCGCGCCGGCCGCATTGCCGACGACGATCCGCGCGTCAGAGAGAAGCTCGCCGACATCGGAGGATACGCCGCCACCGCGCAGATACCCGGCTCCGCACTGTTCCGCATGAGCAAACTGGCTGTCGTGCTGCTGGAATGGATGGACGCGAACGACCTCGACGCTTCCGCCATTCAATGCTGGAGTTCCATGCAGCAGAATTTCGGCGTCAATGTCTGCACCGTGATGAGCATGATGAGCGAACGCCTCATGCCCAGCGCCTGCGAAGTCGATATCGCCGGGGTGGTGGCCATGTATGCGCTGCAACTCGCGTCCGGCCGACCCAGCGCGCTCGTAGACTGGAACAACAATTATGGCGGCGACCGCAATAAGTGCGTCTTCTTCCACTGCGGCAATTGGGCAAAGAGCTTTCTCCCCGATCTCCAGATCGGCACCGCGCCGATTCTGGGCACCACGCTGGGCGAAGAGAATACCTACGGCGCCGTCGCCGGCCGCACCCCCGTCGGCCCGGTCACCTTTGCCCGCATCAGCACGGACGATGTGAACGGCTGCCTGCGCGCCTACGTCGGGGAAGGCCGATTCACCGACGATCCCCTGGCGACTTTCGGCAGCCGGGCGGTAGTCGAAGTGCTCGAACTGCAAAAGCTGATGCGCTACATCTGCAAGAACGGGTTCGAGCATCACGCCGCCATGAACGGGTCGCAATGCGCTAGCGTGCTGGCCGAAGCGCTCGAAACTTACTTTGGGTGGGATGTCTACCACCACGCCAGCCCACAATGATGTAGACGCGCAGCTGCTTTCTTCTTGAGACACTGTTCCATGCGATTGGATTTCGCAAATCGCTTCCATTCTGACCGATTTGTCGTGCTATAGCGACACTCTCCTTTTGAGAGGTGCCGCACTCCAGCGGCACACTGCACGTTTCCACTCAACTGGTTTTATTGAGGCCTATCAAAGTAACGGCTGATCGGGGTTCAGTCCTACGTCTTTTCAGAGCGATTTCGCGCCGTCACGTCAGTACCGTGAATGGGGACGGCTTCTGCTTCCAGATAGTGAGCGCAACGGCCAAAACAAACGAAATTGCGGGGGAAATTGCTGGGGAAGGTTAGGGGGCACGTTGATCGAGACCGCCCGGAATGCGGCTGATTCCAATATCGACCCTTTGCCCCCGAAGCAAAAGGTCAATGCAAAAACGAGAAAAATCGACCCTTTGTAAGTAGCTCATTACGAAGGAGTTTGGTACGCCCGAGTGGATTCGAACCACCGACCTTTTGCTCCGGAGATAAAGGATCGATGTGGATGTTATTCATTCTATGGAAGGCTCAGCTCGGCTGTGAGCGCGAAATGAGGGGTATTCAGCGCTTGTTGTGTACTCTGTTGTGTACCCGCTCCAAGCTAAATACAAATCCAGTTCCTCCGTCCGCCGCTCCAGCGAGGTGAAACCCACGTCTGGTTGCCTCCTGCCGAGATTGTACGCCCTCTCCTGCATACCGCTTTGGATCCTTTGAGGAATTGCGGTGCTAACCGGCCCGCCCTCATTTTGGAGACGCCTGTGGCGAAATTCCGAAATAAAAAGAACCGACCTCGTTGATACTGCGGTAGTGGGCCATCTGCTATGCAGATTGAGCCCGGCTCTGATGCGGTGGGCCCTGGGGGCAAACATTCTCGGAATGCTCAGGCTTTCCGGTTGCCCAGATGGCCAAGCCGGCTGGGTTGTCGTCAAGGATGATGAAACCGACGTCGGTTTCGTGCGACAGTTCATTCAGTGCTTGGGTGGAATCATCGCCCGACGCCGCGCGGCGACAATGTGGCCTCCTGTATCATGGGCAGCCAGGTTTCCTTAACCTCGCTTACGAAATGAACGGCGCACAAGTGGCACACATTCCCGTTCTCAGGCTCAAAGTTCAGGCTTGCACGGTACGCTTTGCAAACTGACCACCAGTCAGTCTGAATCTCGTTGCCATCATTGACGTCCAGATTGAGAAAATGGATATCGATTATTAATAACTGAGTTAGGCCTCAAGGGCACCGTTTTCTGGTCAACTAAGTCTATATTCTCATCGATCCATTTTCACCCTCCTGGTTAATGAGGTAAACGAGGTAAAGATTCAAACATCCAGCCCGCAAGATATCGATCGCCGTTTCCTCACCTAGGTGGAGTCAAAAGTTCTCGGAATTTCGTGGGTATACGAAACGCTCATTTCTTGGCGCGTGGGCAGCTTTAAACCACCGAGCGTTTGTTCCGCAGGCATTCGGGTCAAAGGCTATCTGATTGATTCTACAGCTCGCTGTGCGACATATCGGCTACTCCCTCCGGCCTTTCCCAGAAATTGCAGGGGAAATTGCTGGGGAGTTTCGGTTTGAATGCCTGATCTGACTCTGCATTCTTTTGAAGGCCGTCGAGAACAGTGCTGCGGACGACTGACGTTGGAGGTAACGGGAGGCATGGAAATGTATCAGCCCCTCCTCGTAAAATCGCCGGGTCAAGCCCGAGTGAGTTACGCGCTGCCATCCTTTTGCACATCCTCGCTGTCTGCGACCACAATCATAAAAGTGCCACTTCGTGAAGCGCGCCCCAAGAGCGGGCCACACAACGAGGCAGGGCCCTGAAGGCGACGCTGAGGGCGGATGTGTTTAAAACGACAGCATTTCGCCGGTCATGACGCCGGCCAACGACCCCTATCGGCGGGGCGGCGCTAGCACTTCGTGCCATCGAAGTGTCAGGCAAACCAAGGCGTCTGTAGCGGGGCCGATTGTCAGCGTCGCCGCCGCGCCGACTATCACCGCCAGAAACTAGCATCAGCTGCGGACCACCGGTAAATCCTTTTTGCCTGATGACACAGGGTCCTTCCGCATTCCACGCTCCCGACCGGCGGAGCGTAGAGGATCTGGTTGGCCATTTCGGCCGGGACTTCCCTTGTGTTGTCTTGCAAAGGAACTCTCATGGTCTCCCTCCTGTTTTCAGCCACCGCCGGACACAGATCGCCTCTATTCGAGGTTTGCGGACACCAGGGACAGAGCGTACTCGTTGAGATGGCGGCCGTCAGCGCTAATTTGCGGATGCCTTCTGCCAGTAGCTCGGTGATCATGGCGTCTTCGTTGTGCATCCACCGGAATGCCTTCTCATCAAGGTGGAGACGCTCGCCGGTCGATGCCTCCGCGCTTTCAGGATCGAGCTGCCGTTCCAACTCTCCCTGGGTCTGCTCCAATTGGTCGAGGATGTCCGGGCTGATGGTAAACAGGTCCGCTCCGGTGAGCCGGGCAATCCGGTTGCCGTTGCGAAGCTCGCACCCATCACCTGAGTCTCATTGCCAAATCGCTTGTAGTGGATGCGGGTGACGGACCCATTTCCGGCGTCCCGGCTGGTAGCATCTCCACACCACCGCCCTCCCTTTGTACCAGTCGGAAATGCGGCCGAAGAATGGCGAGATCAGTCACTTCCGCTTCGGCGCACGACACCGCTTGGGTGAAGCTGAAGAGCAGAGTCAAATTGTAATGCATCCTCTCTTTCTCCAGGCACTCGGCGGCTCGAATGTCCTCCCAGATGCACGGCGAGCTGATGAGAACGCGTTCGCATGACGCCTTTCGCCTCATATGTTGAGATGAGTTTACGGGCCTTGGCGATGCTGCCCTCACTATCGAAGCTCAAGCTAAACTTAGCCGCGAAGGGCTCTTGAATCGGCTCTGACCGCTTGACCCTGGTCAGCAGGCTGCCCAAATGATGCAAGCGCTTGCGAGTTTACGGACTAAACCCTGGTATATCGGCGACCGTCAACGCTGAGCGCCGCGTCAACTGGAGAACACGGAGACTCCAAACCTTGAATTCGTTGGGTTCAACCGAGGAACGTCGGATTGCCCGTTCAGTGTCGGGCGTCAAAGGCGGTCAATAGATTCCGTGTCAAGGGTTTCCGTTACTCGGATATATCGGGTCGGAGCGACTGAGGAGAGGGGAGCTTTGTTTACATCCAGTCACTAGCACGAGGCCATGTTCACCTTACTCTCGGTGCCCTCAGAGATTTTCCTTGACTGCAAGCGCTGTACATGATACAGATACTGGGATAGATTTGGGGGCCGGAGGGGTTGGAAAGCCAGCGGACTTGGCATGCGGTTGAGTGTCCAGACACTCGCCGCTCCAGTGTTTGTTCAGTAACCTGTGCCGAACGAAGACCGTGTTGGATTTCAAGCGCAGTGGGTACGGATCAAACCGGGGCGGGTAGGGAGGGGACTATGAAAATCAAACGAATGGCGCATTTCATTGGCGCCTTAGCCTTCATGTGCGGCTGCGTTTTCAGCCAGTCAACGACTGGCATCTTGCAGGGGACTGTGATCGACCCTGCCGGCGCGGCCGTGCCGGATGCAACCATCGTAATTAAAGACCCGAGTGCCGGAACAACGCGCAACGCAACGTCCGGAGCGGACGGAATCTTTATATTAAACGGCGTCGAACCAGGCACATACAACTTGACGATTACCGCCAAGTCCGGTTTCAAAGTCTATGCTCTGTCTGGCATTCCCTTGTCGCCGAATGAGCGCCGCGATTTGGGTAAGATGACGCTGGCGATTGGAGCGCTGACCGAGGAAATCTCGGTCATTGCTACCAATACGCCCGTGCAGACGTCTTCCAGTGAGAATTCCAAGCTGATCGAGGCCGCACAGCTGGCCAACATCACCATTAAGGGCCGTGATCTGTTCGAAATCCTGCAGACCGTTCCCGGCGTAACCTTTGGCAACGCTCTGCTTTCGGGCACCGGCGCCGATGCTACCAGTAACGCTGCCAACACTTTTGGCAGCCTGCAGATCAATGGCTCCGGTACCGCGCGCACGAACTTCGTCGTCGATGGCGTGCCGGACGTGGACAACGGCAATAACTCCCAGGTAGACTTCGAGCCCACCATGGACACCATCGCCGAGATCCGCGTTCTGACGTCCAACTACCAGGCGGAGTTCGGCCACAGTTCCGGCGGCCAGATCAGTCTGATCACCAAGGGCGGCAGCACCTCATTCCACGGCAGCGCTTTCTACAATAAGCGGCATGAGATGTTCAATGCCAAAGACTATTTCACCAACTTGAACGGCAACCAGAAGACGATTTCCCGCTACGGGGTATACGGCTTCAGCATTGGCGGGCCGGTCTACATTCCCAAAGTCTGGAACGTGAACAAGAACAAGCTGTTCTTCTTCTTCTCCCAGGAGTACACGAAGACGAAGCCGTCCAGCACCCAGCAGGCGGCAATGGTGCCTACGGCAGCGCAGTTGCAAGGCAACTTCTACGACCGCTGTCTGGTGGGCACCGGCGTCAACGGCGTTCCCTGCACGCCGGGCTACACCGACAACAACGGGAACGACAGGAGCACCTTCCTGGTGAATCCGAATGCCGGCAAGACCACGCTGGCTAATGGTAATTTGACTCAACTGGTTGGAACCCCAGTCTACAATGCGGCTTCTGCGGCCATCGGGCAGGCGATGCTGAAGTATCTGCCCCTTCCGAACCTGTGCACCGCGGCCGCCGGCATTTTCAACGGCATGGCGATCAGCCCCACCAATTGCCCCGCCGGCTTCTCCAATCACCCNNAACATCAACGAGAAGAACAGGGTGTTTGTCCGTTACTCGCAGGACTATGACAGAGACCTGACGAATTTTGGCATCCCAGTGAGAGACACCTCCGGCAACTTTGCTCCAACCGCCGCGGAGTTCACCAAACCGGGCCACGGATACGCGATCGGTCTCACGACCACCCTCTCCTCAACCATGGTGAACGAGTTCACTTTCGGGAAGATTTTCAACGGAATCGGCTATTACGAGGCGAATGATGCCCAGGTCCAACGGTCGAACATGGGCAATCCCCCCTCGTTCGACAACTTCGCCACCGATCCGCTTTTCAACGACAACGGAAAGCGGTGGTTGGACGGCAACGGCCCGCTAAGCTTCGCCAATTACGTGCCCACTGTCGCCTACGGCGACTCTGCAGGCCGCACCGAGACTGCCCCATCCACCAACCCCTGCTGGAATGGCTGTCCGTATACCAACCAGGCCGATGCGTGGACTTTCGCCGACAATCTCACCAAGGTTGTGGGCAAGCACAACCTGAAGGCTGGCGTGTACATCGAGCGCACCTTCAAGGTGCAGGACGGCAGCCAGGGCACCTACCTTGGCTCCTACAGCTTTGGCAACGACGGAAGCGGGCAGAACCCACTCGACACGCAGGATGGCTTTGCCAACGCCTGGTTGGGCAACTACCGGCAGTACGCGGAAGGCCAAAAGAACATCGGCGACTGGAAGTTCTGGCAGACGGAGTTCTACATGCAGGATTCGTGGCGAGTAGCCCCGCGCCTGACTCTCGACCTGGGCCTGCGCTTCTACAGCATGCCGCCGATCACCAACGTCGCCACGGGCCGGAACGCTTCCACAGAATTCGTCGCCTCCGCCTATAACTCTAACCAGGTGGAGCGGCTGTACATCGGGGCGTGCGTCAACCCCAGTAACAATGCGGTGATCTCAACCGCCAACGGTCCCTGCCCCAGCAGCGCCACAACCAAGGCCTACGATCCAACTACCGGTACCTTCGCCATTTCGTCGTTAATCGGAACATTCGTTCCAAATGCAGTGGCCAACTATCCGTCCACGGCGACTCCGTACCCCGGTATGGTCATTGCCGGTTCCAGTGCGGCGCTGCCCCAGGGCCTGTACACCGTGCCGTTCCTTTCTCCGGCGGGCCGTTTCGGCTTCGCTTGGGACGTGTTCGGCAACGGCAAGACGGCCCTTCGCGGCGGTATCGGCCAATTTCTGAACCGGCTCAGTTACAACCAGATCGCGAGCCCGTCTTCGTTCCCGCCCGTTCTCCAAACTCTGAACCTGTACTACGGAAACATCACGAATATCTCGTCGGGCGCTGCGTCGCTCGGCGCCGTTTCGCCGGGTAGTATGAATGCCGACTTCACGGGACACCAGCAAAACGAATCCACCTATAACGGAAGCCTCCAAGTTCAACAAAAAGTAGGCTTCTCCACGGTGGTGGAGGCCTCCTGGGTGTTCGAACTGCGCCGCCACGTGCCGCTCAATATTCCGCTGGACTACTACCCGCTCTACTCGCAGTTCAATAACGGCGCTGCCTGGGTGAATCCTACGACAGCGTACCTCCAAAACAATGCTCTGACGGGGTATCAAGCGGGGAACAGCGGTCTGGGGCTGCTCGGTGGACAATACATCTTCAATCCGAGCGTGTGCCCCACCTGCGTCTCCAGTTATTCCGGCATCTCCGCGCAACAGTTCGAAGGGACCTCGAACTACGAGGCCTTACAGATCAACGTGCGGCGTAACATGACGAGGCGCCTTTCCTTCGGGTACGCTTTCACCTGGAACAAGTCGATGGGACCGGGAGGGGCTCTCCTCAACAACAATGACCCGGCCTTTAGCCGCGACCCCCTCTTGCCAGATAAGTTCCGCAACTGGGGACCGTCCTACGCGAACACGCCGTTTTACTTTACGGTCAACGCGGTGTACGAGATTCCGGGCCTCGGAGAGAAGCTGAACTTCAAGCCGTTGGGTTGGGTTACCGATCACTGGGTCCTTTCCGGACTGTACCAGTGGCGTAGCGACCAGATGGCCGCGATACCGACCCCCACCTTCGCCAATACCAGTTCCACCTGCTCCAGCACTGCTAACTGCTACCCACAATGGAACTGGACAGGCGGCAGCGAAGGCTACCGGGCGCTCGTCACCGGCGACTACCACCTGTCCAGCATCGGAGGAACCTTGCAGATCAACCCCGCTGCCAGCACTACGGCCACCACGTCCGGCACCCCGGCTACCCCGAGCTACCCCCTGAACGGAAACCCGGGCAACCAGATCATCAACACGGCGGCCTTCACCATTCCGTTCCCCTGCAGCCAGCAACCCGCGGCCGACCCGCACTACGGCGTGGGCGAGAGGCTATCCTGCCTGGGCAACGCCGGTGCCGGCCAACTCCTCAACATCCCCGGCACCCGCGTCAGCAACCTGGATATGACCCTCACCAAGAACTTCCCGCTGAAGCACGAAGGGCGCAATTTACAGTTCCGTGCGGAGATGTACAACCTCCCGAACCATACGCAGTTCTCTTCGTATAACATCACACCGTCGTACGACTGGCGGAACTGGCTGCAGGGCCGGCTGGTCCAGACCAACGCCAACCTGAACCGCATGACGGGCACGCTGAACCCGCGGCAGATGGAGATGTCGCTGCGGCTCGTGTTCTGACACTAAGCCACTCGGTCCGTAATGACGGGGGCCGGCTTTCCACCCATGA
>OKRF01000214.1:14417-23555 GCA_900290315.1 Candidatus Sulfopaludibacter sp. SbA3 | reverse complement strand
TCCGTAATGACGGGGGCCGGCTTTCCACCCATGAGGCGGAAAAGCCGGCCTTCGATTCTATGTGTGGGTTCCGCTCAGCGGAGATGCCGCAAACTCTCACGTACATCTCGAGCTTGCGGACTCTGGGGGCCGAAGCGCTTTTCGTAGATTGCCAGGGCGCGATCGAGTGCCGTGCGGGCCGCCGCATCCTGCCCATGCCCTTTCAGCAACTCTCCCAGATTCGTCAGATCCACCGCGACTTCCGGATTGTCGGTCCCGTAAATGGCTTCGTCAATCGCGATGGCGCGCCGCAGCAACGCGACGGCGGGCGCGAAGTCTTTCTGCGTGGACAAGAGGTCCGCCAGGTTGGTGTACGCGGCAGCGAGTTCCACGCTCTGCGGACGCTTCTGCTCGAGGATGGCGATGGCCTCACGTTCCAGAGGCTCCGCTTCCCCGGCGCGCTGCAGGTTTTGTAGCAAGCTGCCCAGGTTGATCAGGGTAGTGGCCGTGTCGGGGGACGGCCCGAGCGCCTTCCGCTGAATGGCCAGGGCGCGCCGCAGCAGCAACTCGGACTCCCGGAAGTTCTGCTTTTCCTCCAGAGCCTGGGCGAGGCGGTTCAACAGCATGGCGACCCGCGGATGGTCGGCTCCGGTAACCTTTTCCTGCGCAGCGATCGCTTTGGCGTAGTAATCGCTGGCGTGGGCGGGATCGAGCGGCGCCAGGCTGGCGTAACTTCGTGCCGCCACCTGCAAGTCGACGCCGACCGCCGCCTGTTGGAACAATTCGAAGGCTTGCCGGCGGTTGCCGGTGAGTTCGTACGTCTGCGCCAACGACTCCTCTACGGCGAACAGATCGGGGTCGTTGTTGTGCCGGTCGATTTCCAACGCTTTGCCCAGCGGGACGGCGGCAGCCTCCAGGTCGCCAAGGGTTTTGAGAAACAGGCCCTGCGCCTTCAGACTGCGAGCCACCTTCGCGTCCCAGGCGCCGAGCGCCTTCTCGCGTTCGCTAACCGCCTGTGCAAACAGAGGGAGCAGAGTGGAGAGTGCGTTTGGCGGGGCGAACTTGCCTTCGGCTGTGGGTGGCAATGAAAGAGGCGGGAGACTGCGGTCCGGCCTAGAGACGGGCACGAGAGAATTGCCATTGGCATAGATGCCTATCCAGTGGTTTGTGAAGTGGAGTTCCGGCGCCGGCTCCTGGACCTCCGGCATGTGGCACGTCACGCACGCCGTGCCGGCGGTGACTGTCCGATGGCGCACGCCCTGATGGCACCCCGCGCAGCGCTGGTCATAGGCCTTGGCCGACGTGCCCAGAGGCGCGTGCGGGTCGTGGCACGTCAGACACGACAGACTGCCCGCGCTCTTACGAAAACAGGCCGCCTGACTTAGCGAAGCCGGCTGATGGCGCGCGTTCCAGGGATCCGTCCAGTCCCCCTCCACACCGGCCTCCGGCGGCTTGCGATGACAGGTTCCGCAGAACGCGTTGAGTTCGACCGCGTTGAGGCGCTTCGGATTGCGAATTGTGGCGCTTCCCCCACCGGCCGCAACGTGTGCCGCGCCGGACCCGTGGCAGGCTTCGCATCGGATTCCGTTCTCCGCCGGCTGAATGGTGAAGCCCGCGGCGAGTACCGGCTGGCCCGTGGAGTGGCAGCGAAAGCAGCGCGCGCCCGACGTAGTCGGGTCGAAGGTCGGGTATTCGAGATCGATCGCGGGCTGGTGTCCGGGAGTCACGCCCATCGACTTCGTGGACGCGAAGTAGCTGGCTGCCCGTTCGATGTACGTCTCCTCGTCTTTGTGGCTGACGTAGGTGATGGCTTTGCGGCCCGCGCCGAAAGCCCACTCGCCGGGGCTGCCGGGCTTCGCGGGCGCCAACGCATGCACGTGCTCCGACATTGCTTGCGCCGTGAACTGGCCGGGGTGGCAGGGTTGGCAACTCTGGCTGCCCACATACTGAGCGCATATCCCGAGCGGGAAGAGCGGCAGGATGAACATGCAGCGGGGGAGCGGGGCCATGTTTCAGTATCTTATTTCGAAGCGGCAGTTGCAGTGGTTTCGAGTCGCTGCACTATGTGCGGCCTGCCAGAATGAGTAAAATGGCCGGATGACCTCGTGCGGTCGAAGCACCACTGCGGCGTTTGTATTTGCGGTGCTCATGCTTGCAGCGGGGACGAGCCTGATGAAGGCGTTCCAGGGTGTAGCGACCGCAACGCGGCCTGCCAAGTCGGCGAACGTGCAAACCACACTCGCTCCGATCCGCGTGGATTTCCGCGACGTCGCCGAAGAGGCCGGTCTCACAGCCATTAACGTCACCGGCGGCGTGGACCGCAAGAAGTACATCCTGGAAAGTACGGGCGCCGGAGTCGCGATCTTCGATTTCGACAACGACGGATTGCCGGACGTGTTCCTGGTGAATGGGACGACGCTCGACGGCAAGGGCCCCGGTGAGAAATCGACCAGTCACCTGTATCGCAATCTCGGCAACCTTCGCTTCGAGGACGTGACGGCGAAATCCGGCCTGGGGCGCACCGGGTGGGGACAGGGCGTCTGCGTCGGCGACTATGACAACGACGGGCTGCGCGATCTGTTCGTAACCTATTACGGTCACAGCGTGCTGTATCACAACGAAGGCGGCGGAGTCTTCCGCGATGTCACGAAAGAGGCGGGGCTGAGTTCCGACGCGGTTCGCTGGGATACGGGCTGCACGTTCGTCGATTACGATCTCGACGGGAAGCTCGATCTGNNCGCGCATTCCGGAGCCGGGGGCCAACAGCAACTGCCTGTGGAAAGGCATGCCGGTGTTTTGCGGTCCGCGAGGTCTGCCGCCCGGCCGGAGTTTCCTGTTTCACAACAAAGGGAACGGGCGCTTCGAAGACGTATCCGCGGCGAGCGGAATCGGGCAGCCGACGGGGTGTTACGGCTTCACCGTCACGGCTTCGGATTTCGACAACGACGGTTATCCGGATTTATACATCGCCTGCGATTCGCGGCCCAGCCTGCTTTATCACAATCGGAGAAATGGAACCTTTGAAGAGATCGGCATTGTCTCCGGCACGGCGCTCAACGAGGATGGGCAGGAACAGGCCGGTATGGGCGTCGCGGTGGCGGACTACGACGAGGATGGCTATTTCGACATCCTCAAAACCAAGATCAGCGAGGACACGCCAAACCTGTATCACAACTCCAAGGACGGGAGTTTCCTGGACGAGGTGTATTCCGCCGGACTCGGCGTGCGCAACCAATTCCTCGGCTGGGGAGCGCTGTTCCTGGACGTCGATAACGACGGGCGCAAGGATATTCTGCTGGCAAACGGACACGTGTTCCCGGAAGTGGACCGGTTGCCCAGCGGAGCGAAATACCGCCAGCAACGCCTGTTGTTCTGGAACGTCGGCGGCGGGAAGTTCAAGGACCTGTCGGATTCGGCTGGTCCGGGAATCCGCGCGGCATGGTCCTCGCGAGGCGCCGCGGCGGGCGATCTGGATAACGATGGCTCGCTCGAGGTAGTGATCAACAATCTCGGCGACCGGCCGAGCCTGCTGAAAAACTTCGGGACGAAGAAGAACTGGCTGCTGGTGCGACTCCGCGGCGTGAAATGCAACCGGGATGCGTTGGGAGCGCGCGCCTACGTGTTTACCGGCGAGCGGAGACTCTCGGGCGAGGTCCAGGGCGGCTCCAGTTTCCTTTCGCAGAGCGATTCGCGGCTGCACTTCGGATTGGGCGATGAAGCCGGCTACGGCCGAATCGAGGTGAAATGGCCGGGCGGCGAGACGGAGACCTTCGCCGGCGGGCCGGCGAACAGGATCGTCCTGCTGGAGCAAGGGAAGGGCTCCGTTCGGAAGCGGTAAGCAGGCGTCATTTTACGGCCGTATGCCCGCCCGGAGCAGCGGCCTCGCGAAAAAGGCTCTTCATCTCCTCGTTCGGGTCGATCGCATCCCTCTGATGGCGAAGCTTGACGACGCGCGTGAGCATCTCCTCAGCACGCGCTGAATCACCCACCCGGCGGTACGCCTGCCCAAGCTGATATGCCGCCGTGGCATCCTCGGGATCGATCTGGACCGCGGTCTCGAGTTGCGCGGTGGCGCCGCCGACGTCTCCGCTTCGGAGCAGAATCTTCCCTAACTCCGCGCGGGCGCGCGAGAACCGCGGGTTCAGCCGCACCGACGCTTCGAACGCCGCCTTGGCCTCGGCATCGGTTTCCGCGCCCGAACGGTTCAGCGCGATCCCCAGCATATAGGCGAGGACGAAATCGTCAGGGTTCCCTTTGACCCGCGCGCGCAGTACCTCGACTGCCTTGGCCGTCTCTCCACGCTGAATCCAGGCGAACCCCAGTGACACGTACGGCGCCGCCGCCGTGGGCGAAAGACGGCTGGCGGTCTCCAGCTCTTTTTCGGACTCGTCGGAAAAGCCTTTTTGCGCCAGGATCTGGCCCCGCTGCAAGTGTAGCCGGTAGGAGTCAGGCAGGTGTTTCAGGCCTTCGTTGACGACTTCCAGGCCCAGTTCGTAGTTGGCCTGGTCGAGGCAAATGCCGGTCAGGTCGCCGTAGTTATCCTCCGCTGCGGGTTCCAGCGCGATGGCGGACTTCAGCGAGGCATATGCCCTCTCGACCTGCCCGGCTTTCAGGAATGCTTCCGAGACCAGGTTGTACAACTCGGCGCGACGCACGCCGGCGGTGAAAAGCTCGTTTGAAAGCTGGATGGCGGCCGGGTAGTCGCCTCCGCGAATCAGCATCAGGGTCTGATCGTAGGCGGCTTTATAGGGATCGGTGGCATGCTTGCGCGCGCGGCCGAAGTAAGGCGCGGCCTCCAGGTAGGCGCCCGCTTTTCCCAACAGAATCCCGGCCTGAAACTGCTTTTCCACGTCTTCCTCCGGGATCGCCTCCAGGACAGCGGAAAGTTCTTTCTTCCGGCCGGTCTCGAGCAGACATTCGGCGAAATGCAAGATCACGGGGTACACTTGAGCCCGCGATTTTTCGTAGTGAGTTACCGCCTCCGCAAACTGCTTTGCACCATATGCGATCTCGCCCAGGTAAAGGTGGGTCACATCATCGTTCGGAGAGGCCTTGAGCAGTGTTTCCAGGCCCGCGTGGGCTTGGTCCATCTGGCCCAACCGGAACTCGTTGATCGAGAGATTCTTCAGGGCCGGCAGGAATGCCGGATCTACCTGAAGGGCCTGCCTTAGGCGCTCATTCGCCTTTTCCAGGTCGCCTGCGGCGCTGAGCGCGATGCCAAGCAGGTTCAGTGCCTTGAGGTTCCGCGGCGATTCGGCGGTCAGTTTCTCCAGCACGCCGACTGCGGCCGGGAAGCGTCCCTGCTGTATGAGGGTGACGGCGCAATCATATGGCGGCGCGCCCTTGCACTCATCCGCGGCCAACGTTAAAAGAGGGAGTCCCGCGAGGAGAAACGGCAGGAGCCCAAATCTCATCGGACTATTCTTTCAAATCAAAACACCGTTCACAACGTGCATGCTCCCGCTCACTTCCGATCGCCATCGACTGGCGTGAACCGCACGTCGTCCGCCGCGAGGTATTCGCCTTCGCGGGGGCCGGAGAACTGGATGTAGGCAATACGGCTGGCCTTGACGGTCATGCTGAAGATAGGGACTCCATCGCCTGGAGCCTTGCGGCCGGGAACGGAGTCGAGAGCCGCGCGGTCCACCACCTGGCCTTCGGCATCGAACGCTTCGAGCACAGCGGGCATCCCGGTGGATCCCCAAAATGAAACGGTGACGGAAGAGACTGGTTTGGGAAAAGTGGCGCGGACCGGAATGGGCTCCGTGGCCATCGCGCAAACGATTCCCTTGTGGCCGCTGGAGAGGTGCGTGAAGAACATCAGCATGCCCTTTCCCTTCGTGCGCTCCGGTTCGTGGGCAAGAGTGAAAACCACGCCCTTCTCCTCCCATTGCGGGACGCGATTGGCCTTGCCTTCGGCGAGCAGGGGGACCGCGCTTTCGAAGTCCACCACAACTTCCTGTGCGGCCCATGCATAGGCAACTGCGCCCAGCAGAAGCAATGGAGTGCTCGCGCGGCGGATCATGCTTTCGTCATCTCGAGACCGGACATGGTGCCCGTTGACGAGGCGAATTTGGCGGTCTCACTCCCCATACGCTGCAGTATGGAGACGAACAGGTTGGGCAGAGGATAGTTCTGGTTGCGGTCGAAGGCCAGGTGGCCGGCGTGCCGGAAGCCGCCGCCCGCCAGGAGCACCGGCATATTCGAGGTGGAGTGGGCGTTGGCGTCGCCCAAATTGGACCCGTAGAGAACCATGGACCGGTCGAGAAGCGTTTCACCATCCTCCTGGACGCCTTTCAGTCCCTTGAAAAGGTCCGCGAGCATGCGCATGTGCCAGGAATCGATCACGCGGAGCTGAGCTAACTTCGCCTCCGATTTCCCGTGATGCGAAAGGTTGTGGTAACCGTCGCTGATGGTTGCCCCTTTGATCTCCACCACCGGAGTGCTGACGCTATCCAGCATCAGTGTTACCGACCGCGTGGAATCGGTTTCAAAAGCCAGACGCACGAGGTTGTATATGTTGGCCACCTTGGCCATATACTGCGCCGGACTACTGGGATCTTGCGGTTCGGGTTCCTTCACCACGGGTTTGGGTTTTCGCTCCCACCCCTTGGATTCCTGTAAGCGGCCTTCCAGTTCGCGGACGCTGGTGAAGTGCTGGTCGAGTCGCTCGCGGTCGGCGGGGCCCACCGTGCGTTCGGAGACGGCATCGAGGATGGATCGCCCGGTATCCAGTTCGGCGATTTTAGCTTCCACCTCTTTGGGGCTGCCTTGCATGAACATCTGGCGGAAGACGCCGGCGGCGCTTTGTTCTGGCGGGATGGAGACGCCGTTGCCGGTCCAGGAGAGCGATCGAGCGCCGGTATTGACGGCCAGCGTGAGAGAAGGGAATCGCGTCTGAATGCCGATCCGTTCGGCGATGTATTGGTCGATCGAGATCGTGTTGCGGAAGGAACTGCTGGCCGGATGCGGGGCTGCCGTCAGAAAGCTGATGTCGGCGGGGTGACCTCCATCCACGTTTGGATGCGAAACGCCGGAGAAGACGGTGAAATCCTTACGATACTCCTGAAGGACCTTCAGGTAGTTCGATGGCGTATAGCCGGGGCCCGCATCGGCCGGGAAAAACTCCCCCGGCAGAAGACCCAGGTTATTGCAAATGGCGAACATGCGGCGTGGCGCGTTGGACGCCCGCGCGCGTGCGGCCGGGGACATTGCGTTCAAAAGCGGCAACGCCAGGCCAACACCCATTCCTCGCAACATCGTGCGCCGGGAAATGGCGCGACGCGTATTCAGAGGATCTCGGCGGCTGTTTTCCATCTCAGGCCTCCCGTTCATTTGTTAAGAAAGAGATCGCTCTCAACGATCCCGTGGACCATGTCGCGGAGTCCGTAGCCGGAGTTCCGGGTATGGTCGAGGATTTCTTCAACCTGCTTGCGATCCGAAAATCCAATGGGCGCTCCTGTGCCATAGATCACCAACTGGCTGACGATGTTTCGGGCTACAGTACGCTCTTCGTGATCGAGCAGAAGCTGCTTAAATTCTCGGATGTCTTTGAAAGACCGCCCGTCCACAAGCGCGCCGGCGGCATCTACCGGCAGCCCGTGGTGGAAAGCGAAGGGTTGACCCGAAAGGCCGATACCGGCTTCGGGTTTCGCATTCTCGGCGAATGCACGATACCGGTCGCGCCAGCCGCCCATGACATCGAAGCTCTCGAGGGCGAATCCAGGAGGGTCGATTTTCCGGTGGCACGACGCGCATACCGGATCGGCCCGGTGACGATCGAGTTGCTGGCGGATCGTGACCGCGCCGCGAATATCCGGTTCGAGAGCGGGTACGCCGCCCGGCGGTGCGGTGTGGAAGCCAAGAATCCGCTCCATAATCCACACACCGCGGATGACCGGCGACGTGGTAGTGCCGTTCGCCGTAACCTTCAAGATGCTTGCCTGAGTCATGATGCCGCCGCGGACGGAGTCTTTCGGCACCCTTTGCCGTCTGCTGGCGATTGCTTCCGATTGCAGCGTCGTCGCCGTCGACTACCGCTTAGCCCCGGAACATGTCTTTCCCGCCGCCGCGGACGATGCATGCCGGGCTGTGGAGTGGCTTTCCAAACAGCAGGTGCCGGTTGGATTGGCCGGAGATAGTGCAGGCGCCAACCTGGTCGCGGTCGCCGCCCAGGCCCACCGCGCGGCGGGCTTGCGATGCCAGGTACTGATTTATCCGATGATCGACGCTACCTGCGATTCGCCTTCGTTCGCCGAATATGCCGACGGGTTTGGGCCGGCGGCAATCGATATGAGGCGCGGCTGGTCGGAATATCTGCCCGCGGGAACTAACTAACCCGTGCGATCCGATGGCCTCACTGCTCTTCGCCCAAGACACCACGGCACTGCCGCCTGCATTCCTGCTGACCGCCGAGTTCGACGAGCTGCGAGACGAGGGCGAAGCCTATTCTCGAAAACTGATCGAGTCTGGCAACTTGGTCCAAGTCCGGCGGTACCTGGGCGCGATCCACGGATTTTTCGCCATGCGTCGAATTCTCAGGCTCCCAACACAGAGAGAATGAACTTACTATTTCGAGTCGTCTACGACTTCGATGCCGTTCACACATGCCATTCCGGCAATAGGTACAAAGGTGAGCAGGATTTTGCCTTGGGCATTGGGGCGAATCGCAGAAAAGGTCCGGTCTATAGGCCGACCCTCTCCGCCAGCCTCCTTAATGATGTCGAATCCCCTCATCAACGCCACACCGTTACAGTAGACGTCGAAGATGCGACTGCCAAGTCCGCCCGCACCAGTGTTGCGTTTTCCGTAGTGCCCTTCGCAGAATCTCAGCGTGACCCGGTACCGGCCATCCGCAACAGGCAGGGCATAGGAAAAATTCCCCCACCGCTCACTCGCGTACAGCGCCATATCTGGTGCGATTGAGTTGTCCACCTGAACCGGATTCGTGTTGCGGACCAACGCATTTCCACCCAGGAAATAGGAATCGGAATGCCACTCCTGCCCGGCCGAATCCTTCCACGATGAGGTCCAGCCCGCTCGAATCCGGACCGCTGTTGCTTTGCCGGTATTGACTGGCAGCACCTCGATTCCACTCAACATCGCCGTGCTTCTCATCGAGTTGAAGTTCAAGTGCAGGAAGCCATCGGCAGCCGGCGA
>OKRF01000214.1:0-14407 GCA_900290315.1 Candidatus Sulfopaludibacter sp. SbA3 | reverse complement strand
CATCGAGTTGAAGTTCAAGTGCAGGAAGCCATCGGCAGCCGGCGAAATGTTCCGGAAGACGCGCTCATCCGCTATGTTGGAACCTGCCGCATCCGCCACCACATCGAAGGCATTCAGGATCCGAGTCCCGTTCGCGAAAACACGAAAGAGACGCTGGCCCTCGCCGCTACTTTCGGCGCTAATGAAATCCGCCAGACCAGTCTCCGCAAAAAAAAGATGTAGTTCGTAGTTCCCTGGCTGTAGTGGAATGTCGTAGCGAAAGTCGCCACTCCGCAGGTGCCGGTAAATATCGGGGTCCAGTGTGCGAAAGACCCTCTCGGCCGGTCTCACGAGCACATTACCACCGGAGAAGAAACGATCTGCGCCCCATGTGCGCCCACTACGGTCGACGAATGGAGCTGTGGACCCTGCTACCATCCGAAGACTCTCGATGGCACCTGTCGCTGCCAGCTTTGGATTGGAGACGAGAGTGGACTTGGCATTCACTGAGGTTGGGCCCACTGCGCGCCAGCGCCACGCAGCCAAGGCGCTTCCGACAACCAGAACAGCTACGGCGCAGACAATCACGCTCTGTGTCACCCAACTCCGGCGTGCAGGAGGATGGGTTTCCGCGGGTATTGCCTCGGCGGCAGCCGCCTCCGCAACTGTTGTCTCAACGGCAGTCGCCTCCGGAACTGACGTCTCAGCGGCGGGTGTCTCGGCGGCTGGCGGTTCCACCACTGGGGTCTCGGCAGCTACGGCCTCCACAACCGGAGTCCCCCACTGAAATTCAGCGGAGTAGGATCCTGGCGGCATGGCGATCCTGACCACATGATAGGAACCATTTTCGGCCAGGTAATGCTGAGCTAGCTTCTTTCGTACCTCATTGGCCGTCACGCGGACAATCGTGTGCTGGCCCGCATCGAAGTCCTGTGGAAGCTGGAAGAGTTCCACGCCGATCGAGCGTTCTTTGAGAACGCCGGTAGGACCGCTCATCGTATGCTCGACGATGTGCTCCAGGAACTCCCGGCACCGCTTGCTGGTGCGAAACGCAGGACTAGCCAACAGGCGATTGAGTTCCGCCCGCACATCCTGCTCACGTAATTCGCTGAGCCCCCTGCTCTCGCACATCCTGGTGCTCTCTTCCGCGAATCATACCACAACCATTTTGCCAACGGGGAGGGTCATTAACAACCCGGGCTAACCGTAACCCGCCAGAATGCACTGTCCTTCCACTTGGCCCAAGACTAAGATTCCATTACGGTTGGATAGAGGACACCGTATCGAACCTAGCGCCCGACGGCCCCAGGCGTTAGTCTATGCGAGATCAAACTGGGTATTGCGTCTTCAAAAGACGTTTGGGGTTGTCCGGCAGGGAATTACCATGCGTTGCCGCCGCGTCCGAGGCTTCGCCTCGCTCTTTTTCGTGAATTGCGCGATCTTCGCGTTGACTGGTCTTACAGCCTTTGGCCAGACTCTCGGCCAACTCACCGGACGAATCACAGACTCTTCAGGAGGTGCCGTCGCTGGCGCGAGCGTAACTCTTTTGAACCTCGCCACAAACGCGGAGCGGAGCACGGTGACAACAGGTGACGGCGACTACACGTTCGCCTCGGTTCCACCCGGAGTTTATAACGTCAAGGCGACCCACCCGGGCTTCCGGGCGGCCGTCGCCAACCGCGTTGAGGTGCAGGTGCAGCAAACCGTGCGCTAAGACCTCACGGTGGAAGTGGGACAGGTCAACGAGTCGGTACAGGTGTCGGCCTCAGCCGACCTGCTCCAGACCGAGAACCTGACGGTCGGCACGGTAGTCGAGAACAAGATGATCACCGAACTGCCGCTCTCGGGTCGCAACTACCTTAGCCTGGTGGCGCTCTCCTCAAACGTGGATACCCTCTCGCCTTCCTCTGGACAGGCTGGATCGAGACAGGGCGGCGACCGCGCTTCACAGTCGATCTCCGCGGCCGGCCAGCGCATCATGTTCGACTACTACACCCTGGACGGCTTGAACAACACAGACCCCGACTTCAACACCTACGTCACGCTGCCTTCGGTGGACGCCATCCAGGAATTCAAGGTGCAGACCGGCATCTACCCCGCAGAGTTCGGCCACCAGGCCACGCAGATCAACGTAGTCACCAAATCCGGCGGCAATAGCTAGCACGGCGCAGTGTTCGATTTCATCCGAAACGACAAGTTCGACGCGGTGGGTTATGCGTTCGGCACCGTCCACCCCATCAAATCGCCGTTCAAGTGGAACGATTACGGGTTCGAAATCGATGGCCCGGTGCGCATCCCGAAGATCTTCAACGGCCGCAACCGCCTCTTCTTCATGGCCAACGATGAGTGGAAGACCCAGCGTTCGCACAGCCAGGCAAACTACACGCTACCTACGGCGGCGGAGGAAGCTGGCAATTTCGGCGCTCTCGCGGCTACCATCTATGACCCGGCAACTGGCGGCGCCACCGGCGCCAGCAAAACACCGTTCCCCGGCAACGTGATCCCTACCAACCGCCTCGACCCGATCTCGCAGAAGTTCCTCAACTACTACGCGGCCGCTGCGCTGCCCACCGCCAGCAACAACTACCCGTTCACCGTCAACGCTCCCACCAACCGCGACGGCTTCACGCTCCGCATGGATTTCGTGGAGTCCTCCAATTCGCAGTGGACTGGCCGCTACAGCTGGGGCGATGAGAACCAATCTTCCAACGGCCTCGGCGGGTTGGGAAGTAAGATCGTGACGAACTATGAGCAGTACCTGGGCTCCAACACGCGCACGCTGACGCCGCGCCTGGTGAACGAAGCACGCTTCGGTTACACACGGATCTACAACTCTACCGGGACGCTTTCCGCCGGCTCCAACAACGTGGTGGGGGCGCTCGGGATCCCGGGGCTTAATCCCGGAGATCCGGCAACCTGGGGCATCCCCGCGATCTCGCTCAACGGCGACGGCTTCAGCGGCATCGGTGATAACACCGACGGGCCATACGTGATTCAGGACAATTCGCTGCAGCTCGTCGACAATCTCTCCTGGACCCGCGGCAAGCACACTTTCCGCGCGGGTTTTGAGTTCAACCGGCAAAACTTCAACCAGGTGGGCAACCAGTTTTCGCGTGGCAATTTCGTGTTCCAACCGAACGCCACACAAAGCCCGACGCACACCGCCTTCGCCGAGTTTCTGTTGGGCGACTTGTACCAATCCACGGTCGCCGTTGCCATTGCCAACGCGCAGTACAAGCGCAATACCATGGCCGCGTTTGTGGACGACACGTACCGCATCACGCCGCGCCTCACGTTATCGCTGGGTCTTCGCTGCGAGCTCACGCCTCCGTGGGTGGATCAGGCCGGAAACGATTTCACGGTGGCGCTGCCGACGCTCTATTTCGGGCCGCAGGCGCCGCGGCCGCAATGGCCGTACTTCGTGCGTCAGGGCAACTGCAGCGATCCCTACCAGGGACTCGCCATCAACTGGACCGACACCACCGGCGTGGCCGGCTCCCATGCCTCGCCGGCGCCGGTATGCAGCAGCGGCGCGTACCCCGACGCCCTGATGCAGACGGATTACCGCAATTGGGCGCCGCGCCTGGGCGTCTCCTGGTCGCCGGATACGAAACTCGTCGTCCGTGCCGGGGCCGGAGTTTTCTACAACCAGGACATCGGCAACGCCTATTTCGATATGGCGCGCAACATCGCCGGCCGTGTGACCCAGACCTCGGGACAGAACGGAGGCACGGTCGGCGTGCCGAACCTGTTTTACAGCAATGCCGTCCCGGGCGGCAGCGGCGCGGTGGCGCAGATTCCGCCACCGTACGCCTACGCCGATGCATACGACCACCGAACATCCTACACGCTGCAATACCTTCTCAATATCCAACGGCAGTTCGGGTCGCGGACGGTGATCGAGGCCGGTTACATGGGCAACGAGAGCCACCACCTCTACGGCTTCCAGGACGCGAATCAGGCTATTCCGTACGGATACCTCGGCAACAGCGCATCGACGCCGGTATCGACGCGCCTGCCCTATCTCAACTTTGGTGTCATCCAACTTGTGCACGACGGCGGCAACGGCGTCTATCACGCGCTCAGTCTGAAGGTCACGCGCCGCTTCGGAGATCCGCGCGGCCCGCGCTGCGGCCAGAGACTCACGGCAATCGCCAGAAGAGCCAGTGTGCGGCCAAATGACATATGAGAGATCCTCCTGCTGATTAGCGCTTGACCGCGACGATCACGTAAGGCATCTCGTGTTCCAGGTCCGGGTACATCCGCCCGGCGCCATTTTTGCCGACCACCTCGACGAAGTACATCAAGTTCCACTTTGGATCGAGGAAGGCGGCCGGAATTGTGGCAGTGGACAAGCCGCTCTTCGCGTCCAAGGTCATTTCCGCGGTTTGGTAGTCCTCGAATTGCGAGACATGGCGGTAGCGCAGCCGCATCCATTTGACCTGCTCGGAAGCGGCTGCTTTGACTGCGATTCGCAGGTCCCGGCCTAACTCGGCAGTGGCCGGCGGCAACAGCGAGATCATAGGCGGTTTCAGATTCGGATCGCGCGGCGCCAGCTTGCTCCCGGACTTGGCTTCAGCTTTCGCTCGCTCGGCCGTGAGCGCGGTGAAATCCTGTTCGAGCAGAGTCAACTCTTCCCGCCAATGCTGGCGGAAGCCGACAGCGCGCGCGCCGAATGGAAGGTGGTCGTTGTACAGGTCGCTCGCGGCGGCCGCCATGCCGCGCCACGCCTTCACGGCGCGTTTCTCGCCCGAGATCGCCTCGTCGAAAGCGGTGGTGTCTCCCGCCTCCTTGTAAACGTTGTAGGCGACTGCGGCCGGAAGGCGGGCAGCGTAGTATTGCGCCAGTCCGGCGAGAATCTTCAAGTCAGCTGCGGTCGAAAGGAACTCATTGCCGGCCTTGGCGCCGATGGCTTTCTGGGCCAACGCCAGCTCGGACGAGATTTCGCTAGCGGTTTGGGCAAACCAGCGGCTGGTCTCTTGGGGGCGGCGCATGGCGGTATCGCTGTCGTGTAGAATACTCCGTGCCTCATCGCGCGGGTTTTCGAATTGCTGGATGTCGCTGTTTTCCGCAGTCGCGAACTTGGGCAGCGAGTCCTGGTGATTCATCTCAGCCCAGCCCCTCGTGGTCGGGAAGTATTGGTATCGATACGCCGCAGCCACAATGCGCGGCAACACCGCGCTTCCGGCTTGCAGCGCCTTCATCACGTGGACTCCCGCCTGGGGTCCGAAACGGGTTTCGAACTCGCTCTGCCACACTTCCGCAGCCGTCTGGGGATTGTACGTAAGCCTGCCCCACAGCCGATAAAACGCCCAGTACCGTTCGAATTCGAAATCGTAGTAGCGGTATCGCTCGTTCAGGATTGGAATGGGCTGCTCGTCGTGCGGCTCGCCGAGCATTTTGGTGGCGAGCATTTCATTCATTTCGAAGCTGTTGCCATCGTACAGGCGCGCGCTCGCGGCGAACCGGCGCACGTACTCCGGATCGCCCCACAGGAGGAGGCGCGTCGTGCCGCCTGTCCATACCTGCCATTGCACGCGGTAGCGTTGCGGATACCGAAGCAGGTCGGCGTAACCGTGGCGGCGGTCGTGCTGATTCTCCGTGTTCACGTGCGTTGGGTGAAATGGCAGTCCCAACTGCTCCATCCAGTACTTCGTGTTGACTCGCGCCTGCAGGCCCTGATCGAGCGCATCGTTGATGACTGCGTCCGGCAAATCTTTGACGCGCAGGTCGATCCGCAGTTTCGGCCGCTCGGCTTTGATGAACGAGAACACATCGTGCCAGAAGCCGGCCATTTCCTCGTGCTTCAGGCCGCTTTCGTCGTGCATGCGGAACTGAATGGCGTCGAGTTCGGGGAATCCGTTGAGGAACCGGCGCAGGGCTGCTTTGGTGTAGGCCGAAAGGTTGTCCGCAGTGACGCCCCAAACGAGTCCCGGCACGCGTTTACCCGCATTCTCCGCAGCGCCGGGGATGCCTCCACCCTGCACTCCGCCGCGGTAGATGTGGTCCCAAATGCCGGCGGTGACCTCGATCCCGCGCTCATGCGCGATGCGCATCACGGCTTTGAACGCCGCAGTGTTGCGGGCCTGCTGCGCGGGCGTGATCCCGACCAGTTCCACTGCCGGATACTCCGGAAGATTGAAAAAGTACGGATAGAGAGGCGCCATGAACCCGCCATTCTCGTACCCGAAAATCACGATGAAATTATTGATGCGGCTGGATTGATGCGGCTGGATGCCAGCAGGTCGAAATAGCGCTGCCAGTATTTCTCGTCATAGAGGCGGCTCTCGAAGTAAGCCCGCTGCATGGTGTAGATGGAAACGCCGCGCTCCACCAGGTAGGGCTCCTCGGAGACCTCGCGTACCAGCGCGAAGGGATCCTGGACCTTTGTGTTCCAGCGCACGCGATCCGCGATATCGAGCGCGGCATACATGAGGCCGCGCGCATCGCCGCCCGAGAGAGTGACAGCCGGCTTGCCCGCACGCCGGGAGCGGCGGATGGTCAGGGATTGCGGCGCGCCTTTCCCGATGCCTGCGAGCACGTAGAAATCGGCCTGCGCCGACTCGGCGGACCGCGACTGGATTACGGTGAAGCCCTTCGCGGAGAGCGCCTGCTCCAGTTTGCCGAAGCCGTATTGCGCGGGCGGGTCCAGTTGGCCATCGGTCACAATGGCGACCTGGCGCGCAGCCCAAGCCGGCAATACGGCCAACAGAGCCAGCGCAGCGATTCTCATGTTGTCTCCTTACTAATTGCGGAACAGCAGCGGCGCGTACTTCGAAAGGTAAACTTGCCAGTTTGGCCAGCTATGTCCGCCGCCAGACTGGTTCCAGACATGCTTCACGTTCTTCTTCGTGAGCAGGTCGTCCATTGCTTTGACTCCGTTGTAGCCGGGGTCCTCGGTTCCACAGCCGATCCACAAGACCTTGAGCTTTTGATTCAGCATCGCCGCGTCCGCTTTTTCCCAATCGGTGCGATTGCCGCCGCCGCTAAAGGCAGCGATGTACGCAAACTGATCGAGATTGTGGAGGCCGATCGACATCGACTGACCGGCGCCCATTGATAATCCTCCGATCGCCCTGTGCTTGCGATCGGTCAACACGCGATACTTCCGTTCGACCAGCGGCTTCACTGCCGTGAGCAACTCCTTCTCGATCGCCGCCGGGTCGTTGGTTGACGGCGGAGTATTGGGCGCCGGCTTGATCTCGCGCGGCACATGGCCGTAAGGCATCACCACAACCATGGGTTTGACCTTCCCATCGGCCAGCAGATTGTCCATGATGACATTGGCGCGTCCGGTCCACGTCCAGGATGCTTCGATTTGCCCATTGCCGTGCAGCAGGTAGAGCACCGGATACTTCTGTTTGCCGGATTCGTAACCCGGAGGCGTGTAGACGTAGACCATACGCTGTGCGTTCAAGTTGGTGGAATCGTAGAACTCCACGTGAACCGACCCGTGCGGAACGTGCCGTTCTTCGATGGGCGCCGTCTCTCCGCCAGGTACGATGAAGAGGCTGGTGGGCCCCCAGCGGCGCAGTTCCAGGTTGGGATTCGACGGATCGGGCATACGCAGGCCGCCATCGATCGCGTACCCATAGGTGTAGAAGCCCGGAGGAATTGGGCCCACGGTCACACTCCATACTCCCTTGTCGTCGCGCTGCAGCGGCATCGGTTTCCGGATCACCTCCAGGATGCCCGGAGATCCCATCAACACGACTTCGCTTGCCTTGGGAGCGAACAGCCGAAAGGTGACGGAGCGATCGGCATGCACCTCGGGCGACACCGGGACATTGTTGGTGTCCTCATAGTAGGGTGTCGGACCTCGCTGGCTGTATGCCGCGCCGGCAGCGATGCAGCAGAGCGCGATGACGAATCGGAGTCGCATGTGACACGTCCTTTACGGCTTGATCCCGTTGGGTTTGAAGTCGCCGCCCTTGACCAGCAGATCCAGAAGTTCTCTCGTTCTGGCCGGGCAGGCTCTGCCCTTTTGGGGGGTCAGGTTGTCGTGCTCGGACTCGATCATAGGCAGCGGTTCTTTGGGCCCCGGGATCTGGTTCAGGGCCGTCCAGACTCCGGCAGGCGGCGAAATCGTATCGATGAAGCCCATCCCCGCCATGACCGGCGCTTTGATGCGCGAGGCGAAATTGACTGTGTCGAAATAGAGGACGGTCTTCATGACGTCTGGGTTGTCCGAGGGCCAGTTGGGGTAGCCGGCTTTGCGGCCATGAAGGTCACCGTTGGCGTCGGCGCCGGCCGGGACGCAGACCAGGGCCGCGGTGATTTTTTCGGGCCTCAGGCCGGCGAGCATGAGACTCTGCTGGCCGCCCATGCTGCCACCGGTCAGTACGATCGTTTTGCCGTCCCAGTCGGGCCGCGACAACAGGTAATCCAGGGCCCGCGAGTCGCGCAGGTACATGTTCAGAAAATACGATTTCTCGCGATCTGTGTTGCCGACTGCCTGATAATTCCTTGGAATGTTTCCGGATGGATCGGACGGCAGTTTGTCGTGCGAATCGACGTTGACGAACAGCCAACCCTCGGAAGCACGCTGCGCCGCGCCGCGCGCGTTCAAGGCATAGACGCCGGCATACTGCAATTGAATCAGCGCCGGGAATTTGCCTTCTTTGGAAGGTTTGGCAACGTAGCCATGCGTCTGGGAACCGAGCGCGTCCAGCACAAACATACTCAATTCCACGTCCGGAACGTCGGTTTCGACTTTCGTGAGGACGGGATTGATCGGGACCTTGGCCTGTGCGCCCAGTTTGGCTTCCCAGAATGCGTCGAAATCATCGGGCCGCGGCGTCGACATTCCGATTTTCGCGGGCGCGACGGCGGCGCCAACCGCGTAGAGCCCAGTGTTGCGGCCCGTGTTGCCTCCGGTATAAGCCGGCGCCGCGCCACGGCCGGTGCCGTCAGTCGGAGCTGACGCATCGGCAGCGAGCTTCGCGTACGGTTCGATGGCGACATAGATCATTTCGGGCTGGTCGCCGACAATCTCAATTTTGTCCTTGCCCGAGGAGAGGTCGAGTTTACCTTCCTTGAGAACCACGGCGTTATTGCGGCGAATCGTCCACTTGTAAGCGTAAGTGGGCGTGACCGGGCCGGGCGTCACCGTCCAAGCCACAGTTTCACCGACATCGTAAATTCCAGTCGCATGGTCCGGGGTAAAGGTCAGCTGCTGGTCAATGGGGCCCCGTTGTGCGAAACCGAACGAAGCAGCGACCAGGAAGGAAGCCAGGAATCGTGTGCGGATGCGGGTCATGTCAGTCTTATGTTGCCTCATTTGCCGGCGCCCGCCAAGCTCACGGTGAGCCCCTTCAGCGGCTTATCCTCCGCGTCGAGAAACCGGGCGCAGAAATCGGTCGCTCCACCGCCGTTGATGACGGCTGCGCGAACGACGTTCGGCCCCTTGTTCAGCGTGAGGCGTTTGGAGACGCCGTCGTCAATCACCGTCTGGCGATCGCCGTAAATGCCAATGACCTCTTTGCCGTTGACCCACCAGACCGAAGCGGCGTTGGAGCCGATGGCCAGGCGCACGCCGTGCATTTCCTGCGGGCAGTTGATGGTGGTAACGGCCCAGAATAAAACGTCGGATGTCGGCTTGCCCAGCGCGTGGGCGAAGTGATAGAGGTTGACGTTGTAGAGCTTGGTGTCGACGGCATGCCAGGTGAGCTGCGCATCGCCTACGGCTACTTTGTCGCCGTCGTGGGGAAGGGCGGTCAACTGATTGGGGAAATACTCTTTCTTGACGATCGCCTGGACTGCGCTATCGGTGAGGCCATTGACGCCGATCGGTTCCAGGAGGAGCCAGCGTTGGATGAAGCCATCTGCGCCGGGCGTTTTCTGCGGCGTTACGGGAGCCGTCAGTGTGACCGGAGCAACTTGAGCGGCGGCGGCGATCGCCAGAACGGCAAAGGCCGGAATGCAATATTTGTGGAGGGAGTTCATGGCGGATTTCCGATCGATGGTTACGGCGTCTTGATCAGCCAGTGCTGTTTGTCGCTCTTGGGGTCGAACTTCGACAGCGTCGCGAAACTGCTGCCTACGGCTGAAAGAGCCATGGCGTCTTTAGAGTTGGGAATCGACTTGGGCATGATGCGCCACGTGCCATCGGCAAGCTGGTCCATGCGCCACAATTGTTCGAGTGCGCCGCTGAACGCGGGCACGACGACTAATTCAGCGTCCGCCGTAGCGGCGAGCGCACGGTCGGTGCCGGCGATGGTGATCTTGAAATACGGCGAGCCGGGATAGCCGCCGGCGTGGGGGACGGCTGTAATTGCCCATTTCTGTTGGGCCTGACAGAGATAAATCGCCATACGAGTGTCGATATTGCCCGCGGGCCAATTCTTGGATACCTCCGCAATATCCTGCGACGGAATCGAGGCGCCAGTACCGGCAAACATTCCCGGTCCACCGCCTGGTGCGACACCACGGCCGGCGCCGGGCGCCGCTCCCGGCCCGGCCGGCGGTCCTCCGCCACCCCTGGCGCCCCTGCCACGGCGTCCTCCCACCGGCATGCCTTCTACCGCGAGTTCGAGGGCCGTACCCGTGCGCACGGCTTCAAGCTCATAAGTGCCTTCCTTCAGATTCTCTCCGGCAACGGGCCAGCCGTCTCTCCACAGCAGCGGACGGATATCGAGCACGCTGGCGCCGCCTCGATCGAGGTCGGCTTCCCAGTGCATGGAGAACTTCTGCACGCCTTCGCCGAGATCCAGAAGTCCGAAATGGCCGGCGCCCACCACACGGCCGCCCGATCCAATCAGTAGCTTGCCGCCGCCCTGGATCATATCGACGCCCTCGTGGTCCAGGAACGGGCCGGTGACTTTCTTCGCGCGGCCCATGCGTATGTTGTAGCCGGAGTCCGCACCGCGGCAGCAACTGCCATGCGTGGCTAGCAGGTAATACCAGCCATCGTGATAGATCATGTCGGACGCTTCGCAGTTGATTGCGAGGTCGCGGGGCTTGTCGTTGGGGTTGACGCGCTTACCTGTCTTTGGGTCGAGCTCGACCAGCCGTATATATCCGAAATAGGAGCCATAGACCAGCCAGAGCTTGCCATCGGCGGGATCCAGAAAGACGCCCGGATCGATCGCATTGCAGTCTTCGACTCCGTCCGAGGAGGCGACCACGCCGCCTTCTTCCCACTTGTAATCGGGAGAATCCGGGTCCAGTGTCTTGGACCATATCATGTTGATGGCGGCCTTAGGCTGTGCCCCAATGTTCGCAGCCACGTAGGCGTAGTAGCGGTCGCCGATGTGAATGACATCGGGGGCCAGGCCGCGACGAGCGAGCGTGGTTCCGCGTGTCCAGGTCCAGCCATCATCGGAGACCAGGGACGATCCGCCGGTGCCGTAGGTGTAGTATTTGCCGTTACACTGCACGATTGTAGACGGGTCATGGATCCCGATTTGGCCGTCCAGCGCCACGGCCAGCGAAGCTAGAGCGAGCATCGTTGCCAGAAGTACGTATTTCATTGGAATCCTCTCTTACAGCGGGCGCCCCTCAGAGCACCTATTTCGACGGCGGTCGAGGCCTTGCGCCGGGGGACGTCCAACCTGCCGGTGGATCGTACTCCCGTCGCATGCTGGTCGTGTCGGCGGAAGGGAAGTCGCGCGGAACCTTCTGCGTGACTTTGCCGGTGGCGGCCCATTCCGTGCCCCGCTGATAGGTCGTGATGAATCCGACGCAGTTGAGTGCAGCCAAGTCGTGGCCGATCACGGTGTGGAAGATACGCCCCTTCCCGTAGGAAATCACCATCAGGATTGGCTCGTCGTGACCAGTGCCGCGATTTGCGGGATCCGAGAACGCGGTGGCTAGCACCGTCATGTTTTCGCCCGGCCCCCGAAGATTCGCGTAAAGCTCGTCGCCAACGTGCATCCACTCTTTGGGCAGCCCACTGGTGATCGGGTGGTCCGTGACCCGGTTGACCACTTTGAACGCGAGGCGCGCCCCATGGCTTCCAGCGAAGCCCGGAGCCGGATCGGGAACCAGGTTTCCGTTCTCATAATAGAAATGCGGTCCCGACTTCTCATTGCGGCCGCGCCAGCCGCCCACGCCGATCATCAGGTTGTACTCTTTCCAGTTCGCGAAGGCATTATCGGCGGCGTGGACAGACACAAGGCCGCCGCCACCGCGAATGTACTGTTCGAAGGAGGCCTTTACGCTATCCGGCCAGCGATCGTCAGGAGCGTCGTAATTAGAGACGACAACCTGGTATTTGCCCCACTCGGGTTTGAATGTGCTGAAATCGTCGCCGCGCGCGGGCGCAGTGACCACATCCACTTGAAAAATACCGGCGTCGTCCAGCATCCGTTTCAGATAGGGTGTCGTCTCCTGCCAGGCATGGTATGCGCCGGCCTGTTCGCCGTCGAGCAGCAGGACGCGAATGGGGGGTGCGGCGGAGGTCAGTTCGGCACATGCAAGAATTCCACCCAACAGCATTCCGATTATGCTGATTCTCATCGTGTTCGACCTTCCTTTCGCCCCTACGCTCCTGGAGCGCTACACCTTCAAGTCCCATCCCTTGCGGAGGAATGGTTTCAGCAGGCGGTTGGCTTCCTCGTTATTGCTGAAGCGCCGTTTATTCGCATCCCACATGAGTTTTCCGGGAACGCGGAGCGCAATCGCGCCAAGAGAGAGCCACTCGATGTACTTGGTCGCGACTGCGAAGTCCGAGACTCCCGGTGCGCCGCCCTTACAAGCGCGGATCCAGTCCTGCTGGTGATTGACGCCCCGCTGCAGGAATTGCGGCGGCAGTTTGTATTCCGCCCAGCGGGAGGCCGGCAGCAGCCAGACGCCCTCCCCACGAGACGTGGTTGCCATATAGCCCTTCGATCCGACGAAGACCGCGCCGTTGCCGGGGGCGCGCATTTTGGGATCTTGCGAAGCGCCGGGCGGGAGACCGCGGCCACCGCCCGGCAAACCCGCTCCACCTGGTCCACGGCCTCCCGTTGGAGGCGCTCCGCCGCCACGGCCCTGCTGCGCGAGGGGCTTGCCATCCGCCGTCAACTGGGTGCTGACCAGCATCATGCCATCGCCGCCTTGCACGAACGGGCGACCTTTTTCCGCCAGATTGTTCATCGGCGGGAAGAGGCGCTCGCCTTGGGCCATGCCGGCGGGATCCTGGAAGTCGCCGCGCATATTCTGGTAGGTATGCACGGTCACGGGCGGCATACTGCCCCGCGCCGGGAATTCGAAGACGACGTGTGCGCGCAGCGGCCACAGCCACTGGTTCTTGCCTTCCACGAACACGCACTCGACGCTGATCGGGCTGGCCTTGTCGAGTTGCAGCGCCAGGTGGGCCGGTCCGATATTGTGCACCAGCCAGTCGCCCATTGATCCACCAGTGGAGAAGTCGATGAAGGCGCGCCACTGATTCGTCATCAGCGGATTGAAGGTGCGCGGCTCAGCACAGCCGAGCCACAGGTCCCAATCGAGCGTGGGCGGAACGGCTGTCGCCTCAGGTCCGGTGGCTGGGATGTTTGGCTGTCCGCCGTAGATGCCGCCGGTCCATGCGTGGATCTCCTTCACGTCGCCGATCTCGCCGGACCAGAAGATCTCGCAAGCGGTCTTCGTGCCCTCGTGGTTCCAGCCCTGGTTTCCCATCTGGGTCGCCACTTTGTATTTCACGGCAGCGTCGGCCAGCCACTGCGCTTCGGAGGCGGTTCGGGTCAAGGGCTTCTCGCAATAGACGTGCTTGCCATGCTGCATGGCGAGCAACGCCACCGGCGTGTGCATGTGATCGGGGGTGGCGATCATTACCGCGTCGATGTTCTTGCCCTCAGTCTCGAACATCTTGCGATAATCCTTGTACTTCTTCGCCTTGGGATACTGCGCGAAGCCTTGGGCGGAGCGCACTTCGTCCACGTCGCATAGCGCCACGATGTTCTCGGTCGCGGCGGCGCCGACGAGAATCGCGGGACCGCGCACCCCGAATCCGACCGCCGCGACATTGAGTTTTTCGTTCGGCGACTTGAAGCCCATCGCGGCAAGAGAGGGCGTACTGCCGAACCCGCCGGTTGGAACCGCCCCCGCCAGCAGACTGCCGTAGAAGAAATAGCGTCTGGAAAACCGATGATCGTGCACCACGTCCTCCTAATCCGGAAAATCAACCCTAACACGCAAGCCCGGCGCGGACTAGGTTTGGCACGGTGTCGTGTGATGAGTATGAATGGAATCTTATGGTTGCGCCTGAAGGAAAGGCTCCGTGCCAGCGGCTTTTAACGGTCCGGTTAACCGTTAACCGGACAAGGGCAGGCAGCCCGGTCTGTAAAGAACATGGACTTTGCAGGCTGTCTGAAAATGAGAACGCCGGGCGGGGCAAAGCCCGACCCGGCGTCTCAATTACCCGGTACCTGTCTCTTAGAACATCACTCGAACCATCAACTGCAGGATTCGGGAGTATCCAAATGCTCCGGGACCCGATTGGTTC
>OKRF01000067.1:16019-24665 GCA_900290315.1 Candidatus Sulfopaludibacter sp. SbA3 | reverse complement strand
GTAGGCTTGCTCGATGTGGCGGCCAGCATTGCCCACATAGGCCACGTCCAGGACGGTGTTGAAGCCGATGTCACGCTGGATGCCAAAGCTCCAGTTGTAAGACGCCGGCGGCTGCTGGTTTCGCTGGAGGGTCCGGGTGAAGCTGCTCACGCCGAGGGTGCCGGCCGTGCTGAGGAACGTCGTGGTATTGCCGTAGAACTCCTCCGGAGTCAGAATCAGGGGTGGGTTGGCCGACAGATCGCCTAGCGTGCCGCTGCCTTCACGCGGATTGTAATTGATTCCGAACCCGCCGCGAACCGCCATTTTTCCGTTCCCCAAAACATCCCAGGCAAAACCGAGGCGCGGCGCCGGCAGGATGCCTTGGAAATCGACCATGCCCCGCGGCCAACCTGGGACGCCGGCTACCACCGTGCCGTTAGTCAAATCTCCGGAACCCGCCACGATCAGGCCTTGGTACGCCTGCGGCAAAAGCGCGCCGGACAGCGGATTCTGCGCCATCGGCGCTCCTCCCACCAGTACCGGCCGGTAGAGCGATGGCGCTTTCGCAGGATTATACAAGGCAGGGACGAAGTTGGCGGCCGCGTTGTTGGCAGGGTATTGCGGCAGTCCGGCGGTGAAACGCACGCCCAAATCGAGCGTGACGCGCTGGCTCACGGCCCAACTGTCTTGCCCATACCATTCCAGGATGGGCGTGATGGGGCGATAGTCCATCCGCACTGTGGACTCGGTGTAACTGTTGAAATAGCCCAGCAAGGCATTCGAATAAGCATAGCCGGTGTCTACCGGGTTATTAATATTCTGCGTGAAATCGAAGCTTCCGGTGAAAGCGTTGCTGCCGGTATGGTACTGGTTATAGATAGTCCGCTCCGCCTGTACGCCGGCCTTGAACATATGGCGATGCCACACCTTGCTCACGTTGTCTGTCAAGGTCCACGCTGAGGCATCGTCGGTGATTGGGAAACGCGCGGTAAATCCGGTGTTAGCGGCTTGTGGCACGCCCCCAAAAGTCATTGCGGGGATCAAGTCCAGCGGATTGTTGGCGGGGTAGAACTGCCCCAGCGTGATTCCCAGCTTGTCCCGTTGCACCTGCGGCACGTAAGTGTTACTCTCCTTCTGGCTCTCGGTCCATAGGGCGTATCCGAAGGTAAATTCGTTAACTAACGTTGGGCTGAAGGTGTAAGTAGCGGTTCCGCCCAGGTTCGGCCCTCGCGTGGCATATGTGACGGGACCTATGCCCCAATTCATGATGTTAGTGGGACTGTTCAGGCCGCCATCGAAGGTGGTCATATACATTCCCCGAAAATAGTAGCGGAGCTTGGATGAGACATAGTAGTCGATACGCAGAATCTGCTGCGCGTTACCGGTTTGATCGGTGGCCTGCAGGTGCGGGTCCGCGACATAATAGTTGTAATTGCCTTTGGTTTGGGCGCGGTTCGTGTCGTCCGGCAATGGAAACACATTCATTAACTTCTGCATATTGGGATCGATCCGGCTGGTTGGGATGATATTGCCCGGAAAGGGGGACCCATGACTGAGCGGGTCCTTGATGACGATAGGTTGCCCGTTCAGATCCAGGGTCTGGGAGAAATTGCCGACGCGTTCCAAGGCGGTAGGCACTGTGAAAGCGTGCGACAATCCGGTCGGCTGGCCGGGTTCGCCTTCCGAAGAAAAGAAGAAAAACAGCTTATCCTTCGCGGAATTGAACTTTCCCGGCCAGTATAGCGGTCCGCCGAGGTTCACGCCTAACGTGGTGTAGCTGTAGTCCGCTTTCGGAGCGCCGATCAGATTATTAAAGAATGAATTGGCATTGAAATCCTTGTTGCGGGAAAGAAGATAAACGGAGCCGTGGAACACCTTCACCCCGCTCTTGGTCACCACGTTGATCACGGAAGCGCCGCCCTTGCCATATTCGGCCTGGTATGTGTTCGTCACGACGCGCACCTCGGCGACGGCGTCCAGGTTCACCGGAGTGTCCAGGCGGCCGCCGCCGCGCGTGTTCCCCGAGATGCCGTCGACGTTGACGGCGTTATGGCTGCCGGTCACGCCGGACATGGCGGACGGGGAATTGAAGACACCTAGCGAATTGCTGCCTTCTATATCGTCCAGGAAGCATCGCCAGGATTCCCAGATAGTCCCGTCCGCGCGATGGCAGGGTGGCGAGCTGCGACGCGTCCACCGTCTGCGATCGCTCCGAACTGGTGGTCTGGACGGGCGGCGGAGAGCCTTTCACTTCGATGGAATCGGTGACGGAACCGAGTTCGAGCTTCAACTCGCCGGCGCCCAGCCGGTCCGAGGCCGACAGGTGCAGACCCCTCTGTTCATACTGTTTGAATCCCTGCGCTATCACCAGCAACGTGAACGTGCCGGGTTCGATGGAGCTAAACGCGAACTCGCCGGACAGTCCGCTCGCGGCGGCCCTGGCGTTCCGCGTGTCCTCATTGATCAGTCTTACCTCGGCGTCCGGCACACTCCTCCCCGTGGGATCGACAACGCGGCCGGTGAGGATGCCGTTGGAGCTTTGCCCCCATACGACGCCAGCGAAGAGGACCAGGACCCCGGCAGAGCGAAATAATCGGCAAATCATAAGAACGGTTCCTTGACACTAGAAGACATTCTAGTAGACGAACAACAAGGAGTATGGCCGATTTTCCGGCGGGTGTCAATCGCGCTACTAGAAGACATTCTAGTAGACGAACGGCGGCGGTTCTGGTAGAGTGTCTTGCAGAAATCTCATGGCGAAACAAGCACCCCGTCCGGTTCAGGTTGAGCTGCTCCAGGGCACACTCGATATGCTGGTTCTGCGGACCCTCCAATGGGGGCCGGAACATGGACACGGCATCGGACAGGCCATCCGGCGCAGCTCGGACGATTTACTGCAGATCGAACGCGGATCCCTCTATCCGGCACTGCACCGCCTGGAGGAGCAAGGCTTGATTGCGTCCGAGTGGAAAGCCTCCGAGACCAATCGCCGCGCCAAATACTATAAGCTGACTACAGCCGGAAAAAAACAACTCGCGGCGGAGCAATCGAAATGGAGCCTGCTGGTCAAGACGATTGCGCGCGTGATGCGTCCGGCTTAGCGGGAGATTTCGCATGCCGCCATGGACGGCTGGGGACCGGAACCGTAGAAATCAGGATCTCGACGACGAGATCGGCCACGACCTCGAACTGGAGATCGAAGATCTCATCCGCTCTGGCATGTCGCCCGAGGAGGCGGCGCGCTTATCCCGCCGCGATTTCGGAAACGTCCTTCTGATCAAAGAAGATATCCGCCAAACATGGGGGTGGACATGGGTCGAACGGCTCTTGCAGGACCTGAGATACACGGCCCGCTTCATGCTGCGGGACCTCGGTTACAGCCTGACGGCCCTGCTCTCGCTCGCCTTGGGTATCGGGATGGCAGCGGCGCTCTTCAGCGTGGTGTCCGCGGTCCTGATCGCCCCCTATCCTTATGCCCGGCCCAGCGAGATCCGGGAGCCGCGAATGCTTCCAAAGGATCGGGCCGCAACCGCTTCGTTCCGGCTGGGCCAGTATTTGGAAATCGCCAAGCTGCCCGCGTTCTCCGGCGCCATGGCGGAGGGCGAAGAGAACGACCTTCTCACCGGAGAACGCGCCACCGAGACCCTGCACGCCAGGCTTCTCTCCGGCAATACGTTCCAGTTTCTGGGTGTGAGTCCGCTGCTGGGACGGACGATTCTTCCGGCCGATGTGCACCCCGATGGCCAGGCGGAACCGGTCGTTGTACTCAGCTACAAAGCATGGCAACACTGGTTCGGCGGCGACCCGGCCGCGCTTGGCAAACGGCTTGTTCTTAACAACCGGCCGCGCACCGTGATCGGCATCATGCCCCCACGCTTTGGCTGGTGGACGGACATGTGGATGCCTCTCCCCATGGATCGCTACGACCGCATAGTCGCCGTCAAATTGCGTCTGAGTCCCAGTGCCTCCGAGAAAAGCGCGGAGGAACAGTTGCAATCCCTTCTGCTGGGCATGGCGCGAATGGACGCGAGCAGTTTCCCCAGGCAGGGGTTCACCAGCAAGCTCGCAAAGGTGTCCTGGAACAAAGCCAGCCGTGGCATGGAAACCACCATGAAATGGTTGATGCTCGTGGCGGGCCTGCTGCTTCTGATCTCATGCGCGGGNNGCGACCTTCCGATCGCGCGAGATCGCCATCCGTATATCGCTGGGCGCCGGACCCGTCCGGGTTCTGCGGCAATTGTTCACTGAAAGTCTCTCGCTCTCGCTTGCCGGCGGCACAGCCGGCGTGGTCCTTTCCTTTGCGCTGATCCCGGTGATTACGGCGCTGCTGCCCGATCTCCGTGGCATGCGCCCCGACGAAGTGCACGTGGCCGTTGACGGACATGTCCTGCTGTTCGCTCTGGCCGCTTCCTTGGCTTCCGGGGTCTTGTGTGGCCTGGCGCCTGTCGCGCATTGCTGGCGGCTAAACCTCGCGCAGGCACTCAAAGACGCCCCCAGAACTCCCGGCAACCACACCGCTGGAGCCGTGCGCAGTTTTCTGGTGACCGCGGAGGTTGCGCTCTGCGTCGTCCTGCTGTTTGCCGCAATCGTCACGGTCCGCGGCTTCGCGGCAGCCCGCGAACGGAGTCTCGGTTTCGAGACTATTCGCGTCCTCAAGGCTGGGTATTCTTTGCCGCCCAAGCTTTATCCGGGATACTCGGGACGCATAGTGTTTGCCCGCACGTTGCTCGCGAGGCTGCAAAATCTTCCCGGCGTGCAAGCCGCAGCGATTGGCAGTCTGGGAGGTCCCGAGTCCCTACTCTCTATGCCAGGACTGCGGCAGGATGTGGTTCGGCACGTCGATGTGGGTTTTGTCAGCCGGGATTTCGCCGGTGCCCTCGGCATTCCACTTCGCGCCGGACGGCTGTTCGGCGCGCTGGAGGTGGATGGCGCTGATCGTGTCGGCCTGGTGAACGAGCGTGCCGCCTTGCTTTGGCCTCACGGCGCCAGCGCCGTCGGTTCGCACATCCGGTTGAGTCTTCTGCAAAACCCAGGCAGGTTGTTCCTGCTGCCTGAATTCAGGGCGTCCGCGGACAGCGCGGCTGATATCAACATCGTCGGCATCATCGCAGATACGAAACCCGATGGAGAACTGGGGATTGCTCACGCACCACTGGTCTTGGTTCCTTACACATTGGCGGCGCCGTCTGCCAGCAGAATATTCCTGCGAACCGCGGGCCACCCCATGATGCTTTGGGACGCGGTGCGGCGCGAGGCCGCCGCCATCGATCCCGCCCAGACAATCGGCAATCCATGGGCGGTGCAGGGCCGGCTGGATTGGAACGAAGATCGCGACGAAGGGCGTTTCGAGATGGCTCTGTTCGGCTGCGTGGCGCTGGCCGGGCTGGCCCTGGCGGCTACCGGCATCTACAGCGTTCTCTCCTTCACCGTTGCGCGCAAAACGCACGAAGTCGGTCTTCGCATGGCTCTGGGAGCTACTCAACGAGATGTGCTGAGCGCTGTGTTTGTGTCGGGAATGCGATCGGTGTGGATCGGCCTCGCGGCTGGTATTCCGATTTGTTGCGTACTCGCCGCACAGGTAGATACCGGGGCGGTTCCGAAGACGGATGCGTGGGCGCTCGCCGCCATTCTGCTGCTCCTCATTCCGCCCGCCCTTCTGGCCTGCTACGTACCCGCAAAGCGGGCGGTGCGCCTGGATCCGTCAGTCGCACTGCGTCATGAATAGGGCCGTTAGCGCCTTTCGGTCTTCCCCTGCTTATTGCGGGACGGCGTGGTACAGCGCAAGTACCTCTACCCCGTTGAGCATCACGTCGGCGGTGAAGTAAACCTCGCCCGAGGAAGAGGAACTCACGGAGAGCGGCATAATCAACCACTCGCCGTTCGATAAGGGATCCCGATTCCGCGCCACAATCGCATCGCTCCCGTCCGTTCGGTGCGCATAAACGCCGGTCAACGAATCCTGCGTGTCCGCCATTACGTGGACGTCGCCATTGGCGTCGAGTGTGGCCTCATTCGCCCAGTAGTAGTTGAGCCTGGTGCCGTCGAACAGGCTTGTGTCCGTCGACTGGAGCGTGCGCATGTGCAATCCATCGTAAGAGCGCAGCTCGCGGACCTGGTAGCTGCCAAATGCCAGAAGAATGACGAATCCGCTCCCCCCGCCGGCGATGTTGGAAACCTCGTTCACAGTGAACCCGCCCGGTCCTGGATCGCCCGTGCCAATCACGCGGCTGACGCTGATGCCGTCCCAATAGTACGCAGCCGTGTGACCATCCGATGTCTGCGCGATGAACAGGACTTGTCCGCTGTCATCGATCGCCACCGTGTTGAAGTTCGTGTAGTTTCCTCCGCCGGGAGCCGCCGTGTTTTGCTGCGCGACCAGATGGGGGCCGTCCACGCCGAACAACACCAGATCGAACTCCGAGACGTTGTTTAAGTTGTAACCACCGGTGGCGGCCACGTCGCCGCGGGTGTTGATCGCCAGGTATCGGCCGCGATAGTTGTTCATGTAACTGAGCGACCTTCCCTGCGGTCCGGTCTTGCCAACCCCGCTGTCGATCAGGGTAGTCAGGGTACCACCGCTAGAGCGGATTAGCACGCTTCCCGTTCCATATCCCGCCGTAAACGCCAGATTGCCGGATTGGCTGGATGTCACGGCTCCGATCCAGGTGCTAGTCTGCCCGTTGGGGAGCGCTGTTCCTAATGCCGCCACTGTCTGAATCGAGCTGCCCAGGTTCAGAATCGCTTCCCCCGCGGCCCGAAATGGGATGGCGGCGGTGCTGCCGGCGCGCGCCGCGTAGTGCCAGTCCACGCCGGCGGGAACCGGCTGGGGAAACGCCACCCCCGCGGCCAACACCTGCGCGGTGGCCCCACTGCTGGAGACCGTACGCAAACCGGGAGCCGCCGTGTCGCCGGGCAGCGAGGTCGAAACCAAAGCCGTCCCGCTGGTAAGCTCGGCGCCCGAAACGAGGCTGCCCCAACCCGGCAGTCGTGTGTATTCCGCCAGCGCGGACCCAGTCCAAAAGCTCAGCGACGTATGATAGGTACTCGTCGAAAAATCAGCAACCACCAGCACGCCATTGGGGCCGGCATCCACCACGGAGTCGATCCATCCCAATCTCCCGCCAGCAATCAAATCGCCGCTGGCGATCAGCCGCTGCGCCGGACCCGGCGCCAGTAGCGCCAGGACTTCGACATTCGGGCAATTGACCCGGGCAGAACTTTCCGTCCGGAGCCGCCACCGGCGGATCGATATTGTTTGAGCCTACTGTGGCCACCACATCGCCATCTTTGTAGATCTGAGTCAGGAGCTTTCCGTCGAAGTACAGATAGGCATGCGTGCCCGACGTGAGGTTCGTGTTGAGGATGAACGTACCGGTGCGCGAGGGCGAAAAATCGTTTACGTTTTTCACCGGATCGGCGGCTGCCGGCTGCGTGGCCAGCGAAAACAGCAATCGGGGAACACTGTTTACGCTGTCGGAGAGAATCTGGTCGTTATAGCGATAGAGCACCATGCCGCTTTCCGACAGGCTGCGCGGATTCAGGCCGTTGTTGCAGTTGGCAGCGCCTAGCTCCTGTTCCGGTTTGCCATGCGGAAACAGAATCACGGAGGCGGCGCACCACTGATTCGGATACTCAATCAGCAACGCAACATCGCCCGTGGTGTTGGCGGAAACCGCATCGATCCGCAAAACCATTCGTCCGGCGTTGGGCAGCACCTGTCCCACCACCGCGAGGACGTTGGGCTTGCCATTCTCAATCAGCACTGCCGCCTGGTTGCCGTTCGCCAGTGTCACAATGCTGGCGATTTCCGACGCGCTTTCCGCGCTCACGCTGGCGTAGGCAGCGATGGTCGAGTTTGCCGTGACATCGGTGGAGAGCACCCGCGTGATCTTATACACCGGCTTCGGAAGCACGTGCACCGAAGTGGTCGCGACCAGGGCCGCGTCGGAACTGGCGGAAGGAATCCGCGCCTCCAGAGTGGTGAAGCCTTCGGCAACTCCCAGAATGCTTCCGTCGGCAGCCACGCTCGCGACAGCGGGCTCCCCCGAACGGAACTGGTACTGGACGCCCTCCACCAGGTTGCCGGCCGCATCCAGAGCAGTTGCGGTGAGGTGTGCCGACTCGCCTACATGGAACTGCGAGGGCGTCGCTTGTACCGTGAGCGCTCCGGGCACTACGTGCAGCAGACGCGATGCAGAGGCGCCGCTCACCGCATCCGACACGGTCACCGTAACGTCGCCCAAAGCCACACCCTGCATCATTCCTGTACTGGATACGCTGGCAATGGCCGGGNNCGCGTCCAGAGGAGTTCCTGCGACGTCCGTGATGGTGGCGGACAGCCCCATCTGCCCGTTCACAGTCACTTTTCCGGATGGCGCGGCGATGGTCACAAAGGCGCTTTGCGCCTGGCACATAGCTCCGGCGCAGACCGCCAGGGCTATCAGGGCGGCGGCCCGTCCGGCACTATGAGAGCGGATCAAACTCATAAAGCACCAACTGATCCTGAGCGTTGATGGATGTCACAAAAATGCGCCCATCGTCGTTCAGCGAAACCTGGAAAAAGCTCATGAGCAGTTCGCCACTGGAGGCGATGACATGGGCGTTGTCCGCCGCCACCCGCGAATCCGTGCCGTTGATATAAGTGAGATACTGCACTCCCCCCGGACC
>OKRF01000067.1:0-16012 GCA_900290315.1 Candidatus Sulfopaludibacter sp. SbA3 | reverse complement strand
CCCCGGACCGTTCAGGATTACCGCTGCCGCGCCATTGCGGTTGACATCGTAGGGCCCGATGCCGTACACCGGTCCGGAGGTCGGGATGGAGTCGCCATAGCTCACCAGGTCGCTCCATGCACCGTTTTGGTAGCTGGCCAGGTGAGTGAAGCCGTTGGTGGTCTGGACAATCGCATAGCATGACNNTCCGGCCGCCCGGATGGTGCCGATACTGGTGACGTTCCTGCTGTCATAGGGGTCGCCGATTTTCAGTAGGGCCGTCCAACCGCCCTGGGCAGTATAGGCGAACAGTCCGTCGGGCCCGCCGCTCACGTGCAGGCTGGCATACACCGTCCCGCCTTCATCTACTGCGATATCGTTCGAGCTTACGAAGAACCCGCCGCCCGGGCTGTTGGTGCGGTAAGGCGGCGACCCGTTGAGCCATGCCACCGGATTCGCTAGGCCGTTACTGAGGATGGACAGATGCTGCGGTCCGAAATTGGTGCCGCCCACCAGCGCTACCGTGCCGGCGGCATTCGCCACCACCTGGAAGGCCGAGTTCAACATGCCGCCGCCACCACGTTGTGGAAAGTGCCCCAGCAGAGTAGATCCGCCCGCCCCAATCTGTGTGATGCTCTGGTCGGTGGAGACGAACAGATCGCCATTGCCGTTGCGCCGGACGTCATCGTTGCCTTCGTAGAACCAGCCGTCGGGCATCCTGTCGCCATTCACCAGCCGCGGCAGCAAGGAGCCCGCCGAATCTTCGAAGACGTCCATGGTATACCAGCCCGTCTTAATCATGGGATTTCCGGTATGCCCGTTCAGTACGAAATTGTAGAAGGCCGGACCCGCCGCCGCCGGCAACATGGCTCCGGTCTGGAATAGGATCGACGGCGTCGCTCCCGAACCCGTTCCGGCATTCACCACCAGGAGCAGATTATTCGCGGTCCGGGCCTGGACAATCGCTTCCCCTTTCGCCGTGAGCCCCGCCGAATCCACCTGCGTGTAAATGTCGCCCGATGGCGAGGGCTCGCCGGTGATCACCACTGGGCGCGACCTGGTTCCGTCCCAGCGATACAGCCCAAAGATGCCGTTTAACGACGCCGTGAATATGGCTTCACCGGAACCGCTCACGGCAAACACCGTCTGCGTGTAGTTGGTGGTCAGCACGGCGTACTGAGAGGGGTCTCCGGCGAACAGCAGCACGTATTGCGATCCGTTGTTGATGGTGGTGGCATATTGGCCGTTCTTGCCCACTGCTACGTTGCCCAGCGAAGTCACGGTTGCGCCGGCTACTAGGTCGCCCGTCCCGACCACCCGGGCAATCGTCCCGTCCGGACCTAACCGGAAGAGCGCCCGCGCGGAGCCATTGGTGGCATAAAACAGAATCGACCCATCGTTGGCCATTCCAAAATCGCGGTCGAAGGTGTAGGTGGTTCCCAGCCCCGGCAGCGGCGTTGCCGCCGGCACTGCCAGATACGCAAAGCCGTCGGACGTGGTGGTGAACAGGCCCGTGACCAGCGTGGTTGAGCCGATACTCTGATAATCGGCGCGAAACAGTGTGATGCTGTTATCGTTCAGTCCGAAGCGCGTCGTGGCAAAATTGCGGATGTTGGTGATCCCGCGGCCGGCGCTGCCATCGAACAGGATCATGTGCGCGATGCCATCCTGGCCCGCAAACAGCATGCAGGCCCGGATGGGCGCCACCACGCAGCGCGTGGAAATCTCGCCGTTGTTATTCAGCGCCGGGTCATCGATATCCACCAGGTTGGATCCCGGCAGTTCGGCGGGGTTGCTGGCCACCGCTACCGGCGTAAATGTTCCGGCACTCCACACCATGGCAGCCGTGGCAAAGCCCTCCAGCCAGCCTACGTAAGCGATCTGGCCGGCGTCGTTCACCGATAGCAGCCCGCGTCGCGGACGCAACTGAAAACCCTGCCGGACGGCCGAGCTGTCCAGCAGCTTTGTCTGCTGATAGAGATTCGGCTGCTGCACCGTGAGCAGCGTGTTGCCCAGCACCCGCTGCAGAAACGGGCCGCTTCCCGCCGTGTAGCTGAAAGACGCTTCCACGAAATAGGCGCCGAAACCATACGCCGCAACCAGCCCGCTTGCACTGATGCTCACCCCGGTGTTACTGCCGAGGTTGGGGCCGTACACCTTCCATTGCAGAGGCACGCCGGGCAACGGCTGTGAGTTCACGTCCAGAACGTCCGCGGAATACTGAACCGAGGCTCCCACCTGCACGGTCTGGTTCGCGGGATGAACGTTGATGCTGAGCGGCACCACCTGCACGCGGTAAGTGCCGCGCGCGCCGGTAGTATCGGCATAGACATCCGACCACCCCAGCGTCAGTGCCTGCACCACGCCGCTCGAGTTCACGGTCACGACGGTGTTATTCGAAACGCTCCAGGTAAAGTGAGCCGAGGGGATCGCGATGCCGTTCGAATCGAACGCAGTGGCGTTGAGTTGCGCGGAATCGTTCGCCACAATCTGCGAGGAAGGCGCATCCACAAATACCGCCGCGGCCCGCTGCGCCTGTGCCGCCAGGGGAAGCAGAGTCGCCAGCAGGAGGGCCGTTCTGCGCATCTAGCCAAATACCTCGTCTACGCTGGTGAACGCGCCCGTCGCGGCCTGCCCCACGTACTCAAAAACGCGTCCGGACGGAGTATTGGCGATACTCTTGGTCCAATCGATTCCCAGGGCCGAGTACATGGTGCAGGCAATGTCCTCCATGAAGATGGCACGATTCCCGCTCCAGCCCGGATCCACGATCTCGTCGCCGAGGGCCGCCGTCTTGCCGATCGCGCGCCCGCCGCGGACGCCGCCGCCCGCCATGCAGATGCTCATCGCGTCCTTCCAATGGTCCCGGCCGCCTTGCGCATTCAGCAGTCCTGGCGTGCGGCCAAACTCGCCTAACAGCACGATGAGTGTGGTCCCCAGGTCTCCGCTTGCCTTCAGGTCTTTCATCATCAGGCCCACGCCGCGGTCCAGATCGTTGCACAAGCCGTACATGTTCGGCGAATACGATGGGTCGAACATGCCCACGTGCGTGTCCCAGCCGTCGTAAACAATGTTGACGAAAGAAATCCCCAGCTTCGACTGCACGGCATTGCGCGCCACGATGCAGGCGCACCCGAATGGAGTGCCTCCGTAGCGCGAGCTTTCATCGCTGCTGAACTGGAACACCGAAGCCACCCTGGGATCGTACATCAGCGTCTTTGCCGAATCGTAAAACGTCGCGTGCGCCGCCATTTCGTCGCTATAAGGAGAAGCGATCAGCGGCGCGTCCAGTTGCCGCAGCATGGCGTATTTCTGGTTGAATATCTGCTGGCTGCTGGCGCCGTAATAGTTATGCTGGAGCGTGGTCAAGCCGGCGGACTGCACCGGCGCGATGAGAGGTTCGTTGAAGCCGCCCAGGAATTTGGCCCCTTGAAACTGCGAGTCCACATTCAGCGCCAGAAACGGCGGCAGCGGTCCGTGTTTCCCCAGCTCATAAGAGACCACCGCGCCGATATTGGGACTCTCCGCGATAAACGCCGGGTTGCTGGGATGCGCCGTCTGCGTGTAGAACTGCCCGCGATCGTGCGCCAGTTCCCAACTGGACACCGAGCGCACGAAGAGCAGATCGCTGGTTAGCGTGGAAAAGTTGGGAAACAGGCGCTGGGAAAGCACCACTCCTCCGGCGTACTGTTGCAGATTCGCGTCCGGCGGGTTCCAGGGGCCGTCCTTTGGGTCCCATGTATCTACGTGGCTGGGCGCGCCGTTCAGAGTAATGAAGATGCAGGCGGTCGCCGTCCCGCGCGGCTGCACCCCCGCCGAGCTGATCTCCGCGTCGCCGCGCCGCACCGCTGCCAGGAAGGCCGCTGCCTGGGCCGACCCGAACAGCAGGTTCCTTCGGGAGATGGTATGTTCCGGACTGGAACAGCAGTTTCGCCGAGCCATAACTTTCAGTGATTGAACAGAAAATCGAGTTTGTTGAGGATCGCCCACTGAAGATCCGTGAGCCATTGGTCGCGCGTACCGATCCCACGGTTCTGCTGGATCACATTCAACTCGTCACTGGTGGGATAACGGCTCAGCGCGGACAGAAAGAGATTATTAATGGCATCGGCATCGCTCATATTCTGCGCCAGTACGTAGTCGACGCGCGTGCTTTTCCCCGTGAATGTGCGGTAGTTGATGGAATTATCGTTCATCATGAACAACGCCTGCACGATCGTGCTCGATGAATTGCGCGGGTTGTTGAACCAGTCACCACGTCCGAAACTGTTGAGTATCAGCGAGATCGTGCCATCATTACGCGGCTCCGTCACATCCGGCAGTTGGCCGGCATAATAGAGTGATGTCGTGTAGCCTTCCAGTTCCATCGGTATGATCGTCATAGTCGACTGCGCAACCGCATCGTAGACCTCTTCGGCCCGCAGCCGGCGTGTAATGTGACGGGCGAAATACTGGTCGTACACGGGCAGATAGGTGCCCGGGTAGTTACTCGAAAGTTGATACGCCTGCGAATTGGCCATCAGCCGGATCATGTGCTTGATGCTGTAATTGCTGTTGATGAACTCCGTGGCAAGGGCTTCGATCAGGGCAGGGTTTGTCGGCTGGAGCGTCCACGGCGCGGGCGGGGGATTGTTCGGGTCGATCCGCGCAATATCCCACTGGCCGGGCGGATCCACGATTCCTACTGTAAACATCGCCGCCCACATCGCCGCCCACAGGTAGTTGGCGGCAGCCCGCGCGAATTGCCGGTTGGATGTGACCAGCCGCGCCAGTTCGCTCCGGTATTGCCCCTGGGGCGTGTCGCCCGTCAGCATAAATACCGGACTATACGGGCCGCCATACCGCATTGGCCGCGGTCCCGGATTATTCGGGTCCACCCACGTCGTATACCCGCCGGTGCTGCGGTCCGTGATCACGCTGCGCAATTGCCGGTCGTAGGTGTCGGCCGGCTCCTCGATGATATCCGTCCGCGCCAGAAACGCCGACATCTGCCAGAAATTGACCCGCTGCTGCGGCGCCAGAAAAAGATTAATCTGTTCCAGGTGTCCCCTGCCGTCGTGGCACGAAACGCATAACGTCTTCAGACCCAGGAAGGCGACGGTGGTATTGTCCGTGAGCGTGTCCCACGTATCCTGAATTGGCTCGCTCTGTTGTAACCCGCGGACAATGTAGTTCGGCGGCCCGGTCTGATAGGAATCTCCCGCCGCCGTGATCAGTTCCGGAGCCACATCGCTCCACGGGCGATCACTCGCGACGAATTCCCTCAGGTACTGGTTGAATCGGTTCCGCGACTGCACGGAGATGAACTGGTAGTATCCGCTGGTTACCTGAAATAAGTCCCCGTAAAACTGAGTCCAGCGGTCAACATAGGCATCCGATGCCAGAAGCTGTTCGATCAAAGCGGGACGCTTTCCCGCATCCGTGCTGTTCAGAAACTGCAGCACCTGGTCCACAGTGGGCAGGCGGCCCGTCAGATCCAGATAAATCCGCCGCAAAAACTCGGAATCGCCCGATGCCGGCGCCGGAGTGACCCCGTCCGATTGCATTTGGCCGAAGATGTACTGGTCGATCAGGTTGCTCATATCGGCCAGGGCCGGCCCTTTTCGCGATCGCACAGTCGTATGTGCCGCTGAGTAGCGTTTCAACTCCCGCAGACGGGCTTCCGCGCCGGCAAATCGAACGCGCTGGGAAGGTGGATAGGCCGGACAATACGGATCAGTGGCTCCAAAAGCAGAGGCCCCAGCAAGAGTGTAGACGACAAGGATAACGGTTCGAATCCGCAAGTGAACGCGCCCAGCCTCTCCGAGGATGTTGTTGGTTAATTCTAGGTCCAAATCAAGTGGCCTGTCAAGGCGTAACATGCGTAACAGCGCGTAACAAGGACCGGCCGTCTGAAGAGCGACACTCACATCCCGCCCTCGTGGTTACCGGTACGTTCAGTACCTGGGATTAGTGGGCTACGAATAGCCCACAGCAACCCCTTTGTCCGGGAAGATGCGTCGGCTTACAGCGTCAGTAGAGCACGAATGACCAGAGCGTGTCGCCCGTCGCAGCAATTACATATTGGCGGCCATCCAGCAGGAAGGTCTGGGTGGGATTCGTGATCCCTCCGATGCGCGTATTCCACAAAGGCTTTCCTGTGGCGGCGTCATGTGCCACCAGGTTGCCTGCGCCATCGCCGGCAAACAGCAGCCCTCCCGCAGTGGCCAGCAATCCGCCGCCGCCTCCGTTGCCATAATAAGGATGCCTCCAGGCGACCTTCCCCGTCCGGTAGTCGATCGCCGTAAGAAAGCTGCCGCCCGATCCGACGCCAACTTCCTCCTTTCCGCCGAGTCCCATCGATCCGCGCGGATCCACGTCGATCAGATAGAAGATCGAAAATGCATTACCCTCCGCCGTATAGAACAAGCCCGTGTCCGGAGAGTAGGCCGGCGGTTCCCAGTTGGTGGTGCCGTCGGAGTTCGGTGACACCAACGAACCCGCCACAGTGGCATCTTTCCCGGGATCGTGCTGCGGGCCGCCCAGTTTGGTCAGGCCGTTGGCCCAATTCGTATGCAACCCGTACTTGGCCGTCACCAGGTGCTCGCCTGTTAAGCGATCCAAAGTGAAGAAGTAACCGTTGCGCGCGGACGTCAGCACCAGCTTCCTCATTTTCCCGTTGAACATGGCGTCCACCAGTACGGGCGTTTGCGCCGAATCGTAATCGTGCATGTCGTGCGGCGACGTGGAGTAATACCAGGCCATCTTGCCGGTCTCCACGTTCACCGCCACCAGTGCGCAGGTGAAAAGGTTGTCGCCGTCGCCGCGAGTGCCCGTAGTGAACGCTGGCGTGGGATTGCCCGTGCCAAAGATGTAGAGATGGGTCTCGGGATCGTAAGCTCCCGGGACCCAGGTTTGACCTCCGCCGTGCCGGGCCGCATCCAGGCTGGCCCATGTGTCCAATCCCGGATCCCCCGGGTTCATCGGGACGGTGTACATCTTCCACTGCACGCTCCCGGTTTCAGGATCGAACGACTGCAGGAAGCCCGGCGCATCGATATCGTTGCCGGTCCCCACCAGCACGTGATTGCCGACCACGATGGGAGCCGGCGTGGAAAAGTACCCTTGAGCGAGATCGGCGATGGGCTTGTGCCAGCGCTCCTGCCCCGTGCGCGCATCGAGCGACACCAGGTAATCGTCGGGCGTCTCCATGAAGAGATAGTTGTTCCACATCGCGAGGCCGCGATTGCCGATGTGTGTGCCGCCCTTGGTTTTCCAGAAGTAGTGCCAAAGCTCGCGGCCGTCGCGCGCGTCCACAGCCCAGGCGTTATCCGGTACGGTAAAGTACAGGGTGCCATCCACCGCGAGCACACTGGCCTTGATGCTGCCGCCACCCGCGGCGATGTCGCCCGGTCCCTCGCCCCCAACAATCAGGCGGCCGCCTCCGCCACCACCGCGTCCGCCTCGTCCGCCACCGCCACCTCCGCCCGCGTTGCCCGCGCCTGCGGTCACCCGCAGAGACCAGGCCAGAGTCAGGTGCATGACATTCGATCGATTCACCAGCGACAACGCGCTAAAGCGCCTGCCGCTGTAATCGCCATTGTAAGTGGGCCACGAATCTTCCAGCGGCTTGAGCAGAGCGTCCGGAGCCACTCCTTTACCTTGCCCCAATAACAAGGCGGAGGGTATCAGGAACACTGCGGCCTGCAGCAGTTTTTGAAATGTCATTTCAAGGTCACCAGATACGCGGTCAGGTCGTGCATGTCTTTATCGGTGTAAACCGGCAATAGGTCCCGATGAGCCTTCATCGGATCGCGGACGGCAACCTTAGGTAAGTCGCCGCTCCGGGCAAAGGTGCGTGTCGTCCCATCGGCCAGCCCGACGGTCACCAGGAAGTCGTCGATCCGGACGAGTCGCCCTTCCACGGTTTCGCCGGGAAGGGTCACGGTCACGGTAACCGTGCGCGCGTTTCCCGCGTCCGATGCCGCCGCCCCGCTGCGTCCCCCGCGTCCGCCACGCCCTCCGCCGGATACCCACGTGTTCTGTAACACCTTGGGGTCTGGAATTCGGGTCGCGATGCCCTGCAAATCGCCGGTGGCTGAATGGCAACTGGCGCACCTGGCGGCGAAGTAAGCCTGACCCTCGCTGGCATAACCCACCACCACGCTGGGAGCGGCCTGACCGACCGCGGGCGGCGTGCCCTGTCGCCCGATGGTCGCGACGATACTCCGAATGTATGCGGCCACCGCCCTGCCGTCGTCCGGACTCATCGTAATGGCGGGCATACCCGAGTTTTGACGGCTGCCCTGAATGATGGGGAGAATCAACTCGCCGTCCTGGTCACTGAGGGCAAGTTGGGACCGCAGCAGATTTGGCCCGCCCAAGTTGCCACCGCGTAGGTCTGCACCGTGGCAGCCAGTGCAACTGATGCCGTACATTGTTTTCCCGCGAGTGATTTGCGCGGGGTCGCCCGGCGGGCGCTCTTGACCCGGGACAAAACCTCCGGCTCGCCGGCCGCCTGCCCGTCCGCCCTGTGGCGGCGGAGTCGCGGCCGCGGGAGGTGTTCCCTGTGCCGCCAAACGAGCAGGCACGCATGCGGCGCCCAGGAGAACCGCGGTCACGAGACTGTTCTTGATCCTCATCTTTCCCCTCGTCGTTAGAAACGCACCGATTTCCCCGTGCTAGGCATTGTACGTCACTCCTCCATTATCGAGTCATCATGATTACGAAAACGTAATCATCATTGCAAAAAACAGCAGTCACGGGTATAGTAGCTACCACTAACCTGAAAAACCCCAGGCGTGTGGAGGTTCTTTTTTATGACGCTCCGGCGAACGGCGCAGATGCTCTGCGCTCTGTTACTGCTTTGTGGCTGCGTTCGCAGCCAAACCACCACCGGCACTCTGCTCGGGATCGTAGCCGATCCCGGCGATGCCGCCGTGCCGGGGGCACGGGTCGAATTGAAGAACAACGCCACCGGAAGTGTCGCCAGAACGACGACCGGGGCGGAGGGCATCTTCCGTTTCAATAGTCTGGTTCCCGCCACGTACAGCTTGACCATTACGGCGGCGGCGGGTTTCAAGGTCTATGCCGAGTCAAATATCGAGGTCACCGCCAGTGAAGTTCGTGACCTAGGGAAAATCTAACTGGTCCTGGGCACACTCACCGAAGAGGTCTCGGTCATCGCGGCAGCCACGCCCATCCAGACTGCCTCGGCCGAGAACTCCAAGCTCGTCGACCCCGCCCAAATGAGCGGTATCACCCTGAAGGGCCGCGATCTGTTCGGCCTGCTGGTCATGCTGCCTGGAGTACAAACCACGCAGCAGGATACCACCAGCGAGAACTCCATCGGATCGGTGCGGATCAATGGTGGAATCGCCGGCCTGGCAAACTTCACGGTGGATGGCATCACCGATACCGACACTGCCAACAACACCACGCTCCACTACGAGCCGAATATGGACGCCATCGCCGAAGTACGTGTGCTGAGCGCCAACTATCAGGCGGAGTATGGCCGGAACTCCAGCGGCACCATCAGCGTGGTGACCAAGAGCGGCAGCCAGGAGTTCCACGGCAGCGCCTGGGCCAACAAGCGGCATGAAATGTTCAATGCCAAGAGCTTCTTCCAGAACTTCAACGGCCAGCCCAAGAGCGTCTATCGCTTCTTCGTTTGGGGCTACTCCATCGGCGGACCGGTGTACATTCCGAAGCTTTTCAATACCGAGAAAAAAAAGCTGTTCTTTTTCTTCTCGCAGGAATACACCAAGCAGAAGCCAGCCACTCAGAGCGGTTATGCCAACGTGCCGACGGCAGCGCAACGGGCGGGCAATTTCGCGGGTTACACCGATGTCAACGGCGTGCCGTATCAACTCACCGACCCCACCACCGGCAACCCGATCCCAAACAACAACATCGCCGGGCTAGCTGCTTTGAATCCAGCCGCGGCCAAGTACGGCCAGGCAATTCTGAACTTCCTACCCCTGCCGAACATCTGCGGCCACCAGGGTGTCGACCCAAATAACTGCATCCAGGACGCCCAGTTCGGAAGCCAACAATACGCGCGAAACTACTACTGGCAGTTCAACGAGTCGCACCCGCGCCGGAACGACACCCTGCGGGTGGACTACAACATCACCGACAAGCTGACCACGTGGTTCCGGTATATCAACGACTACGACCTCGACCAAACCAGCGGTAACATCGCTCTGAAGAACTCGCAAGGCCAATTTGTGCCCTGGTCCAGCGATCACCCAAACCCCGGACATGGATATGGTGTTGGTATTACATACACCATCAGCCCCACCATGGTCAACGAGTTTACCTTCGGCAAGAGCTACAATTCCTGGGATTATTATGCCCACGATCCGTCGCAGACCGATCGCTCGATGATGGGCAACCCGCCGTCATTCGACAACTTCGCCACCGATCCCCTCTTTACGAGNNGCGGCCCGCGGGACAGGGATCGGGCAGCGTGTTCTATCAGACCGCGGTTCCTAACATCAGCTTCGGGGGCGGGCAGGAGCCCACAGGAGCCCAATGAGGCGGGCTTTTCTCCGGGCTGCAGCGGACAATGCCCCTACTCCAACTGGAATGACATCTACAGTTTCAACGACAACCTCAGTAAGGTGATTGGCAAGCACAACCTCAAAGCCGGCTTCTATTATGAGAAGACGGGAAAAGTGGAAGTAGGTTCCGGCAGCCAGGGCTCGTATCTGGGGAGTTACAACTTTGCCAGCACTACAGCAATGCCGAATAACACCCAGGACGGGTTTGCCAATGCGTACCTGGGAGACTTCCAGAGTTACAGCGAAGGCGGCCGGTCGGTGGGCAACTTCTGGTATTCGGAGATCGAGGCCTTCATACAGGACAACTGGCGCGTCAGCCGGCGGGTGACGCTCGACCTGGGGCTGCGTTTCAGTCACGTGGTGCCCACGGAGAACCTGAATGGTAATAATGCCGCTTGGCTCGCCTCCAGCTACAATCCGTCGCAGGCGGAACGGATCTACCTGCCCGGTTGCACGATCTCCACGGCTACCAAGGCCTGTCCTACGGCCAACCAGGTGGCGGTCGATCCTTTGACCGGATACACCACGTTCTTTTCGCTGCAAGGTACGCTAGTGCCGGCAAGTGTTGGCGGCTATTCCACCACACCGAGTCCGACCCCGGGCATGGAGGTGTCAAGCGGGTCTAACTCCAAGCTGCCACTTGCAATGTATTCCCATTCCGCATTAATTCCCGCGGTCCGCTTTGGTGCGGTCTGGGATGTGTTCGGCAACGGGAAGACGGCGATCCGTACAGGGTTCGGGGAGTTCGTCAACCTCACCGATAGTCATTTTGCGCAACTCGCCTCCGGCAACCCGCCGGAGACCATCAACCGGACGATTTATTACTCCACTATCGACAAGGTTCCGACCTTCGCCAACACGGCTGCTATTACGCCCATCGCCCCCACATACACCATCGGCAGCCAGCCAGTCCAGGAAAACTACAATGGGACCTTCATGGTTCAGCAAAAAGTGGGATTTGGAACGGTTCTGGAAACCGCGTATGTATTCAATTTGAGTAAACATACGTGGGTCACACACCAGCTCAACCCAATTGCTCCGTACTCCGAATACAATCCTGCCTACAACAACCCAACAGTGGCGTATCTACCGGCGAATACCTCCGGCAAGGAATTGAGCGACAACTATTTCCGGCCGATCGCGGGACTGGGAGCGTTCACCTCCAACGATCTGTCGGGAAATTCCAGTTTCAACTCCCTGCAGGTGGCCGTGCGGCGTGCCATGACCAACCACTTGTCTTACGGCTTGGCGTACACCTGGTCCAAGACGATGTCGGCCTACGGAGGGTACCCGAGCGGCGTCAGTCCCTATTTCACCGATAAGTTCCGCAATTACGGACCGTCGTATCAGCCCACTCCACACGTTGTCGCCATCAACTATATCTACGAACTGCCGAACCCCGGACAGAAGTTGAATTTCAAGCCGCTGGGGTGGGTGGCGGACCATTGGGCTATCTCCGGCATTACCCAGTGGCACAACGACATTCGCGTGGGCGTGCCGGGCATTTCCTTCACAGGGACCACGTCGACGAACCCGCAGATGAACTGGACCGGCGGGGCCGAAGGCGCCAGGATGCTGGTGATGGGGAACCCGCAACTGCCATCGGGCCAGGTGTCGTTTGCCGGCAATACGCCGCTGGTGCAAGCGCCCGGCGCCAATGCCAACGGCACTCCCGGGAACCAACTCCTCAATGAAAGTGTCTTCGTCATCCCCAACCCGTGCAGTTGGACTCCGGGACCGACTCCGCAGCAAGGCATCGGACAATCGATGTCCTGTTACGGGAACGCCGGCGCGGGTAGCCTCATCCCGATTCCAGGCACGCAAATGTTCAACAACGACGTCACTTTGACCAAGGTCTTTCCGCTGAAGAGCGAGAAGCGGGAGATCATGTTCCGCGCCGAAGCGTACAACGTCTTCAACCACACGCAGTTCAGCGGGGCCAACATCACTCCCTCTTTCTCGTGGCCCCTTTGGCAGCAAGGCACATCCTGCAGCAGACCAACGCGAACCTGGGCCGATACACCTCGGCGTTGAACCCGCGGCAAATGTCCCTGTCGCTGCGTCTCCAGTTCTAAGGCGATGAATGCGACTCGCGCTGATCGAAATTGGCATCCTGGCGGCGGCCGGTTTTCACCCGGCCTTCTCTCAGGAGCGCCCTCTGAACCAACCTCCGCCGGGATTTGCCGCTCTGTTCAACGGCAAGGATCTTTCCGGCTGGCGGGGGCGGCAGCCGAACTACAGTCCGCACCTGGAGGCGCTGCTTTCCAAAGAGGAACTGGCGGCCAAGCAAGCCGCATGGAACGCCGAGCGCGACCTGCACTGGAGTGTGGATGCCGCGAAAGGCGAGATCGTCTCTGATGGCCGAAGTCCGCATTTGGCGACCGTCAAGGATTTCGGCGACTTCGAGTTGTATGTCGATTGGCTCATGGTCAGCCATAACGGCGATTCGGGCATCTACCTACGCAGCTACCCACAGGTGCAGATCTGGGATCCGGACAATCCTCGCGAAGTCAGGAACGGCGCGCCCAAGGGATCTGGGGCCTTGTGGAACGACAACGACGACAATCCCGGCAAATGGCCCCTGGTCAAGGCCGACAACCCGGTGGGCCAGTGGAACTCGCTCCGGATCAAGATGGCGGGCTCCCGTGTGTGGATCTGGTTGAACGACAAACAGACGGTGGACGGCCAGATACTCGACAACTATTTCGATCGCAAGTTGCCGCTCGTCGAAAAAGGCGCAATTGAGTTACAGACACACGGCTCGGAAATCCGTTTCCGTAACATCTACGTTCGTGAGATTCCGGTCGCTGAGGCGAAGTAGGCCATTAAGTGTACGCCGCAAAACGAGGTGGCGCCGCCGGTGTCGCGAGCGAAGCGAGCCACAAAACCCTAGTCTGTGACTCCCGCGAAACCCTGGTAACGCCGGCGGTCTTGCCGCCGGTCAAACTCGCGATGCGCCTCTTTACGAAATCCCGATGTGTTGTTCCCCAGAGACCCCGCTAGCGGGGCAATTTCCCGGTCAAAAGGCTGCCTTGGTAAAGAACGCTCAGGTAAGGCGGGGCATCGCTCGGCGAAGATGGCGGAAGCGCCGCGGCCAATGCGGATTCGGTCTCCGCTTCGTGCTTGCGCCCAAGCGCGTCGTAGGCTTGCGCCAGGCTCTGATGAGCCTCGATCCATCGGGGACGCAGGCGAACGGCCGCACTCTCCCGGTCCACCGCCAGTTGGTATTCGCCCATTGCGATGGCGATCCGCCCGGCCAAATGTTGCACCCACGGGTCGTTTGGCGCCAGTTTGAGGGCTACTGCAATATGCGCCTCCGCGGCATGCTTACTGCCGGCGCTGAGCGTGCTATCCGCAAGATAAAAGTAGGGCTCGATACGGCGCTCGCCCAGCGCCACCGCCGTNNTTCGTATTGCTTGTGGACGTCCAACAGAATGCCGTGCGCAAGCCACGCGGACGACCACTCGGGCCAGCGGCCCTGGATCTCATCGAGCAGATGGTCCGCATCGCCGGACTGTCCCGCAAAGTCCAGCGTGGTGGCCTTCATCAGCAGAATTTCGCGATTCCCGGGCACGGCGCGCGCCCCGTCGTCGATCAGGCGCAGCGCGTCCTGAGCCCGGCCTTGTTTCACCAGGAATGCCGTCTCCCGCAGGTACAGATCGGGCCGATCACCGGACGTTCGCAACGCCTGCTCGAAGAGAGCCGCGTCTGCCATAGGTTCTGCGCAATGTAGCGTCGCCAGAGTCAAGTCCAGCGTCACATCGGCCCCCGCCGCGGAGGCTCGTTCCAACAGTCCCTTGGCGAGTGCGTCGGAACCGGCCGCCAGAAAGGCATGCCCAGCCTGCGCCAACTCCACCGGGCTTGGCTTCAGCGCGAGGAAGTGCCCCGCGACCGTCGCGGCCTCCTCCGACTTGCCGTCTTCGAGCAGCGCCTTCAGGTACTCGAGTTGCGCCGCTGTATCGCTCGGGCGAGCCCGGACCGCATTCTCCACGCGCGCCAGATATTCCGCCCGCCTCTGCCCGGGAGCCAGGGCCAGGTACTCAACCAGTCCGCCGGGGACGCCTTTACTCTGGTCCGGCCCGAGTTGCCGGAAGCGGTCCATCACCACTTTCGACTCTTCTGCCTGCCCCGCATCGGCCAGGGCGCGGCCCAGGTGCAGGATCGTTTTTGCGTCTTTCGGCGCCAGTTCCGCGGCCCGGCGAAGGCATCGCACGGCATCTGCCGGCCGCTCCAACGCCTGGTAGGCTTGCCCCAGACGATCCAGGTTGACAGCGTCCTCCGGCTGAATCGACGCGGCGAGTTCCAGGTCCTTCACTGCCAGCTCAGGTTTGTTCTCCTGGTAGTAAAGCAGGCCCCGGGCCGAAAGGGCGGACGCATAATCCGGTTTGAGCGCCACTGCCCGATCCAGGTGCGCCAGCGCCTTCGGGAGATTTACAGTACGCTCGGCCTGGCCGAGTTCGTAATGCGCCACCTGGTCATCCGGATGCCGCGCGACAAAGCTCTCCAAGTCGGCTACGCCCTGTTCGCTCTTGCCCGCCCTGGCCCAGGTATAGGCGCGCTCCCTGCGCGCGGTCTCGTCGCCCGGTTGGAGTTGCAGGTACCGGTCCCAGGCCGCTGCCGCATCTTCTAAAGCACCCAATTCCGTTGTGGCGATAGCCAGCAGCCTCTGCACGTCGGCCCGCCTGGGATCGAGCTTCGCCGCTTGCGCGAGGTGCATGACGGCAGTTTCCCACTCTTTGGATGCCTCATCCACACCTGCCAGCCGGTAGAGCACCTCCACATTTTCGGGTCTGATCTGCAGAGCGCTGGTGAGCGCCTCCCGCGCGCGGCCGTAGTGGCCGGTGTAAGTAGCCATGACGCCCAGATTCAGTAGCGCGGTGAAAAAGCCCGGAGCCGAGGCCAGCGCCGTGCCAAAAACCTCTTCAGCCTTGTCGTATTGGCCAGCGCTCCACAAATGAGTGCCGTAGTTAGTCAGAATCTCGGCCGAGTGAGGCGACCCGGCGACGGCGCGGCGATGAAACTCCCCGGCCTCCGGGATGCGCTTCTCATTATCGAGCGCGACGCCAAGCAGGCTTAACACCCACGGGTCTTCGGGGTGCGCCTGGACTTCGCCTCTCAGGATCCTTTCGGCCGACGGAAAATCCCCCCGCTGCATCGCCGCCACGGCCTCTCGGCTCGCTACGCTCTGCTCGGCGCTCCAGCCGGCCGCTGCGGCGAGCAGCAAGAGTGCCGGCGTAATGAAACGGCCCATGGGATCTCAGTGTATCGAATGATGGCCACGGACTGCGCCAGGGTCGAAAAATTGTCGAATCGACTGTTGCCCACCGCCGGTTTTTCATGAAGGTTCGCGGGCGGGACGCCCATCCCAACAGGGTCGAAAAACCGGCCCATCGACTTGGTAACGCCGGCGATCTTGTCGCCGGTCGGCGAGTGCAACCGGCGGCGAGACCGCCGGCGTTACCCGCCGGTTTTTCATCCCGTTTTGCGGG
>OKRF01000213.1:10518-15442 GCA_900290315.1 Candidatus Sulfopaludibacter sp. SbA3 | reverse complement strand
GAGGACTATGCCCGAGCGCAGGAACTGATGAACCGACAGGTGGAGAGGAACTGGGAGGAATTGCTGAACGGTTTTGCGCGGCAATTGAATCCGGAGCACGAGCGCATCTTCCAGCAGTATCCGGTCAGTTATTACTGGACATGCGATCAATCGGAATGGACAACGGACGTGATTTTCCGGGAGCAGTCCGATTTGAAACGATTGATGCCACTATTGGTCCGTCATGGGATGCTCAGCTATTGCAGCGCGGACGTGATGCGGTACTTCGGCAAAAGGGTCAACCTGTCTGGGGAGATTCCGGCTCAATTCGGCGGAACGCTGAAGACGGACTTCAAGCGAAGACAATCCGGGGAGCGTGTCAAATTCTCTCTGAACAGCAACTCAGTGAAATACTACGATAAAGCCTATAGCGAGATCGGCAGCGTGTTGCGGGCAGCGGAAACCACCCTCATCCAGGTGGGAGATTTCCGGGCGTATCGGAGCAAAGAAGGAGGCGACCCAAAGGATCTGCAATGGAGACCGATGCGCAAGGGAATCGCCGACCTGCACCGGCGGACAGAAGTCTCACAGAAGGCCAACGAGCGGGTGATGAATGCCCTGGCCAGCGTGGACGACAGCCGACGGGTAGAAGAATTAACGGCAGGGGTTCAGAAGCGCACGACATGGAACGGACGGAGGGTTCGGGCTCTACGTCCCTGGGGGGACGACAAGGAATTACTCACCGCGATTAACCACGGAGAATTCACTATCAACGGGCTTCGCAACCGCAACGTGCAGGATTTGCTGTACGGCAGCCCATCGGACTCACCCCAGGAGCAGAAGCGGCGATCCTCGGCAATCAGCCGGAAACTGAGAATGTTGCGAGCACATGGGATCATCCAGAAAGTACCGCACACACACCGCTACCAAGTGACCGACGCAGGGAGAGCGATTCTGTTGGCTGTACTGACCACCGCCCGAACCAGCCTCAATCAACTCAATCAGTTGCCGAAAGTGGCCTGAGAAAATCGTCGCGCCGTGCAAAGAAAGCAAGATTTAGTAGTACAGACGATCGTTTTGTGCCGTCTGTCAACTAGGGGCGGACCGCCCCGCATAACGGGATGAAAAACCGGCGGTCTCGCCGCCAGTTGCACTGGCCGACCGGCGCCAAGATCGCCGGCGTTACCCAGTCGCTCGACCCTGCGCTTCTTAGTGTCGCCCGCCGTGCACGACTGCAGGGTGCGGCGCCGCTGGGACCAGATGGGGCATCGAAGGAGCGCCAACACCTTGGCGCGTTAACGGGAAGGCGCCACTGGGATGATAGGTTCCGCCGGTGGGAATGTGGAGCACCTGCGAGGGCCACGTGACTCTACCGGGCAAGCCCGGAGTCAGGTAACGTAGCCCGTACGCCCCGCTGAGCCCGAGTCCGAACCCGTAGCCGTAACGATACAGGCTGGCGTAAGGACTCCAGGCGCCGTATATGCTTGGGCCGTACATGTTGTAGCTCATGTATGGATAGGCCAACGTGGGCGGGAAGTACGTGTAGCCCGCCAGGGCCAAACCGGACGCATCGATCAGGTTCGGGTAGAGAGCCGGATCGTCGACAATTTGCGCCGCGGTCGCATTGTCGGCGGCGATGGCCTGGCTGCGCTCGAAAGCCCAATCGTTGAAACCGTCGCCGGGAGCGCCCAGGGTTTGGTCCGGCACCAGCACGGCGCCGAGGGGCAAAGTTTGTCCGGCCTTGACCATGACGGGCGCGTCCTCGCCGGCGCGCACCTCCACTTCGCCGTTGTAGACACGCAGTTGCGCGGGCACGGCATCGATGCGGAAGTTCCCTTGCTTGGGCACCCGCACCTGCCAATTCTGGTAAGCAATCGCCACGGAATTGCCGGGCAAGGCGCCTTGCGATTCCAGAATGGCGGAACCGGCCAGCAGTTCCAGGCGGACATCGGCGAGGCTGGCGGAGAGCATCTTGATCGCGCTCTCGTCCGCCATGCGGAGAATCACCCCGGGGCCCAGCAGCACTTCCGCAAGGCCCTGCCCGGTGCGCAGTTCGGAGCCCTCGGCAATTTCGGGAAATCGGCCGAATTGCGCCTGTAGCGGTTCGCCGCCAATGGCGACGACGCCTTCGAAGTAATGCACCAAGCCGGCACGCGTGGAAACCACGGTTTGGCCGGCAGCCGGCAGAGCCACCCAGAGCAGTGCCCAAAGTCCGGATACGCACACGCGGGGGAAATGCATGGACAACCCCTTCGAGAAGAGTATCGTCCGTTTGAAGGCCCGCGTCAACCGTGCAACCGCCGCGGCGTGCTGCCGGACACCAGGATGAGATATGCTGATCCGATATGAAGAAGGCGTTGCTTGCTATTGCCGTGGCCGGCCTGCTGATGGCGCAGGATAAGGTAGACGAAGCCAATACCGCACGATTCCGCAGCGAAGAGATGGAACACTCGCAGATCATGCACACGCTGCACATGCTGACGGACCGGTACGGTCCGCGCGTCACCGGGACGCCCAATCACGAGGCGGCCGCCAAGTGGGCCGTGGCGGAAATGACCGCGTGGGGACTGAAGAACGCGCACCTGGAGCCGTGGGAGTTCGGGCATCCGGGATGGGCCAACGAACGGGCTTACGGCTTTATCAACGCGCCGGTGAAGGAGAATCTGAAATTCGAAGTGCTGGCCTGGACGCCTTCGACGAACGGCACCGTGGTCGGCTCGGCGGTTCAACTGGAGTTGCCGCAAGGACCGCCGGCGCCCGCACCGGACCCGACGGATGCCGCGGCGGCAGGCGCCCGCGGCGGGCGCGGTGGAAGGGGAGGCAGAGGCGGGCGCGGTGGCACACCGGCGCGTCTGGGCCCCACCAAGGAAGAGATGGATCAGTGGGTGGCGGCGACCAAGAGCAAGATCAGCGGCAAGATGGTGCTCATCGGCAAGGCGGCCGTGATTCCGGTCTCATTCGACTCCCCGCAGAAGCGGCGCGACGATGAGCAGGTCAAGGCGCAGTATGATCCGGCCAATACCGGCGGAGGGCGCGGAGGGCGCGGCGCGGGCGGCGGACGTGGCCGGGGAGCGGCGGATCCCAATCGGCTGACCGCGGCCCAGGTGGCGGATGCCGTGGATGCCATGCTGCTTTCCGGCGGCGCGCTGGTGCGCGTCAACGATGGCGCTCGGGCGGACGGTATCATCGTGGCGCAACAGCATCGCGCCTACGACCCCACCAAAACGATTCCCACGGTGATTCTCCGCAACGACGATTACGGCCGCATCGAGCGCCTCCTGGCCGATGGCGAAGATGTCAAACTCGAGTTCTCCATCACCAATCATGTCTATCCCGAGGGCAAGACGAGTTACAACGTAGTGGGCGAGATTCCGGGAAGCGATAAGGCCGACGAAGTGGTGATGCTGGGCGGCCATCTGGATTCGTGGCACAGCGCCACCGGCGCCACCGACAACGCCATTGGTTCTTCCATCATGCTGGAAGCGGTTCGGCTGATTCAGCAGATGGGGCTCAAGCCGCGGCGCACCGTGCGGGTGGCGCTGTGGAGCGGCGAGGAGGAAGGGCTGCTAGGGTCGCTGGCCTACGTGAAACAGCATTTCGGCACGTTTGAGAATCCTAAGCCCGAATTTGCCAAACTCGATTGCTACTTCAATGTGGATACCGGCACCGGCCGTTTGCGCGGCGCAGGCATCTTTGGACCTCCGGAAGCGGCCGCCGTGTTGCGGCCTGTACTGGCTCCGTTCACCGATTGGGGCGTCTTCGGCGCCAACACCACCAGCAGCCGCGCCACCGGCGGCACGGACAGCACGTCGTTCAACAACGCCGGGCTGCCGGGTGTGGGCTTCTCGCAGGACCCCATCGAATACAACAGCCTGACTCATCACACCAACCTCGATACCTACGAGCGCATCATTCCCGACGATGTGAAGAAGGGTGCGGCCGTGGTGGCGGCAGCGGTGTGGCACGTGGCGAATCGCGACCAGATGGTGCCGCGCTTTACCAAGGAAACGATGCCGGCGCCGGTGGTGGCGCGGTAACGCAGAATCGGCCCGAACAGCCTGGTTGCCAGAGGGGCGTATTTGTCCTATGATGTAAAACAAATATGTCTAGATGTCCTCCACGAATCGCCGAGCGGCTGCTGCGCTGGCTGGTTGCTGGAAGAGATGGAGACGCGATCGCGGGCGACTTGCGCGAGACCTGGCGCGAGCGCGGCGGCGGACGCCTGTGGTACTGGTTGCAGGTGCTGACCTGTATTCCGGTTCGCCTCTCGCCGTATCGCCGTGCCATCCCCGAAATGCGCCAGGATCTGCACTATGGCTTCCGGGTGATCCGCCGCAATCCGGGATACGCCGTGGCTGCGATGCTGTGCCTGGCGCTGGGTATCGGAGTGAATTCCACCGTCTTCAGCCTGCTGGACGGCATGTATTTCCGCACGTTGCCGGTGCCGCAACCGGACCGCGTAGTCGCCATCGACAGGAACGGCGCCATGCCCGTCGCGTGGAAAGACTACCTGGCTCTGCGCGGCGGCTTGCGCGCGTTCAGCGGCGTCGCGGCAGCGGTGGCACGCGGCACGTTTATGGACGTGGAGCGGTCGAACTTCGGCATCATCGCCGAAGCCGTCTCGGCGAACTACGGCGACGTGCTGCGAGTGATGACGGTCGCCGGCCGATGGTTCACGCCGGCCGATGAGTCGCCCGGCGCGGAGCCAACGGTAGTGATCAGCGCGGCCATCTGGGAGACTTACTTCCACCACGATGCGAGTGTAGCCGGTAAGTATGTCCGCATTGAGAACCAGTGGTACCGCGTGATCGGTGTGGCGCCGGAGCAATTTCGAGGAGTCTCCGCGCCGGTGTTGGTGGATGCGTGGCTTCCGCTGGTCACGTTCCCGATCTTCCGGCCGCAACTGGCGGAGCCGCAGAGTGCCGGACCGGCGGTTACGCTCACC
>OKRF01000213.1:0-10508 GCA_900290315.1 Candidatus Sulfopaludibacter sp. SbA3 | reverse complement strand
GGCCGCAACTGGCGGAGCCGCAGAGTGCCGGACCGGCGGTTACGCTCACCGGGCGGCTCGCACGCGGTGTGACCGTCTCGCGGGCCGCGGCCGAAATGGTGGTGGTCGACGCGCGCTTGCGTCAACAATACCCAAGCGTCGCAAGCTATTTGACGCCTGCCACAGTGCACGTGTTTCGCGGCATTCCGTCGCCGGCATCCCGCCGCACGATGCGCCCCATTGCGCTTCTGCTTCTGACGGTGGTGCTCATCGTGCTGCTGATTGCGTGCGTCAATGTGGCTAACCTACTGCTATCTCGTGCGGCGGTGAGGCAGCGCGAAATGGCCTTGCGCCGGGCGATGGGAGCATCGCGCGCCAGGCTGTTGCGGCAGGGCCTGGCGGAGGGCCTGATCCTGGCATCGGGCGGCGCCGCACTCGGAATTCTGCTCGGCAATTGGACCGATCGCGCGCTTTCGTCGTGGCTGCCCGCGTCCATCCCGCAATCGGTGCTGCGCGGGATCTATCTGGAGATCAATTGGCGCGTAGCGGCGTTCACGGCGGGGGTGGCGGTGGTTTGCGCGGTGCTGTTCAGCCTGGCGCCCGCGCTGGCAGGCTCGCCGGTGGATCTGGCGGCGGCGCTCAAGACGGACGGCCACACGGGCCGCAGGGGCCACTGGCGGCAGCGGGATCTCTATGTCGTCGCACAGGTGGCACTCTCTCTGGTCCTGCTCATCGCCGCCGGGCTGCTTTTGCGGGCGTTGCAGCGCACGTCGCAAATCGATCCAGGATTCGCCACCGATCACCGGATCTACCTCCGCCTCTTTACTCCGGAGCCGGACTTTACGCAAGAAAGTGGCACCCGGCTGTTTACGCGGCTGCTGGAGCAGGCGCGCGAACTACCCGGCGTGCGCGATGCCACGCTGTCGTACGCCGTCCTCGGCTTCACCGATGGCGAATGCGTGAGTACGGACCCCACGGCGCCGCCGGGTCACGCCAACCTCAACGTGATCGAACCGAACTACTTCGCCATGATGGGTGTGCGGCTGCTCCGCGGACGCAACTTCGCCCGCTACGATCCACCTTACTCGCCGCGCGTGATCATCGTCAACGAAACCATGGCGCGGCAGCGATGGCCCGGAAAGGATGCGGTGGGCCAGATCGTCTGGCTTGGCTGCGGAGGAAAGACGCCGCGGGTGCGGGCCGAAGTGATTGGTGTGGCGAAGGACAGCAAATACGTCGCGCTCGACGAGGACCCTCGGCCCTTCCTGTATGTCTCGCGGTATCAGGACTGGTGGGCCGGGTTCTTCGCCCTGATCGTGCAGACTACCGGCGATCCGAGCGCGCTGGCAGGACCCTTGATTCAACTGGCGCGCACGGGCGGCCCGAATTTGCGGATGTATGAACTGCGGACGTTCGACGAATTGGTGACTCTGTCGCTTTGGCGCGTGCGCTGGCAGGCCAGTCTGCTGGGTGCATTCGGCCTTTTGGCAATCGCGCTCTCGGTGGTGGGCCTGTATGGCGTAGTTGCGTATACGGTGGCGCAGCGCACACACGAGATTGGCGTGCGGCTGGCTTTGGGGGCGCAAAGAATCGACGTGCAGTGGATGGTGCTGGCCCGCGGCTTGCGATTGACGGCCGCGGGAATCGTGGTGGGAGTGGTGCTGAGCGGAACGGCAACGCGCTTCCTGCGTAGCTTTTTATACGGCGTGAGTCCGCTGGACCCGGTAGCGTTCGCCGGAGCAGCGCTGGTGTGGGTGGCGATCGCGATGTTGGCCAGCTACCTTCCCGCGCGCCGCGCCTCACGAGTGGATCCGGCGATCAGCTTGCGGTACGAGTAGGACCGGAAATTCCGTCAGCCTGATCCGCGCGATTAATCGCAATTTGCAATAAATAGCGCAGATCAGGCTGACGGATTTATTCCTTCAGAACGGAACGTCATTGTCGGTGATTTCGATGAACACCTCATCCAGGGATGGGTCCCACTCGCGCGGAGGGGGCGGAGAAGGCGGTGCGGCCAGCCCAGGCGCGCCGGTGGGCTTGCGCTTGGGAGCCGGCTCATCCTTATTCCGCTCATAGTAATCCTCCCAATAGAGCTCTTCCTCAAAGCGCCGCCGAGCCGCCTCTTCCTCTTCGGCCGTGAGTGGCGGCGGTTCCGTCACCGGCATCTCGCCCAAGACATAGCCGAAGCGCTTCTCGTGAAAGTCGTGAATCCAGGATTTCACCGGCAGCTTCCACTTCTGCTTTGGGTCAGGCCTCGCTCGCACCAACGAGTCCGGCCGAAAGCCCAGACTTTGGCCATCGTGATGTCGTTTTGATTCAGATGGCAGAGCTTTTTCGCCTCCGCCCAGTCGTGGCGATGCTTCTTCTTGCCCATGCGCGCTCCAACGATTTTACGTCACGCGGTTTCAAAACGAAACGTCGCGGCCGTCCGAATCAGGGTCGCCGGGTGCCGAGGCCAGTTCCACATAATCCTTCCGTTTGCGCTGCGCGGGTGGCTTGTCGCAGGCTTCGTCGATCTCGTAATCGTCCGAAGGGTCGGCCTCTCCGGTGCAGCAGGTGAAGCAGATATTCCCCACTTGTGCCGAGGCGATCACCCAGATGGCCTCGCCACAATCGCATCGGGCCCCCAGCCTTGTACCTGGCGAGCGCATGGCGAAGGAGCTTGGTCTCCTCGCGCTCATTCGAGCCCGGATTGGCCTTCATGTGCTTGCGGACGTAGTCCTCAAGCGCGATGGGTACGAACAGCATGGCGCAAACCTAAAAAGGAACGTCGTCGTCGGTGATGCCCTGATTGAACTCTTCGGCCGGAGGCGCTGCAGGGGGTTGTGGGGCACGAGGCTGGGCCGAACGGGGCATGGAGACGGGACGGTCGGAGCGTTCGTAATCGCCGCCGCCACCGCCGCTGGGGCCGGAATCGCCGCGGCCGCCGAGGAGGACGAGGTCATCAGCCACCACTTCGGTCATGTATTTCTTCTGGCCGTCCTTATCGTCCCAACTGCGGGTCTGCAGGCGGCCCTCTACGTACACCTGTTTGCCCTTCAGCAGGTAATTCGCCAGGTTTTCGGAACGCCAGAGAATGACGTTGTGCCAATCGGTTTCTTCCTTCCATTCGCCGGATGCCTGGTCTTTCCAGCGGCGATTCGTAGCGATGGTGAAAGTGGAACGGGCCACGCCGCCCGGCGTGAATTTGGTCTCGGCATCCTTGCCGAGATGCCCAAGCAATATGACTTTATTGACGCTTCGGGATCTGAACTGTAACACATAGGGCGCACCAACCGGCGGTTCATTTCGCGTTGGATGCGGTGGCGCAAGCGCCCATGGCATGGGAGGCTTCGCCTTTGGGGAAAAAGGGCGAGACGGCACGCAGATCGCGCGCCAGAAGTTCTTTGGACGCGCCGCAACTACCAGCGGCGACGGCGGAAAAGTAGCGCCAGGCGGAGGCGTCGGCGCGCAGAGAGTCGGGAATGGCGAAGTTGAGTGCGCTGGAAAATTCGTCTTCGGCGCGGGGGAAATCCTTGCGGCGGAAGGCGGCGATGCCGCGATAGAGGTGGGCTTCGCCGGACGCCAGGTCCACGGTGGCTGCGAAGGCGGTGCGGGAGGCCAGACTGTAATCCGCGAGGGCGGCGTCCAGATGCCCGGCGAGCTCCTTCGCACGGGCACGGTAGTAGAAGGCGCGGGCGCGCCTGGGGTCAGTCTTCACCGCCAGATCGAGCGTGGCGACGGCGACGGCCGTGTCGCCGGAAAGGAGTTGAGCCCCGCCCAGATCGGTGAGGGCCTGGCCCAGATTCACCGGCGGACCAAAACGTTCGACCGGCGCCTGCTGCCAGGCACTCACCGCCATGCGGTATTGCGCCGCGGCCTCGGGATAGTTGCCGGCCTGGAAGGCCTCGCGGCCGGCTACCAAGGCGGGCCAACCGGAATCCGGAAAGGCCGTGAAGTACCGGGCGGCTTCGGGCAACTGGCCGCCAGACAGGGCGATCCAGCCGAGCCATTCCTGGCCGAGTCGCAGGTCTGCCTGGCACGCGGCCACGGGCATCACGGCGGCGGTGCAGGGCATGGGTTGTGCGTTAGCTATCTGTTGCTGCTCACCTGCCATGACCGCGGCATCGGCGGGGGCCGCCGACAATCTGGACTTCCTGGGTTGCAGGGCGACGCGCGCAGGCCAGGCGTCGATGGCCCTCTGAAATTCCACGGCGGCTTCCAGGTAGCTCGCGGGATTGTGCGTAATGGCCGCGCCTGCCAGCGTGCAATAGCCCTTGCGGTAGTGGACCGCCGGCAGGTCCACTGGAGTGGACACAGGCACCAGGGCGGACTCTGAGAGGACGCATACCGCTGTATCGGGAAGCTGTGGAGTAGCGGCGAGATTGACGCGGTCGAAATCCGTCTGGGCTTTCAAGAGCAGGGCGAGTTGCCACTCGTCCGCGGCGCCCAGCAGCGATGCGACCAGTAGTGCCAGAGCCAGAACCCGCACATCAACTGGGACGCTGGCGATGCCGCCCTTGTTTCGTGAAAAGCCAGGTCACTTGGTGAAGATGGTCACATCTACGTTCATGCCGGGGCGCAGGACCAGGGCATCCTGGGGGTCCACCAGGATTTTCACGGGAATGCGCTGGACGACCTTCACGAAATTGCCGGTGGCGTTTTCGGGCGGCAGGAGACTCATTTTGGAGCCGGTGGCGCCGGCGATGGAATCGACGTGGCCGGAGACGCTCTTACCGTACATATCGACGTGGATTTCCGCGCGCTGGCCGGCGTGGACGTTAGCCAACTGGGTCTCTTTGAAATTGGCCGTGACCCAGGTGTCCTGCAGGGGAATGATGGTCATGAGTCCCTGGCCGGGTTGGACAATCTGGCCCACTTCGACGCTTTTGCGCGTGACCACTCCGTCGATGGGCGCGGTGATGGTGGTGTAGCTGAGTTGAAGTTCGGCGGCCTCCAGGCTGGCGCGGGCGGCGGCCACGGCGGCATTGGCGGTACCGGCATCGGACGCCCGGATGCCCACCTGCTTGCGGTTGGCGACGGAGCTCTGGAGTTGGGCCTTGAACTGGTTGACGCGCGATTCCGCGGCGGTGAGGGCAGCCTGGCGAATGCCGGCTTCCTTGCGCACGGAGGCGAGTTTGTCCTGTGCACCTTGCAATTCGCTTTCCGCCACACGGGCGGCAGCCACGTAGGCATCGTACTGCTGATGGGAGATTTCGGCCTTATCGACCAGCGGCTTCATGCGCGCCAGGTCGGCCTGGGCACGATCGTTGCTGGCTTGGCGGTTGCGGATATTGGCCTCGGCGACAGCGATGTCCGAGCCTGACGCCTGGTCGTAAGCCACGCGGGCGCGCTGCAGTTCGGCCTCGGCATCGGCGAGCGCCGCAGACGCGGCGGTGGAGGCGGACTGGGTGGTGTCTGNNGTGAGCGGCACCATCTGCTGCGCGGCGTGCGCCTGGCTTTCGGCCTGCAGGAGGGCGGCTTTGGCCATATCGACTTTCGCTTGATAATCGCGCGGATCGATGCGCACCAGCAGTTGCCCCGTCTTCACCGGCTGATTGTCGAGCACCGCGACTTCGACCACGTTGCCGCTGATCTTGGGCGCTACGGCGCTGATGTGTCCATCTACGTTGGCATCGTCGGAAGAAACGCGATCGCGAAAATGCAGCCACGCGGCGGTGCCGCCACCCACGGCGAGGAGCAGCAGGACGAGTAGCACGACGATCCGCCTGCCCGAGCCGTTGCGCGGCTTCGGATTCGCTTCGGAACTCTCCGGCGAAGGGACGGTTTTAGGTAGTGTAGCCACTGGTTTGTACCTTTCTTATTAATCCACAACAATGGGACCTTTTACAGGGCCCGATTTCTTCATGAGAAACATGAGCGGGATGATGGCGAGAAACAACGCGCCCATCACCCAGAAAGCGTCGGAAAATGCCAACATGCCGGCATGGCGCTGCATGGTTCCATAGACCAGTCCGCGAGCCTGCGCGGCGGCATCCGGCAGGCTGGAGCCGTGGGCCTGCATCAGCGCGGTGGTGCGCACCAGCGCTTCCCGATACGGCGCGTCATACGGCGTCATGTGGGCAGTCAGGATCTGCTGATGTATCTGCGAACGGCGCGCCAGCAGAGTAGTGACGGTGGCGATCCCCGAACTGCCGCCAATGTTGCGCGCCAGGTTGAAGAGCCCGGTGGCGTAGTTGGCGCGCTCCCGCGGGATGAAAGCGAAGGCGGCGGCGCTGATGGGTACGAACAGGAATGCCAGTCCGGTGCTCTGCACGATCCGCCCCCAAACGGCGGCGCGATAGTCGATATCGAGTGAAAAACGAGACATGGCAAACAGCCCGAAGGAAGAGACCAGGACGCCAAAAATCACCAGCCAGCGGGCCTGATAGTGGCGCAACAGAATCCCCACCAGCGGCATGCAAATGCAGATGCAGACTCCGCCGGGCGAAAGCACCAGGCCGCTCAGCAGCGCGGTGTATCCCAGCAGCGTTTGCAGGAACAGGGGCAGCAGCGTGGTGCTGCCGTAGAGCACGAATCCCAGAACCAGCATGGAAACCGTGGCCAGCATGAAATTGCGTTCTTTTAAGATACGAAAATCGATGACCGGTTGCTTCTGGCGCAGTTCCCAGAAGACCACGGAAACCAGGCAGACCACGGTAATGATGGCGAAGACCACAATGAAGTGAGAGGAGAACCAGTCTTCGCGCTGGCCTTCATCCAGTACCACTTCGAGAGCGCCCAGCCCCACGGCAAGCAGTCCCAGGCCGGCGTAGTCGATCTTGAGGCCGTCCTTGAAGCCGCGGCGGATGATGTAGGGCGGATCGAAAATCAGCATGCTGGTGAGCAACAGCGAGAGAATGCCCACCGGAATATTGATGAAGAAAATCCAGCGCCAGCTATAGTTGTCGGTGATCCAACCGCCGAGGGTGGGGCCGATGACGGGAGCCACCACCACGCCCATGCCGTATACTGCCATGGCCATGCCGTGCTTTTCCTTGGGGAAGCTTTCCACCAGGATAGCTTGCGAAATGGGTTGCAGCGCGCCGCCTCCCAAGCCCTGCATCACGCGGAAGACAATCAGCAGCGGCAGCGACGGGGCGAGGCCGCACAGACAGGAACTGACGGTGAAGAGGCCCACGCAGATCATGTAAAAGCGCTTGCGCCCGAACAGCGTGGAGAACCAGGCGCCCATGGGAAGAATGATGGCGTTCGACACCAGGTAGGAGGTGAGTACCCAGGTGGATTCGTCCACGCTGGCCGACAGGCTGCCGGCAATGTGCGGCAGGGAGACATTGGCCACGCTGGTGTCCAGCACTTCCATGAACGTGGCCAGCATCACGGTGAGCGCGATGATCCATGGGTTGATGATGGGGCGGGCTCTATCGGGCATCGACCGCCTCGTGGGAAATGCGTTCACCGCGGAGGCGCGGAGACGCGGAGGAAAACGCGGAGAACACCAAACACGTCAAAGCACAACTGGAGAAGACTGGTTTTGTTTCTTTGCTTCTGCTCCGCGTTTTCCTCCGCGTCTCCGCGCCTCCGCGGTGAGTCAGCGCTCTTCTACTTCGCATACAGAGACTCCATCTGCCCCGCGGCGTGGGCCAGGTCCGCCCTCGACTGGTTGTACCGGTAGAGCGCCGCGATTTGATTATCGTTGGCGCGCGAGAGGGCGTCCTGGGCGGAGACGACTTCGATGTTGTTGGCCACTCCGGCCTGGAAACGGTCGCGCGCCTGTTCCACTTCCTGGTGCGCCAACTGGACTCCCAGGTTGGCCACGGTGACTTCACTGCGGGCCGCTTCCAGTTGGGCGGATGCGGTCTTCACTTCGAGCGCGATGCGATTGCGCACTTCCTGCTCCTGCTGCTTGAGTTGGCGGAGAGCCAGGCCGGCCTTGGCGCGCTCCGCCTGGATGCGGCCACCCGTGAAGAGCGGGAAATCCACACTGGCCTGGTATTGATAGACGGGGATGATGCTGGCGAGGGTGAGTCCCTGTTCCAGCCAGATGCCGTTGGCCGAGAGTTTGGGGAGGCGCGAATCGGCGGCCGTTTTCTCCTCCAGTTCGGCGCGCTGTTCCTGGATCGCGATCTGGCGCAGTTCGGGACGCGAGGCGTAGGCGCGCTCCAGAGTCTGATCGACGGGGACTTCCGGGGTATCGAAGAAGGCCACCTGGTCGGCCAGTTCCAGCTCGCGGGCCGGTTCGATATTGAGCAGGCGGGCGAGGGCGAACAGGGAAGTCTCAAGCTGGGTGCGAGCGACGATCAGCCGCTGCTTCTCGTTCTGTAGTTCGACATTGGCGCGCAACGTGTCGATACCCGTGCCGACGCCATTCTTCTGCAGATCGGCAGCCTGGTCGTAGAGGGCCTGGGCGAGGTCCACGCGGGATTGCGCGGCCTGCACCTCCGCGGCAGCGCGCTGGCCGCCCAGATACTGGGAGACCACCAGGATCACGCTTTCTTCGCGGGCGGTCTGCTCCTGAGCGCGGGCGGCGTTGACACCCATCTGCGAAGAGCGGTAGCGGTGCCACAAGGTGAGATCGAAAATCGGAGCGTTGAAGCCGACGCCTCCCTGGAAGACTTCGTAAGGGCCGATGTGCTGGGGGAATCCAGGGAAACTAAAGCCGATCGCCGTCTCGAGGTTGACGCGATGCACCGTCTCGGAAATGTTGCCGGCTGCCTGCGGGAGCAGGCCGCTCTTGGCCACGGCGACATCCTGCTGGCTCTGCGACACATTCAGGTTGGCGAGAATTACTTGCGGGTTTTGCTTGAGGGCAAGATTGACGGCGTCCTTGAGGGTGAGCTTCAAGGGGGCGGGTTGCTGAGCGAGAGCCACGCCGGCCAGGGCGAGAAAGCAAACGGTGCGGATAATCATAAGCAGAGTCACTCTCAGAATTGCACCTGGGGGGCCACTGTAAGTAATTCCAGCGATTGGGACGGGGGCATTTTTGGTGCCACTATTTGGGCACCGGCCCAAATAAGGTCAAGTGAGCTTTGGGGATGGGAACTTATTTGCGTCCGCGGGATGTTTTGCCCTGTCCACTTCCCGCTCTGTTGCCTGCTTCACCAAATCGGGATGAGATGTGCTCCATCTTGGACCCCTGTCACGCAACTAACCTGGGACCATCACAACAACCTGCGCCAGCGCATTCAACAGAACGCCCGCGAAATCGACCGGCCCATCGCCGCGTTGATCGCGGACCTCAAACAGCGCGACATGCTGAAGGACACGCTGCTGGTGTGGGGTGGTGAATTCGGGCGCACCACGAGCGCCAGGGCGACGACGGCCGCAACCACAACAGCCGCGGCTACACCATGTGGATGGCCGGCGGCGGCGTGAAGGGCGGCTACCACCATGGCGCCACCGACCCAATAACCGGCGCCGCGATCGAGGGAAAGGTGCACCTCCATGACCTGCACGCGACCATGCTCCACCTGCTGGGCCTGGACCACACCAGGCTCACATATCCCTACGGAGGGCGCAACTTCCGCCTGACGGAAGTGTACGGCAACGTCGTAAAGACAAGTTGTGGCGTAGAAGCGCGGGGCTGGGGGATGGGGATTAGTTAGGGGTTGGGAAGGATGCGCTTCGCGCGTCTTTTTGAATTGTCTGCTCCAGGAGCGTCAAAGATCGGTTGCGGTGGACGGTGAAAAATTGCTCGGCGGCTTCCTAGGCTAGGCAGCCCGGCGGAGGGGCTGCTTGGCGGCCGCGAGGTGCTTGTTGGCGTCGGCAAGGCGCAGGTTGTGGGTGACGCGGCGGGCGATTTGTCGGGCTCGGACATGCCCATGAAGGCATCGGCGCGCGGCAAGCCCAGGGATTTGTTCATCAACACGCCGAGTGTCACCGCCTCCGGTCCCACCTGCACGGCCGCCGCCCCGAGGGCATCGGAGGTTTGCAGTGGGTGACGACCTTGCACCCTCTGCTCGCACTGCGTACGTCGGCAGACCGGAATGTTGAAGCGCCGCACCCAGGTGCGGCGCACAATCTCTTCCCGGTATTGCGAATCCACCCGTTCGACCGTCAGTGGCCCGCCGCAGACCGGGCATTGCTCCGGAGCCGACACGTCGATCTCTTCGTCTACGTGATCCGGGATTGGCCGTTGATGGTGCGGACCATGGGCCGCACCGGACTTACGTCCAGGAGGTTTGCGATGGGTCTTGGGCTTCCCACGGGAGAACGGAGCGGCTTGGCGCCGACCGGCACGCTGCGCGGTCTCCAGTTCCTTGCGCAGTCTCCTGATTTCTTCTTGCAGCCGTTGGGTCTCTTTCTCCAACCGCTCGTTGTCTTGTTCCAACTGCCCGTTCCGCTGGCGGGCCTGATCGCGTTCCTCCCGCGTACGGCGCAGTTCTTGCACCAGTTCCCGGATACGGCCGAACGGGTTGAGGGACTTGAGAAACAAATCATACTCTAAACGAGACGCGGATTTTTGTTCAGCCCCTTGTTGGAAGGCCTGATTTTATTGCGGTTCAGCGCGGTAAACAAATACCACAAGAGCCTCTTGCAGAACTCCGGCCCGAAAAACGGCTCGTCCAAAACAAATCCGAGCGAAATTG
>OKRF01000212.1:4794-35441 GCA_900290315.1 Candidatus Sulfopaludibacter sp. SbA3 | reverse complement strand
GCCTACAACGTGGAAACCGACTTCCCGCCCGAAGCCCTACCCCCACAATTTGCTTTTTCACTCTCCAAAATCGCCCGCTGTGTCACCCACAACCTGCGTCTGGCCGACGCCAAAAAGCAGTTTCCGACCGCTAAGCAGTCCCTCCGCAAGGCCGCCTGAGCAATTTTCACCGTCCACCGCTAACGATCTTTGACAATCTGGTGCATTGCGGCAAAGGCGGAGCGCGACGTGTATCCTTCCCCGGCCCCAACCCTGTGAGGGTCCGTTCCTGCCAGTTATTGGCGCTTGGGGCCGTCCGGAGACAATGGAACGTATGGCTGTCAGTCCCATGACATAGCGATGTAAGAGGAAGGATAGTCGTAACTGAACCGTATTGCGCCTACACCGCACGTTATAAACCGTCCGATAGATAGCCGCTCCAATGGGTTGATAGTCTTTACGGAGAGTGTGTAGCGAGTGCCTATTTTCCAGCGTATATTGGTATACGGCTCTAGTCGATCACCGACACAAGAACATGCCAAGACGCGAATCGCCCCTGCAATTCGAAATGGTCCAGGGAACCCTGGACATGCTGATCCTCCGGACCCTGGTCTTGGGTCCCGCTCATGGACAGACGATCGCTCACGCGATCGAGAGGGGTTCCGAAGAGGTGTTGCAAGTTGAGCACGGCTCCCTCTATCCGGCGCTGCATCGCCTGGATCACCGCGGGTGGATCGCCTCTTTCTGGGGAACCTCCGAAAACAACCGCAAGGCGAAGTATTACCGCCTGACGGCTGAGGGCCGCAAGCAATTGGCATCTCAGACCTCCCGCTGGCAGCAGGTTGTGCGGGCGATCGGCGGTATCTTGAATCCGGCCACGGAGCACAACGAATGAACTGGCGGAGATTCTTCAAGCGGGAGGAAGCCGATGCCGACCTGCGGCAGGAACTCGAATCCTATCTGGAAATCACCACGGACGAATATGTCGCGCGAGTCATGGACCGGGGTACCGCTCGCGCAGCAGCTCGTAGGAAATTGGGCAACTGCACCCTCGTTCGAGAGGAGATCTACTACATGAACACGATCCCCTTCATAGAATCACTCTCCACGGCGCTGCGTTACTGGCTCCGCACCCTGTGTCGCGAGCCCATGTTCACAGCCGCTGCGACCCTGACGCTGGCCCTGGGCATCGGCGCCACGACGGCGATCTTCTCCGTAGTGAACGGCGTCCTGATCAGGCCGTTGCCTTATCCGGCTGCCGATGAGCTCCTTAGCGTCTCGCACTTTGCACCCGGCATGGGCTTCGCAACGCCTGTCGGTATGTCGCCTTCCATGCTGTTCACCTACCGTGAAGAGGGGCACGTTTTCCAATCCATCGGAGGGTGGTCCCCTGGCGGGGCGACCGTGACGGGTCTCGTCGAACCCGAGCGGATCAGCACGCTTCTGATCACTTTTGGCACACTGCAAGCGCTCAACGTCCTTCCTCTCATGGGGCGGTGGCTGTCACAGGAAGACGACACGGACGGCGCGCCCGAAGTCGTCCTGTTGAGTTACGGCTACTGGCAGAGGCGGTTTGCCGGCGACCCGAGTGTGGTTGGCCACGGCATCACGGTCGATTCACGGCCACGCCAGATTATTGGTGTGATGCCGCCATCCTTTTTCCGCTTGATGGGCCAGGATCCCGACCTCTTCGTCCCCCTGCGGTTGGACCGGAATAGACTGCATCTGGGAGACCTCGGCTTTCTGGGAATCGCCCGGCTTAAACCCGGCGTCAGCCTGGCCCAAGCCAACTCGGACGTCGCCCGCATGCTTCCCCTATGGCTCCGAAGTTGGCCTGGCCCGAATGCCAGCTTCGGCAGGGAAGTGTTTGAGAAGGCGCGCTTCAGCCCCGCACTTCGGCCCCTGAAAGATGATGTTGTGGGGAGTATCGGAGGGGTTCTTTGGTTGGTGATGGGCGCTGTCGGACTGATTCTACTGATCGCCTGCGCTAACGTTGCCAATCTTTTGTTAGTCAAAGCCGAATCGCGTCAGCACGAACGCGGCATCCGGCTGGCTCTCGGCGCGGGCCGTGGGCAGATCCTGCGAGAGTCTTTCGCCGAGAGCCTCTTATTAGGTGCGGCTGGCGGTTTACTCGGCTTAGCCTTCGCAGATGGCGGACTCCGTCTGTTGCGCTTTATGAAACCAGATAACCTGCCTCGACTTCAGGAGGTCTCCATCGATACCTCGGTCCTGCTGTTCGGGCTGGCCGCGTCGCTCTTTTCGTGTCTGCTGTTTGGACTGCTTCCGGCTTTGAAATACGCCCGCTCCCAACTTGCCCCGGCGTTACGCCTGGGTGGCCGTTCCGCCGGAACGAGCCGCGAGCGCCATCGTGCGCAAAATGTCCTACTGGTGGGACAGATCTCTCTCGCACTGGTTCTTCTGGTGACGTCGGGATTGATGCTGCGCACTTTCCAGAGAATTCGTGCCGTGCGGCCGGGTTTCACAGGCCCGGAGCAGGTTCAGGTCTTTGGCCTCGCGGTCCCCAGATCCCAGGTGGAGCAGCCGGAACGTGTGGTTCGCGTGTGGAATGACATCCTCGAAAGACTCGCCGCAATTCGCGGAGTGTCGGCGGTAGGACTGGCGAATTCCCTTCCGATGGNNCGAACCTGGGCTGAACCCGCCGATCCGAACCTTCAAATTTGTGTCGCCCGGATTCCTGGCAGCTACCGGAACCCGGCTGATCGCTGGACGCGACCTCGCTTGGGCGGATATTCACGGCCAGCGCCCGGTTGTCCTGGTTTCCGAAACCTCGCCAGGGAACTCTGGGATTCCCCCACGGCCGCAGTTGGCAAACGAATTCGCGAGATCAGCAACAAGATCCAGTGGCGCGAGGTCATCGGCGTCGTCGAGAACGTGCACGATGATGGCATCCAAAAGCAACCGCCTCCAACCGTGTACTGGCCGTTTGCGATGGCGAATTTCAACGGAGCACCGTTGCATGTTCAACGGAACGTGGCGTTCGCCGTCCGCAGTCCGGACGCAGGAACCGAAGCTTTGATGAAGCAGGTCCGGCAAGCCGTTGCTGCTGTAAACCCCACTTCGCCCGTAGTCCGCGCTGGTACTCTGCAGGAAATCTATGAACGGTCCATGGCGCAGACCGCTTTTGCCCTGGCCATGCTGGCGATCGCCGGCGGTATGGCTCTGTTGTTGGGCGTAATTGGGGTCTACGGCGTGATCGCGTACACGGTCGAGCAGCGCCGGCGCGAGGTCGGCATCCGCATGGCGCTCGGCGCGCCGGCGGCTGCGGTGCAGCGGATGTTTCTGCGCCGTGGATTGTGGTTGGCTGGCGTTGGTATAACCTTGGGGCTGGCTGCCGCGGCAGCTTTCTCACGCCTGATGTCCTCATTGCTATTTGGCGTGACGCCGTTCGACCCCGCCACTTATGGCGCTACTGCGACAGCATTGCTTGCCGCGGCGATGGCGGCCACATACATTCCCGCGCGTCGCGCAGCCTCGGTGGATCCAGTGGATACGCTGCGAGGCGAGTGACCCGGTGCGCTCTCTGCTGTTTCCGCGCTGACCGCTGTATACTGCTCTGAAAAGGAGTTCGTCCTCATGAAGAGCCTGGTGTTGGCGGTGGTGTTGGGCACGGTGTGCATGGCGGCCGAGCCGCAGGTGATTCTGTTGTGGCCGCATGGCGCTCCGGGGTCGGAGGGTAAGACTGCGGAAGAGACCGTGCGAATCGCGGCGCCGGGCGGCGATCATGTGGTGGCCAGCGTGCACAAGCCTTCGCTCACGGCGTATCTGCCCTCGAAGGAGACGGCCACCGGGGCTGCGGTGGTGATTGCGCCGGGCGGCGGCCACAGCGAACTGTGGATGGACCACGAAGGCTACAACGTGGCGAAGTGGCTCAGCGAGCATGGCGTGGCTGGGTTCGTGCTGAAGTACCGGCTGGCACGCGAGAAGGGATCGACCTACACGGTGGAGGGCACCTCGCTGAGCGACATGCAACGCGCCATCCGGCTGGTGCGGACGCGGGCGGCGGAGTGGGGCGTGAATCCCGACCGCATCGGGGTGGCGGGGTTTTCCGCCGGCGGCGAAGTGGCGGCGCTAGCGGCCACGCGCTATGACGCTCCCGTGGAGGCGCCCGCCGACGAGATTGATCGCGCCAGCGCCAAGCCGAGTTTTCAGGCGCTGATGTATCCGGCCATTCCACGAGACATGAAGCTCTCCAAAGACACGCCGCCAGCGTTTCTGGCGTGCGGCGAAAACGACCGTCAGAACATCGCGCAGGGTCTTCCCGAGCTTTACCTGGCCATGAAGAAGGCGGGCGCCTCGGCGGAGCTGCACGTGTACGCGGGCACAGGTCACGGATTCGGTGTGCGTGAGACCAACCACGGGCCCTCCGCCGCGTGGATCGAGAGCTTCCGGGTGTGGCTGGGCACGAAGGGTTTTCTGAAGCCATGATGGTTCCGGGCCTGTGCGGTTGCCTGGCGGCGCTGGCCATGCAGCCCGACACTGCCTCGCTCCGCCATGCCTTTGAAGAGAATCTGGCGCGGCGTTTGAAGGAGTTCGGTTCGGCGGATGCGCGTACCGCGCAGGCCGCGCGCGGCCTGGCGCTGTTCCTGCAGCGTAAGGGCGACAAACCCGCGGCCCGGCGCGCGCTTCGTACACCGTTTCATAAATACGATCGCCGTAGCCCGCCGAGCATCTGAGTGAGGGTCCCAGTCTGGTCGTGGGAGGCGGCAACGCTTCGGGTTTCGTAAAAGGGGCAAAGCCGAGCCAGGCACGAAGTTTCGCAAAAGCGGCGAAATTCGAGCCTGGCACGGTTTTGCGGCGTATACCGGCTCTGTACGTTAGCGTTTTCGCCACCGGCCGGGGCCGAACGCTTGTGGCGGCGCGCCGGATTGCGCGGGCGATGGGCGGCGGGGTTGGCCCCGTGATCGGCCGCGGCAGAATGCGCGCCGCAAGGTCGAAGATGCGAAAGGTGACGCTCGGCGGCGTCCTGGTGGCCGGGAGTGACGGCGCATCCGTTGCGGCGGAAGGGGCCAGGGCATGGGCGTGAGCGGTGCGCGATTGCGCCGCGGATTCGGCGTCGTCCGCTCCGGCGAAATCGGCGGCTTCCTTGAATCGCAGAGCGATTTGTCTTATATTCAAGGCGAGCCGAAGGAGTTCCCTATGGGAGTTCAGGAGCAGGCCTTTCGAACTTACTATGCCACGATGAGCGATGCCAAACTGCTGGAAACGGCAGCGCACAAGAGCTCGTTCATCGGTGTGGCGCAGAAGGTGCTCGCCGAAGAGCTGGACCGGCGGCATATCGCGCTGTCGGCGGAACCCGCTCCGCCGGCCAGCGGAGCCAGGAGTGGCCCCATCGCCACTCTGGTGCACAAGCTGAAGCATCCGTTGGCTCACTGAGCGTGGGTTCAGCCCAGGCGAGCCAATCGTGTAAACTTTGCTAGTGCGCAAGAAAATCTGGCAACTGGCAATCCTACTCCCCTGTGTGGCGATAGCGCAGAATCGCGCCATCGTGCTGAAGGTGGGCACGGCGTATGACGGCAAGGGCAAGACGATCCGCAATACCACGATTGTGGTGGAGGGCTCGAAGATCCTGCGCATCGGCGGCGCAGCGCCGGCGGGCGCGATCACGTACGACTTGACGGCGCTGACGGTGTCGCCGGGCTGGATCGATACCCACACGCACATTGGCTATCACTTCGGCGACGATGGCCGGAACGCGGGCCGCGGCGAGACTCCGGCGAAAGCGACGCTGCGCGCCGTGGACAACGCGGTGGCCACACTGGACGCGGGCTTCACCACGATCCAGAGCCCGGGCCAGGCGAGTGACAAAGACCTGCGGGAGGCGGTCGCTCGCGGCATCATTCCAGGCCCGCGCATCCTCACCTCGCTTCAGCCTCTGACGGAGAATAGCGGACCGCCGGATCAACTGCGCCAACTGGTGCGGCAGAGGAAAGAGCAGGGAGCCGACCTCATCAAGCTATTTGCCTCAGCGAGCATCCGCGAAGGCGGCGCGCAGACCATGACCGATGCGCAGTTGCAGGCGGCGTGCGGCGAGGCGAAGGCGCAGGGATTGCGCACCATCGTGCATGCGCACTCAGCGGAATCGGCGAAGGCGGCCACGCTGGCGGGGTGCACGTCCATCGAGCACGGCGCGTACATCACCGACGATGTGTTTGCGCTGATGGAGGAGCGGGGCACGTATTACGACCCCAACATCGGGCTGGTCCTGCAGAACTATCTGGAGAACAAGCCGAAGTTTTTGGGCAGCGGCAACTACAACGAAGAAGGCTTCGCGTTCATGGAAAAGGGTGTCGCCATTGTGCGCGACACCTTCAAGAAAGCGCTGACCCACAAGAAGCTGAAGATTGTGTACGGCACGGATGCGGTGGCCGGCGCGCACGGGCGGAACTTCGAAGAGTTCATCGTGCGCGTGCGCGACGGGGGCGAGGACCCGATGGCGGCACTGGAATCGGCCACTTCGATTTCGGCCGAGTCGTTGAATCTGGGCGACCAGATCGGCTCTCTGGCGCCGGGAATGCAGGCCGACATTGTAGGGTTTGACGGGAATCCGCTGCAGGACGTGAATGCGGCGCGGCGCGCTGTATTCGTGATGAAGGGTGGCAAGATTTATGAGAACCGGCAGCCGGGACATTAGTCGGATCTTGCTTACAACGCTCGCGATGCTGGCGGCTGCGGCGGTGTGGCTGCTGCCGGGCGGAAGGGCGCAATCCGCGGGCGGCGCCGCTGCCCTGCTGGCCGACTACAAGTGGCGCTCCATTGGACCGGCGTCGGCAGGCGGGCGGATCACGGATGTTCGGGGGCTCGATACGGATTTCCGGTTCGCCCTTGTCGCGGCGGCATCGGGCGGCGTCTGGAAAACGGATAACGCAGGGACGACGTGGACTCCGATCTTCGACCATTACGGCGCTTCGTCTATCGGGGCGGTGGCGATCTTTCAGAAGGATCCGAAGATTCTCTGGGTGGGGACCGGCGAAGCAAACAATCGCAACAGCGTGGAGTGGGGCGACGGCATTTATAAATCGATTGACGGCGGTGAGACTTTCCGGAATAGCGGCCTGAAGGACACCTTTCAGATTGCGCGCGTGGTGACCCATCCCACGGATCCGGACACGGTCTACGTGGCGGCGATCGGCAACTTGTGGGGATACACCGGCGACCGCGGCGTGTTCAAGACGGTGGATGGCGGCAAGACCTGGCAGAAACTCGCGGGCGGTCTGCCGGCCGATGGCAAGACCGGCGCCACCGACCTGGTGATGGACCCTGGCAATCCCGAGGTGCTCTACGCGGCCTTCTATCAGCGCTTGCGCCGGCCCTGGCGCTTCGACAGCGGCGGACCGAACGGCGGCATCTTCAAGACCGCGGACGGCGGCAGGAGTTGGAAGAAGCTCACTAACGGGCTGCCGGACGGGCCCACAGGCCGCATCGGGCTGGACGTATATCGCAAGAATCCCAAGGTCGTGATGGCGATTGTGGAGCACGGTTTTCAGTGCGGAGGCGGACGCGGCGCCGCTGCCCCATCGCCCGAATGCGCGGACATGACGAAGCTGGGGACCGGGGTTTACCGCTCCGAGGACGGCGGCGAGAGTTGGAAATACCTCAACCGCTATAACAACCGGCCGTTTTACTACAGCCAGATTCGCATCAATCCGTCGGACGATCAGCTCGTCTACGTTTTGGCGACGGCCTTCATGTGGTCGCGCGATGGCGGCAAGACGCTGACGCAGGCGCAAGCGCCGTTCGGCCCGAACTACGACCATCACGCCATGTGGATCGATCCATCGAACAAAGACCGGTTCTACCTGGGCAAGGACAAGGGGCTCACGCTGACGCACGACCACGGGAGGTCATTCATCTATTTCGACAATCTGCCGGTGGCGCAGTTCTACAAGGTAGCGGCGGACATGCGCGATCCGTACGCCATCTACGGCGGGCTGCAGGACAATGGCGCGATCGGCATGATGGGGTTCACGCGCGACGTACTGGGGATTCGCAACGACTCCTCATGGAAGATGCACTGGGACGATGGGCAATACGTGGCGGTGGACCCGGCCGACTGGCGCACGGTGTATTCGGAGGGCACGCAGGGCACCTTCCGGGTGATGGATCCGATTGGGCACACGGATACGCCGCGGCGGGCCTCGCCGCGCAACATTGTGAACTTCAAGGAGGCGACGGGGAAAGATCCGGACGCTCCGGATGCGGCCTCAGTGCTGCGCACCAACTGGACTACGCCGTTTATCATCTCGCCGCACGATCCCAAGGTGCTGTACTACGGGACGAATCGCCTGTTGAGGACGGACGACAAGGGCGTGACCTGGCGGATCGTCAGCCCGGACCTTTCCAGGAACGATCCGGACAAGAACGACAAGGGGACGGGCGGCATCACACCGGACGAAACGGGCGCGGAAAGCTACGGAACGCTCTACACTGTTTCGGAATCGCCGGTGCAGAAGGGTCTGATTTGGGCCGGCACGGACGATGGCAACGTGTGGGTGACGCGCGATGGCGGCGTGAATTGGACGGAAGTGGACGCGGCGATTCCGGCCGTGCCGAAAGGGCTGTGGGTGAGCCGTGTAGTGGCGTCTGTAGTGGATGCGAACACTGCGTATGTGTCGTTCGACGGGCATCGCAGCGATAATCGAGCCACGTGGCTGTTCCGGACGAGCGATGGCGGACGAACCTGGCAGAACCTCTCGGGCGGCCTGGCGGCGAATCAGCCGGTGTATGTGATTGAGGAGGACGCGAAGAATCCCGATCTGCTGTTCGTAGGGACGGAGTTCGGCCTGCAGGTATCGTTGGACCGCGGGCGCACGTGGCAGCCCATGATGAACGGCCTCGCCACCGTGGCGGTGTACGACGTGGTGATTCATCCGCGGGATCGCGACGTGATTCTGGGCACGCACGGGCACGGAATTTATGTGCTGGACGATATCAGCGCGCTGGAACAGTGGCGGCCCGCACTGGCGGCCAAGGCGGCGCACCTTTTCACGCAGCGGCAGGCGACCGTGTGGGAGGACATGAGCCGCAGCGGGCAGATGGGGGACAACACCTATGCGGGGCAGAATCCGCCGTTCGTGCAGCCGGTGAATTTCCAGCAGAGAGACCGCACGCACCTGGTGAATACTCCGCTGATCACCTTCTACCTGGGGCCGAACGCATCGGGCGAAGCGAAGCTGGACATCACCGCTCCCGACGGGCGCACGCGCTCGCTGACAGTGCCGGCGAAACCCGGGATCACGCGGTATGCGTGGGACGGCCGGATGGCCGCGCCGGCAACGGCGGCGGGCGGGAGGCGTGGAGGCGGCGGGGGTGGTGGCGGCGGCGGACGCGGAGGCGCGGCACCGCGCCTGGCTCCGGGGACGTATTCGTTGAAACTCACGGTGGGCGCCGACGTGGCGACCGGCACGCTGGCGGTTCGGGCGGATCCGATTCTGCAAAGATGAGAGAGTCATGAATTGGAATCGGCGCGAGTTTTGCAAGGCGTTGGCCGCGGGTTCAAGCGCTCTGGCGGGTCCGTTGGCCGGCGCGGCGCAGCGGCTGCCGAATATCGTTTATGTGCTGGCGGACGATCTGGGCTGGGGCGACCTGGATTGCTACAACCGCGATTCCGCGGTGCCCACACCCTACGCCAATCGCTTCGCGGGGCAGGGTGTGCGCTTCACGGACATGCATTCGCCATCGTCTGTGTGCACGCCCACACGGTACGGGATTCTCACGGGGCGCTACTGCTGGCGCTCCCGGCTGAAGCAGGGAGTGTTGCAAGGGTACTCGCCGAGCTTGATCGAGCCCGGCCGCCTCACCGTACCCGCCATGCTGCAACAGCGGGGCTATTACACTGCGGGAGTCGGCAAATGGCACCTCGGATTGGGCGATCGGGAGCGGACCGATTACACGCAACCGCTGCACCCCGGGCCGGCCGACCGGGGCTTCGATTACTACTTCGGCATTCCGAGTTCGTTGGACTTCGATCCGTACCTGTACTTCGAGAACGATCGCGTGGTGGAGCAGCCCACGGCGACCACTCCGGGGCGCACGCAACCGCCGCGCGGCGTCTTCTGGCGCGCGGGCGCCATCGCGCCGCATTTCGAGTTTCCGGCGGTGCTGCCGACTTTGACGGAGAAGGTGGTGGCGCTCATCGGGGAGCGGGCTCGCAAGCGGCAGCAGCCCTTCTTTCTGTACTTCGCGATGCCGGCTCCGCACACGCCGTGGGTGCCGGTGAAACCGTTTCTGGGCCGATCGAAAGCCGGCCTGTACGGCGATTTCGTGGCGCAGGTGGATGACACGTTCGGCCGCGTGCTGCGTGCGCTGGATGACGCCAAGCTTTCCGATAACACGCTGGTCATCTTCACGAGCGACAACGGCGCCCACTGGACCCCGGAGGACAAAGCCACGTGGCCGCACCTGGCTAACGCCAACTGGCGCGGCATGAAGGCCGATATCTGGGACGCCGGCCACCGCATTCCGTTCCTGGCGCGCTGGCCCGGCAAGATCAAGCCGAACACCGTGTCGAATCAGCTCGGATGCCTGACCGACCTGATGGGGACGGCGGCGGACATTGTGCAGTTCAAACTGCCGCAAGATGCTGGAGAAGACAGCTACGATCTGCTGCCGGCTCTGCTGGGCCGTGCGCGCGGTCCCATTCGGGAAGCCGTGGTGCACCACTCCAACCAGGGGATGTTTTCCATTCGGGTGCAAAACTGGAAGCTGGAACTGGGGCTCGGCTCGGGTGGATTCAGCGCGCCCGCGCACATCGACCCGATTGCCGGCGGTCCGCAAGGGCAGTTGTACGACCTCTCGAAAGACCCGGCCGAGGCGGATAACGTGTACTTGCAGCATCCCGGCGTGGTGGCTCGCCTCAGCGCGCTTTTGGAGCGTTATCAGCAGCAGGGGTCTAGCCGGGTGATGTAGTGAGGGAAAGCGGGGACACCGGCTCTTGAGGCGATGGCTCACCCGGTGGGGTGAAAATGGAGGGAAAACGCGTCGGGATTTCGCAAAGGGGCAAACTCGAGCCAGGAATTTCGAGCCTGTTGGGGCGCCCGCGCGCGGGCAACTTTGGGTATGAAAATAGGCGTAGGTAACGCCGGCGATCTTGTCGCCGGTACTGGATTTTCGAGGGTGTTTGTAAGCCCGCGGCAGCGGGCAACGATCAGTATGAAAATAGGGGTGATCGGCTGGCAGTCGAGATCGTGATGCCAGTGGATATTGCGCCGTGAGCCTGTTTGATCTGGGACCATGGACGTGACGATGAGTGGGATGTTCCGGTGCAACTGCCGGAAGAACCCGTGAGGTTGACTGCAAATGGAGCCGGTCCTCTGCCGCAACGCACGTCGGGATCCGGAGAATGTTGACCGCCACGCCGCTGGGCGAAAAATGGCGCGATACACGTGTTTCACCGGATCCAGTAATACAGTGCGGCAAACAGGCAGCAGCCCGCGGCCAGAGACAACTGTGCCATGGGGTTGCCCGCACGCGGACCAACCACAGTGCCAGGCCGGAAGCCATCATGCCAGTGAGGCTCCACAGCGCGAACTCGTTGTGCCAGGCCCACAACTGCATGCGCCAATCGCCGGATCGGAATACCGCGGTGGTAGTGTGCAGAGTGTCGAGGTACCCCCACAGGCTATTCCGCTGCGTTTCGACACGAATTCGCTGCTCGCTTTCCAGGACGGTCACGCGGTGGCGGCCGTTGGCGTGGTAGAAATCCAGCACCAGCCGATCAGCGCCGTCGTGTTGGATCACGGCACTCTGAATCGGTGTGGCCAGCGATAGGTGCAGCGGGGTACACACACGCTCGGCCACCTGGCGGTCGCTGCTGTTCGGCTCCGCGCGGAATGGCAGGAGCGTCACTGTAGGCGGGGCGCTGCTGGTCCCCGGCTTCGATTCGAAAGCCACCGAGATGCCCACCAGTCCGAAAACCATGAGATGGATGAAGGTGAGCAATCCCGCGTAGGTGTGAATCTTCCGGATCAACCCGGTACGTTTAGCACAACAGCGTGGCGCCCCGGCGGCTGCGAGCTGGGCGATGCGCCGGCACCTGTTCCGGTCGCAAGGAGGTGTTCGCTGCAACTCGAGCCGCCGGGAACCCTGAAGCGTTGGCGGTGCACCCGCGCACCGCACGCAACCCCTCGTGTGAAGTAATTGACCCAGGCGACGCGGAAGTTCCAATTAATTTCCGCTGGTTTTCGCCTGAAACGGCCGGCTGTCCGGCCGCGTTAACAATTAGAGAGGGAAGCCAACACATGTCAACCAGGCGGCAAGCTTGCCTGCTTTTCGCCTGCGCCGTCTTGTATGGCGCAGCGGACGCTCCGTGGAAGTCCAAGCAGGTTACCGATTGGACCGAGGACGATGCCAAGATGGTGCTGACCGATTCGCCGTGGGCCGCCAGCGTGACCAGCACCTTCGTCCAGAATGCCAATCGCCAGCGGGGCGGAACGGGCGGCGGCGGTGTCAGCATCGGGCTCCCCGGCATTGGCATGGGGCGGTCCAGAGGCGGCAATCGGGGACGCGGTTCCGCGCCTGACAACGAAACGCAAACCGGCGACCCGCCGGTGCTCCACCTGCGATGGGAAAGCGCGCAGCCAATTCGCGACGCCGAATTCAAAGCCCGCGAAGTAACCGCTCCGGACATCGACGCGGCATCATATGCCATTGCCGTTTACGGTGTTCCCGCCCACATCGCGCGCGGCGACGAAAAACTGCTGGCCGCCGAGTTTAAAAGAGAGGCCGCCATCAAGCGCGAAGGGAAGAAGGATCTGAAGCCCTCCTCGGTGGAGCTATTGCAGCGCGAGGATGGGCCCGTGATTGTGTACCTGTTTCCACGCAAGGTGGAACTTACACGCAAAGACCGGCGCCTGGAATTCGACGCGCAGATCGGGTCGCTGCAGCTCACCAAGTCGTTCTACACCGAAGATATGGTGTGGCAGGGCAAGCTGGAAATGTGAGCCATTGGTATAATTATCCCACTATGATCTGGGTGCGCCGTCTGTCTGCCTGCCTGCCGTTCCTCGCGTTTGCCCCAATGGCCTCTGCCGCTCGGGATATCACGTTCAACAAAGACGTGCTACCTATTCTTCAGAACCATTGCCAGGAGTGTCACCGCGCCGGCGAAATCGGCAAGATGCCGCTGATGACTTACCAGCAGACGCGGCCGTGGGCGGCGGCCATCAAGGAATCGATCCTGTTGAAGAAGATGCCGCCCTGGTTCGCCGACCCGCACTTTGGCAAGTTCAGCAACGATCGCTCGCTGAGCAAGGACGAGCTTGACACGTTGACAGCATGGGCCGACGGGGGCGCCCAGGAAGGCGCGGCGAAAGACGCACCACCGCCGCGGAAATTCCTGGAGGGCTGGAACATTCCCACGCCCGACCTGGTAATCCAGATGCCCACTCCGTTTTCCGTTCCGGCCAGCGGCGAAGTGGAATATCAGTACATCGTGCTGCCCACGAATTTCAAACAGGATCAGTGGATCCGCATGGCCGAGACGCGTCCCACGGACCGCAGCGTGGTGCATCACATGGTGGTGTTTGTGCGCGATCCCGAGTCGCCGTGGCTGCGCGGTGAAGCCCAGCCGGGCGTTGCCTTCGTGCCGCCCAAGACCGGAAGGCGGAACGATCTCGGCGGCGGAGGCAATGAGATTCTCACCGTCTACACGCCGGGCATGGTGCCGGATGCGTGGAAGCCCAACCAGGCGAAGCTGATCAAGGCAGGTTCGGACCTGGTGCTGCAAGTGCATTACACCACCAACGGTAAGGCGGCGAAGGACCAGACCAAGATCGGGATGGTTCTGGCGAAAGAGCCGCCAACGGAGCGCATTTTGAGCCTGGCGGTGAGCAACGCGCGGTTCGTCATTCCGCCCGACGATCCCAATTATGAAGTGCAGGCGCGGATGAGGCTGATCAATCCGGCGAAGATCATCAGCTTCTTCCCGCACATGCACCTGCGCGGGAAAGATTTCGAATATCGCGCGGTCTTCCCCAACGGGGAGACGCAAACGCTGTTGCGCGTTCCCAAGTACGAATTCAATTGGCAGTTGGCGTACAAACCGGCGGAAGAAATCGCGCTGCCTCCGGGTACCAGACTGGAATGCACCGCGCACTACGACAATTCCGTGAACAATCCCGCCAACCCCAATCCCAAGGCGGAAGTGCGCTTCGGCGAACAGAGTTGGGAGGAGATGATGGTCGGATTCCTCGATCTGGCGATCTCCGATCTCACCATGGACAGCCGCAAATTCATGACGCCGCCGCGCCCGGTGAACGGGGGTAACTGAGATTCTCACGTTGCGAGACGGTGCGCGGTGCCAGCTCGGAATTGTGATATACTATGGTATATACCACGGGAGGAAGCGATGCCACGCACTGCAAAGTTGTTTCGCAACGGCCGGAGTCAGGCCGTCCGCCTGCCGTCCGAGTTTCGCTTTGAAGGAAGCGAGGTTTTCATCAGGCAAGACCCGGCAACTGGTGATGTCATCCTATCGCGGCGGCCGGAATCTTGGGAGAGCTTCTTCGCACTGGCCAAAGGAGTCCCGGAGGAATTCCTCTCTGATCGCGCCGACCAGGCCCCGCAGAAACGCAAGCTCTTTCGATGACCCAATACCTGCTGGATACCAACATCGCCAGCTATATCATTAAGGGTCTCCATCCAGCCATACCCCAGCGGCTGGTCTCCGTTCCCATACACCAGGTCGCCATCTCTAGCGTCACGGAAGGCGAATTGCGGTATGGCGTGGCGCGCCTGCCGGCGGCCAGTCGTCTGAACGCGATTGTAGAGGAGTTCCTGATCCGGATCGTGATCCGTCCTTGGGACTCAGCGGCGGCGCAGGAATATGGCCGGATCCGGGCCGCGCTGGAGAGCCGAGGCCACACATTGGGCAACCTGGATCTCATGATCGCGGCGCACGCGTTGGCCCTAGGCTCGGTCCTTGTCACACATGATAAGGCCTTCGCACGCATCAAGGGCATGAAAATCGAGGATTGGACGAGATCACAACTCACCACGCCGCCGCGCCCGGTGAACGGCAAGTAAGATAATCAATTCTCTGTGGGCGTGCGCAGAATGCTATCGACCACGATCATGTCCATGGGGTATTTGCGGCTCTCCAGCTTCAGTCCGAGGCGCTCCACGGCATCGAAGATAGAAATTGCGCGTTCGTCGCTGGGGGCGCCACTGCCGGCGTTGGCCATGGCGGATTCGTAAATGCCTCGGCCCATCCAGTCGAGTTTAAAATCGAAGACGCCCTTTAACTCGGTCAGGTCGACCACCGGNNGTCAGCCATCGCTATGGCGTGGCAGGCGCGGTGGAACACACCCGGAGGGTCGTTCTGGCCCGGCGCCGATGGCACGACCTGACAACCCTCGTCCGTGCCAGATACCTTCGCCTCCGTCATCGCCACCCCCTTTTTCCCGGCCACCAGAGCGTAAACAGGCATCACCTTTTTCTCCGTGTGCGCAACCATCTTAAAGCGATCAAGGAGCATGTTTCTCGCCATCTCCAAGAGCTGATCTTCCGTCGAAGTCTGGACAGCCTTGGCCACGATGTCGTACCTCTCGGAAGCCATCCATGCGGGACCGGCAACCATATCCTCGCCGACCTTGTTAACGGCCGCGATGATGATCTTCAGGGGCATGCCGCGGACATCGACCCGCCCACCCGGGAGAAAATCGGCCTTCATCTGCCGCGGGTCGGTGATCTTACTGACCTGAATGTCGCAGACTTCAAACCGCAGCGGGCTCTTCTCCGCTTGGCCCAAGGCAATCGCCGCCAGCAATAGCGCAGCGCCGAATGTTCGTAACATGGCAACCCTCCACACTGGATATTACGCAGTCGCCGCACCATCGAACGCAAAGGTTTGCGCCTTTATCTGCCGAACATCCAACGCAGCACCGCTCCGAACCGTGCTCCCCAAGCCTGTTCGTTGTGGCCGGCGCCCTCTACTTCCCAGTAACGGAGTGTCGCGCCCTCCTGCCAGCCCTTCTCCACGAGGGCGTCGCGCAGCAGGCGCAGATCCTCGATTGTCCGCGCAGGAGCGTCGCCTTCCTGCGTGCCGGAATCCAGCCAGATGCGCGGACGCCCGGGCGATTTGTAGCGCAGCACCAGGTCCAGAATCGAGCGGCCGTCCCACCACACGGAAGGCGAAATCACGCCAGCTTTGCCGAACACGCGCGGATACAGCAGGGCAGTCTCCAGAGCCACCAGCCCGCCCAGCGAAGAGCCGCCCACTGCGTGATCGGCGGCAGTCTTTCGAGTGCGGTATTGCCGATCGATGAAGGGCATCAACTCGCGAGCCAGCATCTGGGCGTAACGATCGCCCTTGCCGCCTTTTCGCCGCGCCGGGTCGCGCGTAGGAGTGTATTCGGAAATGCGCCGGACGCCCGTATTGTAAACTCCCACGATGATCACAGGCTCGATGGCGCCCCGCCGGATCAGTTCATCGGCAGTCTGATCCGCACGCCAATCCTGTCCATTGAAGGCAGTGGCCGGGTCGAATAGATTCTGGCCGTCCTGCATGTAGAGCACGGGCGCGCGGGCGTCGCTCTGGTCATAGCCGGGCGGCAGATACACAACGATATCGCGCGGTGTGGAGAGATAGCCGGAAGGAAAGTGGCGATGCAGGCGAATCCTGCCTTCGTCTTTGGCGCGGCGATCAGACAATTTCCAGTGTACGCTACTTAGAGGCATGCGCCGAGAATACATAAAATGGTACAGCCCGTCGCTGGGTCGTGACATGGAGCTACTCGCTTACGGAGATCGCGGATTTCCCGTGACGGTTTTTCCTACATCGGGCGGGCGCTTTTTCGAGTACGAAGATCGCGGCATGGTCGGCGCGGTGCAACCTAAGATCGATCGCGGCGAGTTGCAGTTGATCTGCGTGGACTCGGTGGATTCAGAGTCATGGTACAACCAGTGGACTCCGCCGGCCAACCGCTTGCACCGGCAGAACGCTTTCGATGCTTACTTCGTGCACGAACTCGCGCCGTTCATTCGCCAGCGGACCAGTTGGCCCCAAATGGGGTTGACCGGATGCAGCTTTGGCGGCTACCATACCATAAACTTGGCACTGCGCCATCCCGGCATCGTAACTTATGCCGTGAGCATGTCCGGCGCTTTCGATATTCCGCGGCGGTTTCTGGATGGCTATTACAATGACGATGTCTACTTTCACAGTCCACTCGACAATGTGCCGAATATGCGCGATGACTGGTTTCTGGAGCAATTCCGCCGCAGTTATTATGTGCTCGCCGTGGGCAACCGGGATCCGCTCTTCGACCAGAACGTGAAACTGGCGCACGAATTCGGAGCCAAGGGCATTCCGCACCTGCTGGACGTCTGGGAAGGGTTCGGGCATGACTGGCCGTGGTGGTACCAGATGGCGCAGAAGTTCTTTGTGCAGGAGATGGCATGACAAAAATCGGCGTGCTGTACGGAATGGAAGAATCGTTTCCGCCCGCGTTGGTGGACCGCATCAACGGCATGGGGGTCACCGGGGTGACGGCCGAGCATCTGCATGTGGGTTCCGTCCAGATGGCGGCACACAGCGGATACGACGTCATCATCGACCGCATCTCGCACGATATTCCCTTCTACCGTTCGTATCTGAAGAACGCCGTACTCACGGGCACCAAGGTGATCAACAACCCCTTCTGGTGGAGCGCCGACGATAAGTTCTTCAACTATGCCCTGGCCTCGCGCCTGGGAGTCGCCGTGCCGCCCACGGTACTGCTGCCTCACAAGCAACATCCCGCAGGCACGAGCGAGAAATCGATGCGCAACCTGGAATTTCCACTCGACTGGGATGCGGTCTTCCAGCACGTGGGCTTTCCCGCGTTTCTCAAACCGCACGACGGGGGCGGCTGGAAGAGCGTCTATAAGGTGGATTCGCCGCAGGAACTCTTCGCGGCCTACGATCAGAGCGCCGACCTTTGCATGACCCTGCAGGCCGCCGTGCAGTTTGAGGAATACTTCCGCTGCTACGTGATCGACCAGAAGAAGGTGCACGTGATGCGCTACGACCCCGGCCAGCCGCACCATCTGCGATATGTGCCCGGCAATCCTCCGCCGGCGACCGTGCTGGGCCAGCGCATGGTGGATGACGCGCTGACCCTGTGCCGCGCTTTGGGCTACGACCTGAACACCGTGGAATTTGCCGTCGAGGACGGCATCCCGTACGCGATCGATTTCATGAACCCGGCGCCGGACGCTGCCCTCGAATCGGTGGGGCCCGAGCATTTCCGTTGGGTGGTGGATGCGGTGGCTCAGATGGCGGTGGATCGTGCCCTGGCCCCGGCGGAGATTCCGCCGTATCATTGGTCGCAATTCCTGGCGCCGAGCCGCCTCAAGGAGATCGTGCCATGAGCGCCAATACGGCTCCCAGTCTCAGCATTGGAATCGAAGAGGAGTATCAAACCGTCGATCCGGTGACGCGCGACCTGAAGTCGCACATCCACGCGGAGATCCTGCAGAAGGGCAAGAGCCTGCTGGCGGAGCGGGTGAAGCCGGAAATGCACCAGTCGGTTGTTGAGATCGGCACCGGCGTATGCAGGAACATTCAGGAAGCCAAGGAGGAGATCCGCGATATCCGCCGGCAGATCGTGGCCCTGGCGCGCGAGAATGGGCTCCGCCTCGCGGCCGGCGGCACGCATCCCTTCGCAGAGTGGCGCGAGCAGGAGATCTACCCCGACGATCGCTATAAGACGATTGTGGAAGACCTGCGCATGGTGGCTCGCGCCAACCTGATTTTCGGATTGCATGTCCACGTCGGCGTGGAGGATCGCGAGACCGGCATCCAGTTGATGAACAGCGCGCGGTATTTTCTGCCGCACCTGCTGGCGCTTTCCGCCAACTCACCCTTCTGGCTCGGCATGGATACCGGGCTCCGCTCGTATCGCTGCAAAGTGTTCGACAAATTTCCGCGCACCAACATCCCGGACATCTATCAGAGCTGGAGCGAGTTCGATAACTATGTGAAGCTGCTGATTCAGACCAACTGCATCGACAACGCCAAGAAAATCTGGTGGGATATCCGGCCGCATCCGCACTTTCCCACGCTGGAGTTCCGGGTCTGCGATATGCCCATGCGGCTGGATGAAAGCATCGCCATCGCCGCGCTGTGCCAGGCGATTATTGCCAAGCTGTACCGCCTGCACGAACAGAATCTTTCCTTCCGGCACTACAGCCGGTCGCTGATCATGGAGAATAAATGGCGTGCGGCCCGGTATGGCCTGGACGGCAAGATGATCGATTTCGGCAAACAGACCGAGGTCCCGGCGCGGCAACTGGTGGGGGAGATTCTGGAATTCGTTGCCGATGTAGCCGAAGAGTTAGGCAGCCAGGAAGAGATAGGATACGTGCGCCAGATTCTGGAACGCGGCAACGGAGCCGACCGCCAGTTGCGCGTTTTCCAGGAGACCGGCGATCTGAGACAGGTAGTGGACTATATGATTCAAGAGACCGAACACGGGTTGTACTCCGCCACGGGGACAAGCCATTGACGCGGACCGTGGAACTGCTGCGGGACACGTGGTTCGACCCGGAGTTGAGCCCGGGCGCGCGCAACGCCATAGAAGCCTGCCTGCGCATTCAGCCCGAAGAGAAGACCACGCTGATAACCGATCGCGCCTGCACTGAAATTGGCGCCGCCCTGGCGCACGAACTGGACCGCAAGGGACTGCGGTACCACGCGTGGATTCTGGAAGATCTGGCCCCCCGGCCCCTGGCGGACATGCCGCGCGAAGTGCTGGACGATATGGAGACCAGCGACGTCAGCATCTTCGCGGTGAAGGCGCAAACCAACGAATTGCGCACCCGCATGCAGATGACGGACGTGGTGAACCGGCGCAAGATGCGGCACGCCCACATGGTGAACATCGACCGGCGGATCATGCGGGAAGGCATGCGCGCCGATTTCGCGGAGGTGGATCGCATCAGCACCCTGGTGTGGCAACTCGCCGGCGCGGCGCGTGAGATTCGCGCCACCAACCCCGCCGGCACCGACATTCTGGGCCGCTTTTCACCCAGCCTGAAGTGGCTGAAGACCAGCGGCATCATCAGCCCGCACAAGTGGGGCAACCTGCCGGGCGGCGAGACTTTCACCACGCCTGAGCGCGTGGATGGCACCTTCGTGATCGATGGCGTGGTGGGCGATTATCTTTGCGAGAAATACGGCGATCTGGGCGGCAATCCGTTGACCATCGTGATTGCCGGCAGCCGCCTGCGCGAGGCGCACTGCGCCAACAAGGCGCTGGAAGAGGAGTTCTGGCAGTATTGCCACGCCGATGAAAATAGCGACCGGGTGGGAGAGTTTGCCATCGGGACCAACATCGCCGTGCATGACGTGATCGGCAACATTCTGCAGGACGAAAAGATCCCGGGCATTCACATTGCTTTCGGCAACCCGTACGGCGCGCATACCGGCGCGGACTGGTATTCGTCCACCCACATTGATGTAGTGGGCCGCCAATTCGACGTCTGGATCGATGGCCGGCAGATCATGCATTCTGGAGCCTTCCTGCTTGATTCCCTCACACCGCCAGTGGTTTAACCGCAACTACACGCCCGAAAAGTACGGCCGCTTCCTGCAACTGCTGGAGCGGCATTGCGGTGAGCCGATCCAGTTTCGCCACAGCGAAACGCCATGCTTCCTGCCGGGATCGCTGATTGCCCGGATGGCGCAGTACGGCCGCGAGATGGTGGAGCAGTTGCTGGCCAACGCCCGGTACCAGGAAGAATCGCGCGCGGCGATTCCGCCGGAGTACCGCGTGCCGAATGAGGATCCCCGTCCGCTCTTCGTGCAGGCGGATTTCGGCCTGGACGCCACGCGCCAGCCCAAGCTCGTGGAGATTCAAGGCTTCCCCACGCTGTACGCCTACCAGCCGCTGATGGCGGCATGCTACCGCGAGGCATACGGGTTGGATGGCCGCTTGAGTCCGCTGCCGGATGGCCTGAATCGCGCCGCGTATGAGCAGTTGCTGCGGCAGGCAATTGTCGGCGGGCACGATCCGGAAAATGTGGTACTGATGGAAATCGATCCGGCGCATCAGAAGACGCGGCACGATTTCCTGCTCACGGAGCGCCTGCTGGGCGTGCGCACGGTGGATATCACGACTCTGCGCAAGCGCGGCAATCGCTTGTTCTATCTGCGCGGCGGCGTGGAGACTCCAGTCCGTCGCATCTACAATCGCGCCATCGTGGAGGAACTGGTGCGCCGGCAAGTGCCCCTGCCTTTCGATTTTCGCGATGAATTGGACGTGGAGTGGGCGGGACACCCGAACTGGTTTTTCCGCTTGAGCAAGTTCTCGCTGCCGTACCTGCATCATCAGGCCGTGCCGGTGACGCAATTTCTGACCGGGCCAGGGGGCGTGGCCCATCCGGAACGGTATGTGCTCAAGCCGCTGTATTCCTTCGCGGGGTCGGGCGTAATTGTGGGACCTACCTCGCAGCAGATCGCCGCGGTGCCGGCGGAGCGCCGCGGCGAGTACGTCTTGCAGGAGCGCGTGGACTTCCACCCGGTGGTCGAGACTCCGTATGGAGCTACCAAGATCGAAGTGCGCATCATGTATCTCTGGCTGGACCGCTTGCGCCCGGTGAACACCATCATCCGGATGGGCCGCGGCAGCCAGATGGGTGTGGACCACAATAAAGGAATGGAATGGGTGGGGGGCTCGGCCGGGTTTCTCGACCCCGCTCTTTAGCCATGATGAGTCTCGAACTCCCTCTGCGCGGAATCGCCACCGGTCTGATCATCGCCGCGCCGGTTGGCCCCGTGAATGTGTTGTGCATCCAGCGGACGCTCGGCAAGGGCTGGAAATCGGGGCTGGTTTCCGGGTTGGGCGCAGCGGCCGCGGATACGATTTATGGCGCCATCGCGGGATTCAGCATCACGCTGGTGATCGATTTTCTGCTGCGCGAGCAATTCTGGATCCGCGTTCTGGGTGGGGCGCTGTTGATCGCAATCGGCGTGCTGTACTATTTCCGCAAGTCGCGCCCGCTGCGGCAGGTGAAGCAGGAAGCGGCGAACTCGGATTTCGTCTCGACCTTTCTGCTGACCTTGACGAACCCCACCACGGTGCTCTCGTTTGTGGCGGTGCTGGCCACGCTGGGAATCGGGGAGCAGCGTGACGCGTGGATGACTTTCCTCCTTGTGGGCGGCATTTTTTGTGGCTCCATGCTGTGGTGGATGCTGCTCACGGGAGCGGTAAACCAGATGCGGCACAATATTACCGACCGCACCATGTTGTGGATGAATCGCATCGCCGGCCTCGCCATTGGCGGCTTCGGCGTGGTGAACATCATTCTGGGAGCGGCTAGCGCTAGCGGGCGGTAGAACCGGGGTTGGGCGCTTGCGCGAGTGGCCCACCCAATCGCTCGAAGTCCAAATCAAGCAGTTCCGTAGCCAGAAGCCTCCCCCTCCCGCGGGCCGGTCACTCGTCAGATTCGATTCTTTGGAGCCGCCGCCGTTCCTCGAAAGCTCCGGAAGAGCCATGTCTTGGCCATTTTCCAGTCGCGCAGAACAGTTTCCTGCGAGATCCGCGGAACGTCGGCGGTCTCTTCCATGCTCAGGCCACCTGATCCCGGTATTCATCGATAACGACCCGACTTAGTCGCGGGCGAACGGCAAGGTCGGCATCGAAGTCGAATCGACAGACTTGTGGATAGCCGGCCGGAGGGTTGGTGTTGATCTGACGACCCAATATTCTCTCGAGCGATTTGTTCTCTCTCCACGCCGCTATCAACGGTGTCCCTTTGTTGAAGGTGTATCAGACATGAAATCCTCTTGATCAGAGGCCGGCGCGAACATGTAGCAGTCCAATCGCGAGTGAAGTAAGCGTACTGAACTCCGGCACGTCCCAGTCAACGAGCCCTTCGTTTCCGGCCAAGCAGCCACCCCAAAGCGATCAGGGCACCGGCTCCGGCAATCCACCAGTACTTCCCTCCGCTTGACGCCGTTTCGCTTGTTGTGGTCGAGTCGACGGAACTGGCTGGCGGCGAGGTGGCCGTCGTCGGAGGTGGATTGGGATTGGGCGACAAGCCCAGGAGCTGGTCGCGGAACAAAGTTACGGTCGAAATCCAACCGGGGCAAGTTACTCCGTTCTGCACGGGCGCCGTGCAGTATCTCTTCTGAATCAGGGCAATCGTGTTGTAGCCCTTGTTGATATAGCTGAGCTTTAAGTACTTGGAAACTGTCTCAATGCCATCGCTGTAACTGGTGAATGGCGAATTCGGACACGGACCCTGCCAGAACCAATTCCATGCATTGTCCGTGGTGCAGGTCCGCAAGCCGAAATCCGTCTCGATTCCCGAGATCGCGACGACCAGTGCCGGGTCGATGTTGTATGTCTGGCCAATGTTGAAGAAGGCGCTGCCCGTGCCCACCATTGGCGATATCACTCCCTTGTACTGCTTGGTGCCCAAAAAGCTGTCGATATCCTGCACGGTCACCGCGCCGGCGTGGAAGTTCAAATCGTCGTCGCCACTCAGAAGGGGGGCAAAGAACAGCGCCCCCGCCGTCGCGCCAAGCACCAGAAGTCCCGTCTCCCGGTTTCGTTTCATTGCTGCCCCGTTGTGAACTGCACTGAGTTCAATAGACCCTGAAAAGCGTTTGTAAAATCCGCCGCGCGCGCATCTCCGGCGCGGTACGACAGATAGAACTTGTACACCAGGCTCCCTTGCCCGAGGTAGACTGCTTGATTGCTGTATCGCAGAGAAGGGGTGAATGTGTTGTCATAACGCGCCCTGGTGGCCGCGATAGCCGGCATCCGGACCTGGTCGAAAGCCGTATTCTCAGCTCCCCGGAGCTCGTTGCGTGCGAAGGATGGAACGTCCTGACCGTTGGTGCTTTCTACTGTCACATCGATGGTGGCTCCGTTCACCGGCAGCACGCCTCCGCAGCAGAGTCGGCCATCGCTGGTTTGCCCGAAATTGGAAGCGAAGTTGTCCAGAGCAATTGGGCCGCCGCTGTCATAGATATCCTGATTCACCTGCCAGCCGGCCGGAATCGCGAACGAAAGTCCGAACCGGGAGAAACTGCGGTTGCCGGCGCCGGCCTGCGTGCCGGTTTGCGCCGGCGGCGCGGGTGCCACGCTCAGAGCCAGGTCGGCAGTGACTGCGGAAATGTTGGGTCCAGCGACCACAATCTGCATCGGAATTACTCCGGCGTCTTGGGCAACCATACTGAAGGTCCCGGTATAGATCGCGTAGGCGGCGGCCATCATCGTGTACGCCTCGTTGCTCTGCGCCGGAGAAAGTGTCGCCAGAGTGGCATTCGTGTCCGATCTGCGGAGAATCACTTGCAATGGGGCCCTGGTGGAAAGAGAGGCTTCCACCGAGATATTGGCGGCTTGCCCTTGTACGATGCCTTTGGGGTTCAACGCCGCGCCCAGAATGCGCACTGCCGGAGGCGGTGGCGCCTGGACCACGGAAACCAAGACTTTGTTGGACGCAAGATCGGGAGAGGCCCGGATAGCCACGCCCGGGATGATCGCCCGCGCGGCGAACGTGAGAGTGCCCGCCGTCTTCAAGCCCACTGGCATCTGCAGCGTATAGCCGGTTTTACCAGTGGCCTGGAACGTCCCCACTACGACGGTAGTCCCATCCGGCCCAGCCCGCAACAGTTGAACCTGCTGAGCTACCGCTCCCATAACCTGCGCCGTGAATGTGACGGAAACAGACTGACCGGCCGGAATGCTGGTTGGATTCGCGGACAAGACCAGGCCCCGCTTCACCATCATCGTCATGTTCGGCTGAGACCGCAGGAACACCGCGGCGGCGAGCAAAATAAAACCGAGGAAAACGAGGGACTTTCGATGACGCATTAACCCCCTCCAGAATTTAGTTCGGCCGCCCTTTTCCTTAGGAGCGGCCGAACCGTCTCAAATTGCGTGGACGTCTTTAGGGACCCGATCTTCTGTGTTTGGGCCCCCTTGCTGATCGTCGTCGTAGCCGACGCTGATCGCCGTGCCGTCGTGTTGAGCCGTGCGAACAGTGGCCAGCCACTCACTCTGGGCATAGTACAAATAGAAATTCTCGCCACAATCCGGGGTTGTGAACCGTACACCCTGACCGTCATCGGCCAGAATGCCCGGGACCCCGGAGCAAGTGCGATCCATCCGATCCTCCTTTCTATCTCCCGTCGAACGTACTAAGCAGTTGCCGAGCCGGAGAGGTTGACACCCAGATCAGCCAGTTTTTGCGCCATGAAGTCCGGGGGCGCGCTCGCGGCAAACNNGGTTGCGGCGCCGAGAGCCGCCAGGCCCGCGAGGGTCATTTCCTCGTCTCCGCCCGCGGCCTCCCACGCCTGGTGGATTTCTTCGATGAATTCCTTCACCTCATTGAGGTCATCGAGGGTGATGACCGGTAAACCGTTCGAACTCATGCATTGTGCCCAATCGTCTCCTAATCCCATTTTCTTTCTCCTTTTTATCTGTCTTACTCTCTGATGCTCGAACTACTATTTAGCAGGGGCCGGTTTAGACTTTTCGATTTCTTCGAACAACTTCGGATTAAACGGAATTGGCTTGTGAGGTATTACGCACAAGTCACTTCCCGTCGTATCGATCGTGACCACCGGATAAGCCGTCTTGCCGTCGATCACGATGCCCGCCCTCCTAGCCACACCGGCCTGCAGGGAATAGGTTCCCGCCGTGAGTTTGGAGAACGTGGAGAGCCCCACCGAATTCGTTGGCTCGGTCAATGTGACACCCTTGGCATTTGTCAACGTCACAGTGACGTTTGGCTCCGCTATATTACAGTGGGTCGCCCGCACCGTATATGTGCTGTTCGCCGCTGGTTGCAGGAGTTGGTAAACCCCGTACACGGCGATCAGAACCACTGCCGCCACTAACACCGGTTTCCATGGAAATGGTCCCGGAGGAGCCGCGGTCACCTTGCTGATCGCCTGTGCGATCAGCGTCCCGTTACTATTGGTGTCGCCAACCACCTCAACCGTTTCACCCTCCGCGATGGGCGAATCCACTCCTGACTCCACAGGTATCTTGTCCTTGGCGGTCACCAGCCAGAAGGCAAGTGGTGTAGCCGTGCCAGGTTTCCGTTCCAGTTGTGCGACTGTTCCTTGTATCTTCATATTCCCCTCGCTCCTCTCTCACTGAAACAGCTTATCCCCGATGACTAGAAACAAGAAAGCAACCGGCAGGACCAGCGCCGCCGAAATTACTGTGTGAATCGCCCTCCGGTAGTTCACCAACAGGTTCGTAAGAATCAGACAGGCGAAGAACGAGACCGGGAAATACAAAATGATCTGGCCTATGATCTCCAGGCCCGGGCCTTTGCCCCTTGAGAACTCGGCTAGACCACCGATAAGCGGTGACACCACGACGGACAACATCAAGCGTCGCCACTCCAGAGCCTTGACCGGGTCAGGCTTCGCCGCGACCCTGACGTCTCGAATCGACGTCCCTTGCAGCGTGCCCTGGCTGTCTCTTTCTCCCGTGACTTCCACCCGATCCCCATTCCTCAACGGCAGATCCCGATGGAATTCCACGAATGCACGTGTTCCGTTATCCGCGATCAGCCAGAAAGTACTCACTGCTCCGTCTCCCGCGCCACTGCGCTCCAACTCGCTTACAATCCCTTCGAACGGCTCGCTCGCCATAGTTTCCTCAACGCTCTATGTATGCCAGGATGACCGCCAACACCAGGGCGCCGCCGGCCGTCAGGCCCGAATGGAGCCCACGGCGCTCCTTTACCTTCAAATTCACCACTGCAACGGAAAGCAGAATCGCCAGGATGACGCTGGTGGAAGGTGTGGTTTTCGCGTGCGAGATTCCGGACTCCAAAACCGTGAAGACCCAAGCCAGCAAGCGCCCAAATATCGCTGCCAGCAAGACCACCACCCACTGAGTCTTCACCGCTGGAGGGATTGGCTTGGGTGTCGTGGCTGTCTTGCGAATCGCCGTTGCGTGCAGGGTCCCTTCCACATCGCTGGTACCCGTGACCTCCAGGAGATCGTTTGGCTGGATCGCCTCGTCCCAGTGCGCTTCCACGGGAATCTTGCGGCCGTCCGTTTTCTGCAGCCAGAAGCGAATGGTCGTCCGCCCATCTTCCTGGGACTTGCTGATGTCCCGCGCGGCGCCGCGCGCTACCACTATGTCGTCCGCCATCTCAAACGCTCCACTCGAACTCCGCCGCCACCAGATTGATCTCCGATTCCCCTACCGCTTCCACATATACTGCCACAGCGTTCGTCTCCGAATCGAGCGGTTTGTCGATAGGAACCCTCAAGTTGAAGGGAGCCCCCCGAATCTTCGTCTTATCCGCTGGGAGTAGCTGCTCCGCGTCGGCTTGATTTTTCTTGTTATTCCAACCGCACCGCCACAATTCGATATTCAACTGGCCGCTGTTTCGCATCCCGGCCAGCACGAAGGTCTTGAGCCTGTTAGCCCCCGCCGGAACCGGAATTGCCATGGTCCCTTTGGCCCCCTGCGCGTCGCAACGCGCTTTCGTGACACCGATCAGGAAACTCTTGGCCCCGGCTCCGGACTCGTCGAAGAAGCTCGGCTTGAATGGCATCCGGATCCATCCGCTGCGCAGCGTCGCATGGAGCTTAGGAAGCGTGACTGTCCCGTCCGCCAGGTGCGGATTGCCGACCGATGCGGGCGCGATCAGCGACCCGGCCGATCGGCGCACTGAAGTGTCGATGGAGGCGATGCGCCCGCTCGCATCCAATTGCAATTTCGCCAGTTGGACCACAGATCCGTCCAGTGCGGGTGCGTCCGGCCCTATCTGGAGAACGGTGTATTCGGTGGTGCGTGTGTAGTTTTCCTCCTCGGTGGAACGGTCGACGTCCTCGGCGCCTTCAGCCGCGGAGACAACCACGTACGCGGTGAGGGTTGCAGCCGGCTCAACGGCGAGCCGTTCGCCAGACTGCAGGACGATCTGTCTCCCGCTCGCGTCGATGGCGGTGCCCGCGGTCACGCCGATTTCGTGCTCGCCCTGTTGCACCACGTCCAGTCCTGCGATCACTCCCCAGGTGTGAAGCGTGCTCGCGTGCCGGCGCGAACCGCCCACGTGATAGTCCTGCTCAGCCGTGAAGTCGTCGTCAACCAGCAGTTGTCCGGTGAAGTAGTGCAGGCGCTTGGCGGCAGGTACCTTCTTTATAACCATCAGATTATCTCCTCCTGCGGCGACGGTTTCCGGCGGCCACCCGATATTCTGGGAGCCCGGGTGGTAATCTCCAGCGAGTAATACGTGTGCGCTGGTTTCGCCAGTTCGACGATCTCTCTCGCCAGCCCTTCGATGCGCTCTCGCGTCGGCTGATCGGGCGCCCCGGACAACTCCACGCTCACTTGAAAGTAGTGGGGCCGCTCCCGGCCAAGCCGGGTGGTGCGTCCCACAATGGCGCGTCCCACCTCCAGCGCCTCAGCCTCGGGTTCCACGATGGTCGGGCGGCCGTCAGTCAGCAGCGCCAGCATCTCCTCCATGCCTTTCCGTGTACCCCACCAATGGTACATCGGTACGATTCGTGCCACCACTTCGGCCTGCTTCGCCTGGTCCAGGTCAGCCCGCAGGCTGAGTGCCAGCCATCCCGCCAGCCACGGCAGGAAATCGGAGGGCGTCTGGTATGGATCCAGGTAGGTATGCAGGCGGGAGATCGACTCCTCAAGGCCTCGCACCGCGCCAGTACTGGAGTCGCCGCCGCCCAGCAGAATCGCTTCGCAGGCAGCCAGGAACACCGCAAGACTTCCCGGCTGCTCCTGGTAGACTGCCGGTAAGTGACGAAGCAAGACACCCGTCGATTGCTGGTTTGCCGCGGCCGCCATGCGTTAGACCTTTCTTCCCGGAGGGTGCATCTCTGCCATTACGATTTCGTCCTCGTCAATCTCCGGCTGAATCAACTCATCGGGATCCAGCAGGAGCGCGATCACGTCGCCTGTTGATGAGCGCTGGATGCGCTCCGGACTTTCCGGCGCAATCAATTCGTCTAGTGTGCGCCCGCTGGCGGAATCAACACTGTGACTCACAAAGTCAACCTCCGGAATCGCGTCCAGCATTTCGTAGATCTCCGAAACGTAAACCGCGCGCCCGAACGGCCACCCTTGGCCATCGGCGCCGCCGGAGACAGGATCGAAAAAGCGCCGCATGCGTCGAATTGCCTCGTCGCGCACATACGCCTCCGACGCTCCTGGTTGCATGGTCACCGTCAGGCGCACGCGCGCCTTCACGTAGCGCGGCGTGCCGACGTGCAGACGTGTGGCCAGCAGCCGGCGCGGTTCTAGGAACTTTCTTACCGCTTCAACCACTAATGCGGCTTCGTTCGGGTCCGAGGCGTCCTTGGGAACGATAACTACCGAAACGTGCCCGGGCCGGTTCTCGCGCGCTCCCCGGTGCGGCGCCCAGAGATAGCAGTCCGGCACCGCGTGGGCGCGGGCCACACCAGGATCGGCCGCGAGCGCCATGGTCTCGAAATCCTCCGGCGTGACTGCCCGCTGGGGCGTATCCAGCGCCAGGATCGCCTGCTTCATCTCCACCGCCGGATCCGCCCCCGGGGCGAGTTGCCAATCCGGTCCGTTGAGCAGCTTCAGGTAGGCCAGCAGGTCGTCATCGGTAATCTGATTCAGCCGGTAGATCAGAACTTCAGTCACGTACGCGAACAATTCGATGAGCGTGACCCCCGGGTCGGCAGGGTTGTAATTGGTCCATTCCGGGGCGATCCCCGGGATCATGTTCAACCCCTCGTCCCACCAGGTCGCTGAACGTCCGGTCATCCAAGTTGGGTAGCGTAAGCGGCATATCTCAGTCGTTGCTCTCAAACCAGCGTGTAGCGGACGTGCACCGGACCCGGACACACCAGAAACCGGCCGGTGTCTGTTACTCCCCCCCGTGGTTCCACGGTTTTCATGTCCAACGTCGCCACGTGATCGACTCCATCCACCGAGTGGATCCTCGAAAACATGTCCGAACGATGTGGCAGGCGCCCGAAGCTCCACCCGAGGCCGTCTGGCCCGCCATTCACCGGATCCAGGAAATCCTCCAGCGTGCTTTGGATGGCTTCGTCGATCGACGACAACTTCTCCGCGGATTCCAGTGCCACTTCCGCCGTGATCTCAATCGCGAGATATTCGGGCCCCACCACCACCAGGTCCACGGCCGCCGATTGCCTGCTCGCAAGGTAGGACCAGACGCGCTGAATCAGTTCGTAGCTGGGCAACGGGCGATGCTGGCGCGAGTACGGCACGATGATCACGCTCACTGTGCCGGGACTGACTCGCTTGCCATCCGGATCCGTAGCGAGATTGCGAAGCGGAACGCACTTGACCAGCGCCACTTCGGGCGTGGCGGCGCGCGCCAGATCCTCGAAATCCTGGGCGGAGACCGCCCGGCCCCTGTGGCGCAGCACGGCTGGCGCGCGTTGGACCAGCGAATCGACCGTTTCCGGATCGGCTCCGCCCTCCGCATCGCGCCAGTTCACGACTTTGTCCACCGTGGGAAGCGTGGTCTTTAACACGTTGATCGTACCCGCCGCCTTGTTGCCGCTCGCTCCGCCGCCCGTCTGATACATCGCCATCCGGATATTATTGGAACCAGCCGGCGGAATCAAGCCGTTCACGCCATCGCCAAACTGGATTGAGCCGGCAAGGTGGTCGATCACATAATGCCGCGAGTCTCCGGCCGACCCATAGAAGTTGGGAACCGCCCGCCAC
>OKRF01000212.1:0-4784 GCA_900290315.1 Candidatus Sulfopaludibacter sp. SbA3 | reverse complement strand
GCGCTCATTGACCTCAAGCCGCTGACCGTCCAATACGGGACGCCTGTTGAGGTGAAAGATCTGATCCGGGATTCCGCTGCTGGAACCCAGAATCTCGTTCGTGATGGAGACCGTTTGCCGGGCATCCACCGTGTTGGTCAAAACACGCCGGACCGGCATCGGATCGAGTTTGCCTCGCAGCATCGCCCGCACCCAGTACCGCGACACGCGAAACTCGCGCTTGGGCCGCCAATCCTCGGGCGAGACAAACAGCACGGGACCCGAACGAGTCAACTTCGCCGTGAGGTCCTGCACACGCAGCGCAGTCCACTGCTTGTCATCCCAATATTCCCACTCGATTCCTAACGTGTCCTCCGCGCCGCCGTACACTTTGGCGGCCCGCACCAGTTCCGCGAGCAAAAAATAGAAGCGAAGAGGCCGCTCTCCCATTCCCGGCTGCGGCGGCTGCATGCCGAAATACAGCGCCGGCCCCGATTCCTGAAACGCATCGAACGAAGCTCTCTCCGGCCGCGCCGGCGGACCTTCGCGCAGGCGGAAATCGTTCTCGCTCAGAAGCGCCTCGGGCGATTGACCCGCCTCATCCAGTTCGTAGCTGATCGTGAATGCGTGCACCCACGGCGGCGAAAGTGTGGCCGGCTGCAAAACGTACTCCGGGTGCGGTCCCGGCGGCGTCTTCAACACGTATGCCGCGTCGCCCCCATAGTTGCCGCCGGTCAATCGCGCCCGCAGCCATGCGCTCTTCGCTCCCGCGAGATTCAGGATCTCCGCCGGCGCGGGCAGCCGGAAGCGCACCTGGCCGCTTTGCGTAAACGCGCGCGTGGTGTCTGAAAAGTCCGCGGCCGGAGTCTCCACGTCCTGGCCGGCCTGTCCCGTTCCGAGAACGCGCCACGCACCACCGTCCCAGAATTCCCACGTGATCCGGGCATTGCCGTCTGTATTGGTGGCCGGCACCGGCGAGTTTGCGCCGGCCGGATTGACCAGGTCCACACGCACAGTCACCTTCATACCGGCGATAGACAGCGCCGGATCAATCGCGAGGTGGAAAGTGCTTCCGAACTTCGGCCTCTCGCCGAACGGAAGAAGATCTTTCGTCAAATCCACTGGAGCGCTATTGGACAGCGCTGCCGGAGAGATGCAGTCCAAACTCTGAATCTTCCTTTCCAGCGTCACATTGGCGAAAATCAGGGGACCAGAGAATGGACCCGAGCAGGTACAACTGAGCCAGCGCAAGGAATGACCACCCAGATCGGTTGCCGCGGACTGCGGCGCGTCGCGAAATACGACCTTACCGGATTTCGTAAATCCGGCCGTCTCGTCCGATTCAGGAATCAGTGGAATCCGCTTCGCGCCATCCCGCAGTTCCCAACTCAGACCTTGCGATGGGCGCGCCGGCAGCGAGGGGCCCAAGTCGAACAGCACCGCGAGGCGCTGTAGTTGCTGGACTCCAAAAAAGGCGGTGTGACCGATGTGCAGCGCATGGATCGCGGGAACGTCTCCGGCAAACGGCGCTATGGGTTGTTGGGCCGTCCCATCCAACAAACCGTGACGGTCGGCATACAGGTCGCCATCCGGCTGTTTGACGAACAGTTGATCCAGAAGCACGGTGCTCGCCACCAGGTTGTGTTCCGTCTCATACAGGATCGGAGTTTCCCCAGGCGCCGGCGCCGCGGCCACTTGGGTGCCTGCGGGCACCAGCACATCCTCTACCGCCTTTGCAGCCAGCGAAAACGTGAGTGGTACGCGAGCCGCCTGCGGAGGCAGCAGAGAGGTACCCAGGCGCTGGAGAAAGCCCAGCATCTTTCGCTCGGGGGCACGATTGAGACGCTCCGCAACGATCCCGCAGTATCGCGCGAAGACCGCCGTCACGGCCGCCGCCGCTCCGCGTTGAGGCACTGCGGACGGCCAACCCGCCTCGGCGAGGCGCGCCTGCAGGTCCCTCGTTACTTGTGAGGCCGAGCGCGTATCGATGGGTGGAGACGGGTTCGGCATCAGGCTCCCTTGTAGTGCAGGTAGAACGGGTACACCAGGTTAAACCTACTGTTGGTGGCGCTCACCCGGTACTCGATGTGAATCAACATTCGTGAACCCGCTTGATCCGGCACCGCACCCACGTCCAGAACCTCAATGCGCCGCTCCCAACGCGACAGCGCTTCGCGGACGCCGAAAGCCAGGATTCCGGCGGTGGTCGCATTGTTCAGAGAGAACACCATGTCGTGAATCCCGCAGCCGAAGTCGGAGCGCATCACCCTTTCGCCAGGAGACGTGCTCAGAATCAGAAAGATGGATTGGCGGATGTTCTCCTCGTAAGCCGATGTCTGCGCGCGACCCTCCTCGATCTGCACCGGAAAGTTCCAGCCAGTCCCTAAGAAGTCCTTCGTCATCCCTGGCATTCTCCTAGCCCACCATCACCGTGCCGACCGCCATCACAGTCCCCATCGGGGCATCGGCCGGGTCGTTGCAGGTCATCGCCGTGTCTCCGCTGCGCGCCGCCATTTGGCCGTTGATCTTCACCGTTGCGCTTCCCATGAGAATGGTGCCTTTGTTGGATGGCGGCTTTTGAAAACTCACTCCGGGCGGCATGGGCAGGTGCGGCGGAGTCGCATCCGCCGTGCTGTTGACCGTTGCCGCAGGCATGCCCATGATGTTCACGTTGCTGCTGAGACCGCCGCTCAGGATTCCCGTGAAAGGGTGGGGCAGCGGCGTCGGCACCGGCCCACCGGGACTGGGCACCATCACGATATGTATGTCGGTCGCCATAATCTGGTCGCCTTGCTTGGCGGCGGGCTGTCCCATATCCTCTCCTGTCAATTGATGTTCACCATGGCGCCTTTCAGGTTCATCTGAGATCCGGCATTGGCATCCAGTTCCGACGACGCTTGAATCTTGACATCGGCCTGCGACGTGATTTCCACACCGTTTCCCGAGAGCTTGAGCTTGCCCGATTTCGATTGGATGGTGATATCGGAGTCCGCCTGAATGGTCAATGTGTTGTCGGAAGTCTTCAGCGTAATTTTGTTGTTGCCGCTTTTATCGATGATTTCGATCTTCTCGTCGCCATCCTTGTCGCAGAGCCGCAAAATGTGCCCGCTGCGCGATTTGATGGTGCGGTTATCGTTGTTGCCGTCGCTGTTCGATTCGGGCGGCTGGTCCTTGCCGTTCCACAAAGAACCCAGCACGTACGGAAAGTCGGCGGAGCCGTGTTCGAAAGCCACCAGCACCTCATCGCCCACCTCCGGGAGAAAGTACGTTCCCCGATCCTTGCCCGCCATCGCGACAGAGAGACGAGCCCAGTAGCTCTCATCGTCGTCGCTCAGCCAGGGAAACTTCACCTTCACGCGCGCCATGCCATCCGGGTCCTGGTTATTCGTCACCAGGCCCACGGCGACCCCGAAAAAGCGGCTGCTGGGCACGTTGCCGAACACAATCTTGTGTAACACGTCCGCACTCATCCCGAGGCATTCCTTTCCACGCAGAACTCCGTCCGGTACCCCTTCTGCGGCGTGTACCGGTGAATCGCAGAAGTAACGTAATACTGCCCGCTGAAGCGAGTGCCCAGACCTTCGAACTTGATCAGGATACCGGCCCGCAAATCGTTCCTCCCTACGCACACCCCATCGCCGGTAATGTGCGAGAGCGCAACCGTGTCTAAAAGAGAAGTTGCCAATTTGTCCGCCTCGCCCTGGCTGGATATGGGCCGATCGACACTGGAAGCGTGCGTCTCGCTGAATGCCGTATTTGCCAGGGACGGCCCTGCGTTGGATGCTCCCATTTTGTTGCTGATGCCCGACGCTTTGGCTTCACCAGTGATCTTCTGTTTCTGCTTGGGGTCCCATCCCCGCACGGAGATGCCGCCTACCTGGTTCACCACAGTCAGACGAGGATAAAACTCCAGCAGGTTCGCTTCCCGGCTGAGGGTGAGTGCCTCCTGTCCCTGGTTCTTGCGCGCCCGGAAAATCAGTTTCTTGTCCTGCACGCGAACTTCGAATCCAATGCGCGCGGCCCGCTCACGCAGAAAGTTGAAGTCGGATTGGTTATGTTGCAGGACGTAGGGATAGGTGGTGGAGGTGTCTTCGACATCGGCCGAGAGTCCCGCATCCGATGCAATCTGACTGGCAATGTCGCTGTCCTTGACATTGGTGTAGGACATGGTTTTGCGCCCCCGCAGGAGCCGGTGTCCGCGATCGTATCCGCGGATCACCAGGCGTGGCGAAACGTCCCCGTGAATGGACAGCTCGAGCCCCGTGGTTTCTCCCGAAATGAGCGTTCCCCGCTGGTCTCCGTAACCCATTTCGACTTCCGTACTCTTGCCCGGCTTGAAAAGGTCCTGATCGCTCCATTTCATTTGCAGTTTCGCGGCGTCCCAGTTCAGCATTTCGATCGCGAACATCGCCGGTGCTTCCAAATCTTCGGTTATGGAAACCGCGGTCACATCCGCTGCCGCCTGTGGCGAGAGTTCCGAGCCGTCGACCCGGATCCGAAGCTGCGGAGGCCCTTGCGCGGTTTGATTTGCGGTTGCCATAGGTATCACCGCGATCGTGTTGACGGCGTCAGGGATGGAATCAACAGAGTCCGCCCGACGGGTAGGCGTAGCGGATCTTTAATTCGATTCGCGTCGGCAATCGGGCGCCAGAGAGAAGCGTCGCTGTACTGCGCCCGCGCGATCCCGCTGATCCGGTCGCCCCGGCGCACCACGTGAGTCTTGGCCACGTCCGCCGAGAAATTCTCATCTCCTTCGACCCGCGCCTTGAAAGAACAGGTGAGGGTGGCGCGGGCGGGCATGCCCG
>OKRF01000209.1 GCA_900290315.1 Candidatus Sulfopaludibacter sp. SbA3 | reverse complement strand
TCCAAACAAAATCAGACTGTTTTGTTTTATTTCAACAACTTCACTTAATTTTGCAAGTGCCTCGTGTGACCGACTTTTTGGTGGTCTCACTTTTTCGATAGATTGCGTGCAAACGATTGAATACAAGCGAGTTGGATGCCGCGGTACGAGCGTGGGGCGAATCGTGCAGTAATTCCGGCCGACCGGAAAAGCAAAAAGGGCCGGATCGGTCCGGCCCTCTTGCTTCTTGTTCACCTAACGCGAAGTGATCACTTGGGTGTCACATGGATCAGGGCGCCGGGATTAGCGTCTTCCAGCATCCACAGGGAACCGTCGGGGCCTTGTTCCACATCGCGGATGCGTTTTCCCACATCCCAGCGCTCGGCGGTTTTGGCGCCGCCATGGCCGTCAAAAATGATGCGGACGAGCGCCTTGGTCGCCAGGCCGCTGACGAAGCCGCTGCCGTTCCATTGCGGGAACGTCTTGGTTCCGGTGTAGAACATCAGATTGCCCGGGGCGATCACCGGTACCCAATAGAGCACGGGCTTGGCCAGGTCGGGCCGCGTGTCGGGACTGGGAATGGGCACGCCGTTATAGTTTCTGCCATAGGAAACGAGCGGCCAGCCATAATTTTTGTCCTTCTCGATCAGGTTCAGTTCGTCGCCACCGCGGGGGCCATGCTCCACCTCCCACAATTCGCCGGTCGGGGAAAACGCGAGGCCATAGGGTGTGCGGACGCCGCTGGCCCAGGTTTCAGCCAGCGTCAGATTGGGGCCGGGAAAGGTATAGGTGCTTACCACCCTTGCGGTCTTGGCGGTTTCGGTGTCGGTGGGCGGATCGATCAGAGGAATTTCAGCGGCGCCGGTTTTGCCAAAGTTGGGATTGCCGGGAGCGGGCTTGCCGTCGAGCGTCAGGCGCAGGATTTTGCCGACGGGCTGGTTTGGATCCTGGGCGGGGGTCATGCGCTGGCGGTCGCCAACCGCGAGGAACAGGTACTGGCCGTCGGGCGAGAAGGCGATCTGCGCGCCTTCCTGCCCGCCCTTGCCGGTGGGCAACTGGTGCCACAGCACTTCGAAGTTTTCCAGTGTCGCCGAAGTGGCAGTGACGTTCAGCCTGGCGCGGGCGAGGGCCAGTCCGCCACCATACTCACCCGGCTCGGCATAGGTGAGATAGATACTGTGGCCGGTGGCGTAATGGGGCGAGAGGAAGACGCCGTGCATGCCGCTCTGGCCCTGGAAATAGACCTTGGGCGTATTTCCGATCTGAATCTTGTCTCCCTGCTGGGACACCAGCCAAACGGGCCCGGGCTTTTCGGTGATCAGCAGGCGGCCATCGGGCAGGAAGGCCAGCCTCCACGGCAGTTTAAAGGTGGCTACCGTAGTCATGGTGAAGGGCAGACTGGCTTCGGGCTTCTGTTCGCCCACGTTGACCTGGGCCCAAGCCGCCACTGACACCAGGGTGAAAAGCAACGGCGCTTTCGCCAATTTCATCGTCATTTCTCTCCTTGCTTCTCAAGCGCCCGGCCTTACGCGATCCGGGGCGCCATTCGTTAATCGTACATTAGTATGGGGTCATGCCAAACAAGTGCACTATGAAAGCCTCAAGTGCGCGCAGAGTCTTTCAAAAGGCGGCGCGGGAGCTGATAACAACTTCCCTTGCCTTCCATGCCGAACCGATCACGATCGATACATTCCTGCCCAAGTAGGCTTGAAGACATGTTTACGAGACGCAGTCCAGTATACACGGCGGTTCAAATTAGCAGGTTTCGCTCCTTTGCAGTTGTGACTGATGGCATCTGGATGACTGGTGGTCAACCGGATGCCGTTCCGGGCAAGTCCGGTGTGCGCCGCGTGTGTGCTGGTTTGGCGCCTGACAGGGTAACAGGATGAGGCGTCGAAGTTATTGTCAGTCGGCTCACGAAGCGACGCCTCACCCGGTGGGATGAAAAAGGGGGCGACTTGGCGGAGATTTGTCGCCGTTGGGCAAAACGGTGACAGGCAACAGATTTCGCAAGAGCGGCGAAATCAATCGCCTGCCACCGCTTTGCGGCGTATACGTAGTTCGCATTTTCGAGTCGTTTTTTTCGGCCTTGGATTATCAACATTGCGGGGCGTTCCTCAAGAGCGGCGAATTTCGAGCCTGTTGGGGTGCCCGCGCGCGGGCAACGATGGGTATGAAAATGGGGGAACGCGTCGGGGTCTCGCGAAGGGGCAAACTCGAGCCAGGCACGAAGATTCGCCAAAAGGCGGCGAATTTCGAGCCTGNNTTTCGAGCATCTGAGTGAGGGCCCCAGTCTGGTTTCTTGAGGCGTTACGCGGGATTCTCCGGCCACTTGTGCTTGGGATACCGCCGCGAGAGTTCCTTGCGAATCTGGGGATAGAGCCGCTGCCAGAAGCCGGCGAGATCCGTCGTCATCTGCACCGGGCGCTGATTGGGGGCCAGCAGCCGCACCACTACAGGGACCGTGCCGCGCGCCACCGCGGGAGTTTCGCGCATGCCGAAGAAATCCTGCAGGCGGGAGGCGATCCACGGCGGCTGATTCGCCTCGTAGTGGACCTTCACCTGGCGCCCGCCCGGCAGGCGGATACGGTCGGGGGCAATCTCTTCCAACATGCGGCGTGCCGCGCCCGTCATCTGCCGTTCCATCTCGCGCAAGAGGCCGCCATCCTTCGCGGCCGCTTCCAATTCGGCGAAGCTTTTCAGTCCATAGGCGAGCGCGCGGAGGGCCGCGTGAGCCAGGTTGCCGGCCGGAGGGCCGCCGTGCTGCCCGGCGAAACGCGCGCGTTCCAGGAGCGCCTCCACCTCGTCGACATCGGCGAAGCGCGCCAGTCCCGCTTCCAGAGCTTTCTCCGCCAGCATCGCTCCGGCGGCTTCGGGGTCCGGCGTGCCGCGGCTCTCTTCCATGGCAATCTGGTCGAACATCAGGGCGCTGAAGGCTTCCACGCGCTGCGCGGCGCGGTTCCATTGCACGCGCGAAACTTCGCGGACGCGATCGGGAAACAGGTCCAGCAGCCAGTCCGGCTCGATGGCGCTGGCGACCCGCACCAGCGGCATCTTCTGATCGCTGCGCTCTTCCGCTTCCACCGCGACCAGGAACGGCGCCTCGGTGACGGTGCTGGAGGGCGCAAGCTGCGCCGCTCCACCCGCCGCCAGTTGCAGTTCGCCGCCGCTGCGCCGCCGGGCCACGCGATCGGGGAACGCCGCGAGCACCGAAAGCAGCAGTGCGTTCTCGTCCTTGCGGTTCTGCCGCGGCGGATCCACGATGCGCCGCACCTGCCGCAGCATCTGCGCGGTGCGCGGCTCCCACTGACCTTCCATGAGCGCCAGCAGGTCGCTGCGGGTGGCATGCAGGGGCCGCGCCGGCAAGCGTTCACCGGCGCTCAGCAGTGCCGCCACCGTGCAGCCATCCTCGGCCACTCCGCGGCGGCGCGCTTCCACAATCAATCGGGCCAGCCGAGGATGCAGCGGATAGCGTGCCATCTCCCGCCCCGCCGGCCCGAAGGCCCCCAGTTGGCGCAGCAACTCTTCAGCATGTTCGATGTGCGCGGAGGGCGGCGCATCGAGCCACTCCACCGCCGCCAAGCCCGGTAATCCAATCGCGTGGAGTAGCAGCGCGGCCGGAGCAAGGTCGGCCCGCGCCGCCTCGGGCATATCCTGCGCCGGCCGGCGGACAAAATCCTCCAGCGGGTACAGACGGATGGCGCGACCCGGACCGGTGCGGCCGGCGCGCCCCGCGCGTTGATTGGCGGATGCCTGGCTGACGCGGGCGACCGCCAGCGTAGGCAGGCCCGACCATGGCGAGTGGCCCGCCACGCGAGCCAGGCCGCTATCGATCACCGCGCTCACGCCTTCAATGGTGATGGAGCTTTCCGCCACGTTGGTGCTCAGAACGATCTTGCGTGCGTCGCAAGGGCCCACGGCACGGTCCTGCTCTTCGGGAGACTGATCGCCATGCAGCGGCAGCACCAGCAGACCGCCGCGTTGCGCCGCGCCCGAACACGCCGTCTGCGCGCGCCGGATCTCCGCCGCTCCGGGCAGGAACACCAGCAGGTGTCCACGGTCCCCACGGGCCACCGCCCGCTCTACTGCCGCCGCCACCTGCTGCTCCAGGGGCGCGGCCGAATGCGGCGTGTATTCGATTTCGAGCGGATACTGCCGGCCTTCCGACCGCATCACCCGCGCGCCTCCCAGGTACTCCGCGATGGGCGCGGCATCGAGCGTCGCGGACATCACCACCAGGCGCAGGTCCGGCCGTTTGGTGCGCTGCAGGCGCCGCAGCAGTGCCAGAGCCAGATCGCCCTCCAGGTGCCGCTCGTGAAACTCGTCCAGCACCACGCACCCGGCGCGTTCCAGAAGCGGGTCACTCAACAGGCGCCGCGTCAGCACTCCTTCGGTCAGAAAGCGCAGCCGCGTGCGTGGGCCGGAGACGTCTTCGAAGCGGACCTGGTATCCCACCGTTTCGCCCACCGCTTCACCGCGTTGGGCGGCCACGAATCGGGCCGCCAGACGCGCCGCCAGACGCCGCGGTTCCAGCACCAGCACTTCGCGGCCGTCCAGTTGCAGCAGCGCCGGCGGCACACGCGTGGTCTTCCCAGCACCGGGCGGCGCTTCCAGCACGAGGTTGCGCTCGCGGCGCAGGTGAGTCACAATTTCGGGAACCAGCGAATCGATCGGCAGGCGCACGCACTCTCATGTTGGCACATGGCGTTACACTAGGCCTTTCCGTGGACTCTCTCAGCTATCTGCGCGGGGCGGAGATGCCCCTCCTCGAAAAGACCATTTCGCAGGCGCTCGCCGATACCGCCGCGAAATATCCCGACCGGGACGCGCTCATCGTCTGCGATCAGCACGTGCGCCTCACCTGGCGCGAGTTGGACGACGCGGCCACCGGCGCCGCGCGCGGGCTCGCCGGGCTCGGCCTGCAGCCCGGCGACCGCGCCGGCATCTGGGCCAGCAACTGCGTGGAATGGGTGCTGCTGCAATACGCCGCTGCGCGCGCGGGCGTTGTGCTGGTCAACGTCAATCCGGCGTACCGCTCGCACGAGCTGCGTTACGTGCTGCAGAGGTCTCACATGCGGGCGCTGTTCCTTCGCGCCCGGGACACCCGCGCCGACTACCGGGCCATCCTGGGCGAATCGCGCAACGGCGACAAACTACCGCTCGAGCACGTGGTTTGGCTGCCGGCAGACGACAAGAAACGATCATCTGTCCCAGTCGACCATGAAACTGACTGGCAGGAGATACTGGCGAACGGCGGCGATTTCCGCGCCGGGTCCGCCGGGCCTCACGATGTCGCCAACATCCAATACACCAGCGGCACTACCGGTTCGCCTAAAGGTGTCATGCTGTCGCATCACAACCTGCTCAACAACGGCATGGTAATGGGCCAGGGGCTGAATGCCACGGAGCGCGACCGCGTTTGCGCGCCGGTGCCGCTGTATCACTGCTTCGGCTCGGTGATCGGGTCCATGGTCTCCGTTGTTTATGGCGCCGCCTTGATCCTGCCCTCCGCGCAGTTCGACGCCCTGGCTACGCTGGAAGCTGTACACCGCGAGCGCGCCACCGCGCTGTACGGCGTGCCCACCATGTTCATCGCCGAACTGGGTCACCCTGAGTTCGCCCGTTTCGACCTCACCAGCCTGCGCACTGGCGTGATGGCGGGCGCGCCGTGCCCCATCGAGATCATGAAGCAGGTGGTGGAGCGCATGCACATTCCGGAGCTGACCATCATCTATGGACAGACCGAATCGTCGCCCGGTATCACTATGTCGCGCGCCAACGATCCGCTGGAGCTGCGCGTCACCACGGTGGGGACGGTGCTGCCCAATACCGAAGTCCAGATTATCGATCCGGAGACGCGCGCCCGCGTGCCGATCGGCCAGCAGGGCGAGTTATGCACCCGCGGCTACCTGGTGATGAAGGGGTACGACGCCGATCCGGCGGCCACTGCCGAAGCCGTGGATGCAGACGGCTGGCTGCATACGGGCGACTTGGCCGTACTGCGCCCCGATGGCTATTTCAGCTTTCGCGGCCGCGCCAAAGACACCATCATTCGCGGCGGCGAAAACATTTACCCGCGCGAGGTGGAAGACTTTCTGCACACCCATCCCAAGATCGCCGACGTGTACGTGATCGGCATTCCCGATGCCAAATTGGGAGAGACGGTAGCGGCCTGGGTGCAACTCAGGCCCGGCGAAGAGGCCACCGAAGCAGAGATCCGCGACTTCTGCCGCGGCAAAATCGCCTATTTCAAGGTGCCGCAATTCGTGCGCTTCGTGGACGGATTCCCGCAGACGGTTACCAAGAAGATCCAGAAGTTTCTCATGCGCGATTTCGAAATCAAAGAGCGCGGGCTGGAGAAAGTGGCCGGCCAGGCGACGGCTTAAGAGCAGGGGTTGGGGATGGGGGTTGGGGGCTGGGGAACGATGCGCTCGGCGGGTCATTTTTGATTGTCTGCTCCAGGAGCGTCAAAGATCGGTTGCGGAGGACGGTGAAAAATAACTCAGGCGGCCTTAGGCAGCCCGGCGGAAGGACTGACTGGCGGCCGGGACGTGCTTTTGGGCGTCGGCCAGGCGGAGGTTGTGGGTGACGCGGCGCGGCGCTGGGCGCGGTTTTCGTAGAGGGACATGAGGTTGACGCTTTTCTCCAGGTCGCCTTCTACGGCGACGGATGCGAGGATGCCCTGGCAGTGATTGGTATGGGCCAGCTCGTCGGCTGGCGTCATGATGAGGACCTGGCCTGTCAGGCCGTGACGACACGCATTAAAGGCGCGAGGATCGCGCTGGGTGTTCGTCTCTTGTTCGACAAAACTCAGGGCACATAAATGCTCCTTCATTTAAGAGGCACCATACCGAGTTGGAGCTGCCGCCGCCGAGCATTGTCCGAGTGGCGGGTGATCTAGATGCCGGTCTACCTGCAATGAAGGGTGAAACCGATACGGTTTGCGACGGGGTTGGGAGATTCGATATTCAGCTCCACCCAACCGCTGTAGTCGGCAAATCGCGGCGTATTGGCGCCCAGGCGCCACTGGTCCAGAATCGGCACGGATCGGTTCGCTTGTGGCAGATTGATGGTAAGCGAGTTCACTGTACGGCCCCCATCGCTTCTCGTGAGTGAATAAGTCACTGGTGTCGCTTCCGTACCGATTACACCCCAGTCAAACTTCAGATCCACGGGGCAAGGCCCGGTATATTGATGATCTCGGGCAAGCTGCCCGTTCACCGAGAAAGCCGATCCACCTACACGGACACTGACTGAGCTGCCACAGTGAATGGTGAAATTGATCCGGTTCGCGACGGGGTTGGGAGATGCAATGTTCAGTTCCACCCATCCGCTGTAGCTTGCAAACTGCTGGGTATTGGCGCCCAGGCGCCACTCTTCCAGAATGGGCACAGATCGATTGGCTGGCAGACTGGTGGAGCGCGAATCAGATGAGTGGCCTCCGTCGCTTCTGGTGAAAGAGTAATTGACCGTTGTGGGAACGGTACTAATCACACCCCAATCGAATTTTAGATTCACAGGACAGGATCCCGAATACGCATGATCCCGGGCGAGCATTCCATTGGCTGAGAAAGCCGACCCACCCACACGGACGGCTGCCTTTGCGGTGCCCGTCATGGCGATCAAGGTTGCCAGGAAGAGAACAAACAAATGAGAGGCTCTTTTTGAGTTCATGATGGCTTCCTTTCCTGATCGGTGGCGTTGCCTGGTCAGGTCACAGGATGTACGCCGCCGTCTCTAATTTAGACCTGAATATATCATTATTCGTTCATGGCTGCCTTGGCAATCGCCTCCATAGCGGTTGTTGTATCCTCGTTCAGCAGTGCCGTCACGTGAGATTCGTCCCCCATACGGCTGTCACGTGAGATTCGTCCCCCATACGGCTTGCCGTATGCCCGCTCCACTTCTTTTTTAACCGAACCGGGGCGGATCTACATGGCTGGGATCTGTGGCAAATCGCGAATACCAGACCTTTCGGCAGGCGATCAGAACGCGCTGACAGGTGATTGAAGACTCGGAGTAAGGGGCGTACCGAACTGGGACTGGCTCTGTAAAAGAGCACTCAAGAGATTCTGGCACACGTAAAGTGCGATGCGATTCTGCGTGCGCGGCGCATCGTGCATCCGGACCAAGGCAGGGATGTCGCAAGGGGAGTTTGCGCGGGCCTTTTGCATTCATCTGAGAACTTTGCAGGAGTGGGAGCAAGGACGGCGAAACCCGACGCCGCGACCCGCGCATAGCTGGTGGCAATCGCTAAGAACCGGGACGCGGTGTTGGACGCACTGGCGTCTTGATCTCGCGTGCACCAGCACTGCTGCCGTGCGTGGTAGGGCTCGAAATCCGACTGGCGGAGAGGTCGCGAACGCCGGCTTGGCGACCGCTGCACGCTCCCCATGTTCCCCCGCGCTTTTCACGCGAAAACGACAGGGTCGAAAGACAGGGAACGGGGTTGTGGGCGGCGGCGAGACTGCCGGCGTTACGCTGCGGGGCGGTCCGCCCCTAATTGACAGACGACAAGAAACGATCGTCTGTCGAACCCTCCAGCCCCTGCTGTCGAAATCCCCTACTTTTTGAGGAAATCTAACCTACTGATAATGTGGGCCTTATGCCCCAAATTGCGTCATACCGCGCGTTTTCTCACCACCCCATCTGTTGCAACTTGTTCATTATTCGGACATATGTGTCTGGAAGCCCACATGCACCTGAACACTTTCTATGCAGACGTACGTGGGTCCGCCTCAATTACCCTCGGATGACAAGCGTTGGAAGATCGTGGAAGCCACCGCGCGCCGTCACGGCCGCGAGCCTCATGCGCTCATCGAGACGCTGCACACCGTTCAGGAATGTTTTGGATATCTCGATGACACCGCCCTGCGGTTCGTCGCCACCAGCCTGCGCCTCCCCCTGAGCCGGGTCTATGGCGCCGCCACTTTCTACCATTTCTTCACCCTGAAGCCCAAGG
>OKRF01000081.1 GCA_900290315.1 Candidatus Sulfopaludibacter sp. SbA3 | reverse complement strand
GCGCGCCAGATGACCGAATGGTACGGCGGCCAGGCGCGCCAGAAACTGATACTCCGCGCCGATGCTTTCACCCGGGCGCGCAAGGGCGACCCGGCCGCCATTCCAGCCCTGCGCGAGATCCTATCCGATGCGTCGGGGGGGCCGTGGATCCGTGCCAACGCCGCGGGATACCTGGGTAGTTTCCCCAACGATCCTTCGGCCTATGAGGCGGAACTGCATGCCTTCTCCGACCCCGAGCCGCTGGTGCGTGCCACCGCGGCTGCCGCCATCCGGCCCCGCGCCGCGCAGCGGGAAGCCCTCGCTCCGCAATTGGTGTCGCTGCTCAAAGACCCCCTGCGCACTGTGCGGATGACCGCCGGAATCGCCCTTGTCGCCATGGGAGTGAAGCCCTTTCCAGGCGAGGATGGCGCGCTTTTCGAACAGGCCAAGCAGCTTTATCGCGCACGCGCTAAGCTCAACGCAGACGATGCCAACCAGCAGCTCGCGGCAGGGAGATTCTTCCTCCTGGCCGGCGATTTTGCGGGAGCCGCGGCGGCCTTTCGCGCCACCATGAAACTCGACCCCGCCATTGCCGCGCAGTACCTTCTGGCGCGCTCTCTGGCGGCCAAGGGCGACCTGCCGGAGGCCCGCCAGATCTTGACGGCCATTCCACGCGATGACTCGCAATACGGTCCCGCCCAGCAGTTGCTCGCCGAGGTGGAGGCGAAAAACCTCGGCCGCGGCGCCGACGCCCAGGCCCAGGCCCAGTTTCTGGACGGCCAGGTGCTCTATCAGAGTCAGAATTACGGCGCCGCGCTGAAGAATTTCGAGGAGGCGCTACAGCTCTCTCCGCAAGCGGAATGGGCCGCGAAGGCGCAAGTCTATCGCGCCATCTGCCTGGAGAAGCTGGCGCGCACCGAAGCCGAAGCCGCCATGCAGGCCCTTTCCGCCAAACCCGAGGCACGCCAGGATGTGGACCTGCAGCTTGCTCTCGTCGAATTGCTCTCCGAAACCGGGCGCGCGGAGGATGCCCGAAGGCGTGTGGAGGCCCTCATTGCGGTTGTTCCGAATGCCCCTATGGCCCACTTCTGGCGCGCCAAGGTGCTGCTCCAGCTCAATCGCCCCGCCGAAGCTGCCGCGGCGGCGGAAGAATCCATCCGCTTGCAGGCGCAACTTCCCCAGGCCCACAATCTGCTCATCCGGATCTACCAGATGCTAGGCCGCACCAAGGAGGCGGCGCTACAGGCCGAATGGCTGCGCGACTATCAGCGACGCACACAATCGCACTGACCCTGTGGCTCGCCACGGCCACAACCGGCGCGCGGGCGCAGATTCGCTTCGAAGACATCGCGAGTAAGGCCGGGCTGAAATTCGAGCTGCGCAACGGTGCCGCCGGCAAATTTCACCAGCCCGAGCTGATGCTCGGTGGCGTCGCGGTGCTGGACTACAACAACGATGGCTGCTGGGACATCTTCTTCACCAACGGCGCCGCCATGCCCTCCCTGAAGAAAACCGGCCCCGAGTTTTCAAACCGCCTGTTTCGTAACGACTGCCACGGCAACTTCACCGACGTCACGGAGAAGGCGGGGGTGGCCGGCGAAGGCTATTCCATGGGAGTGGCTGTTGCCGATTACGACAACGATGGCTATCCCGATATCTTTATCGCCGGCGTGAACCGGAACATCCTTTATCACAACCGGGGTGACGGCACCTTTGAGGATGTGACCGCGAAGGCGCGCATGGCTGGAGTCGACCCGCGTTACGGAAAGCTTTGGAGCGTCGCCGCAGCCTGGGTGGACGTGGACAATGACGGCTGGCTCGACCTGGTGGTCAGTAATTACGTGCAATGGGATCCGCAACTCGAGCCCGCCTGCGGCACGCCGCAAAAGCCGCTCTACTGCCACCCCAGCGCGTATCACGATACGCCCAGCCAACTGTTCCGCAACAACCACGATGGAACTTTTACCGACATCACCGCGTCGTCCGGCCTGGGCGCGCAGTTTGGCAAGGGTATGGGCGTGGCTATCGCGGATTATGACGGAGACGGCCTGATGGACATCTTCGTGGCCAATGACAGTGTGCCGAATTTTCTGTTCCATAATCTGGGTCACGGGAAATTTGAGGAGGTCGCGATGCTCGCCGGGGTGGCGCTCAACGACGACGGGCGGCCCGTCGCCGGCATGGGTGCGGATTTCCGCGATTTCGACAATGACGGACTTCCCGACTTGATCTTCACCGCCATGATCAACGATACCTACCCGCTGTTTCGCAACACTGGGAAGTCTCCCTCGTTCGAGGACGCCAGTGCCCGCTCGGGCCTCGCGGTGGCCACCCGCGCGCTCACCGGCTGGGGCATCGGGCTGTACGATTTCGACAATGACGGCTTCAAGGATGTGTTTACCGCCAACGCGCATTTTCCCGCGCTCGATCAGTTGCTCGCCGCGGATCCGGCGCTGCCGAATTCGGTGTTCCGCAATCAGGGCGATGGTAAGTTCAAAGATGTCTCCCGGAGCGCCGGTGCCGATTTTCAGCTCACCGGACAGTATCGCGGCGTCGCTTTTGCCGATTTCGACAACGATGGCCGGCTGGATGCCGTGGTCTCCAATGTGAACGGGCCAGCGCGCCTCTTCCACAACGTCACCCCGAATGCCGGGCACTGGCTGGCCCTGAAGCTGACCGGCACGCGTAGCAATCGCGATGGCATTGGAGCCAGGGTCACGGTGACCCTCGCGAACGCTGGCAAGCTCTACAACCACTGCACCACGAGTGTGGGGTATGCGTCGTCCAGCGAGCCGCTGGTTCGCTTCGGGCTGGGTGCACAAGCGGTCAAGTCGATCCAGATCCAGTGGCCCAGCGGGCAGACGCAGGTACTTCACAACGTAGCGGTAGACCGGGTCGTCAGCGTTCGCGAGCCATAGGCCATTTCCAGGTCTCATCCCATTGCTTTTGGTTTGGCAGATTTGCCGCTGCCGATCGCGCGCCGCCAGGAACGCTTCATTTATTTGATCACTTATGAGCGGATCTTTCCGCGAAGAGCCACGGCTACACCGCCGAGAATTGCACCGGCAGCCAGCACCAACCGCCACGTCATTTGCTCTCCGAGCAGTAGCACGCCCGCAGTCGCCGCGAGGACCGGAACCGACAACTGCACAATCGCGGCAACACTCGTGCGCAGATTCTTCAACGCGGCGTACCACATCGCATAACCGAGACCGGAGGTGACCGCGCCCGAGGTCGCCGCCAACCCGACGCCGCGCCAAGTCGCGTGGACCTGCCCGATCCCCGAAATGACAATGAGCGCTCCCACGGCGAAGGGCACGGCTCTGGCGAAGTTCCCCGCGGTCGCCGCAATCGGCGAACGGGCGCTCCTGGCGGCGATCGAGTAGCCGCCCCAAGCCGCCCCCGCTAGCGCCATCAGTGATACTCCAATTGGCGATGGGGCCGTCAGCCCCGGAAACACCAGGTATACTAACCCCCCAAACGCCAGAATCAAACCAGTCCATTCCGAGGGACGTGGCCGCTCACCTCCGGCGATTCCGATCCCGAGCATCGTGATCTGTACGGCTGCAAACAGTACGAGCGCTCCCGTGCCGGCGTTCAGTGAAAGGTAGGCGTAGGAGAATGTGATTGAGTAGCTGAACAAAGCAAAGGCAGCTCGCACGGAACCATGCTGGCACGCGGCGCGGATTCCCTCTCGACGGAAGCTCGTAACCAGCGCCAAAGCGATGGCCCCAGCGGCAATCCGAGCCACGGCAAAGCTCCCGCCATCGATTTCGCCCGCTCGCAAAGCAAAACGCGCCACCAGCGAGTTGGCTGCGAAGAACGCCATGGTTACGGCAAGCAGCGGGAGTGTCCGCGCAGGGGACACGGTTTGGATGTCTTTAGGCTTTGGAGATGTCACGTGGTCCGCTGATTGAGTTCGCTAGCGCACGCGGCCGCTGCCAAAGCGGATCCCGCCTTTCTATGCTACTCCAGCTTGAATCCGCATAAAAAAGGCGCGCCCCGAAGGACGCGCCCCTTTTCCTTGCGATACAGGGTCGTTAGAAGTGGATGCGGATGCCGAATTCCATATTGCGCGGCGAGTTGATCTGGCCGCCGTTGAGGTTCGAAGTTCCCAGAACCCCGAAATCCGCTGGATCGCTGATGTCGAGGTACGGATCCGCCAGGCGGACGTGGTTGAACACGTTGACAAACTGGAACATCAGGGTGGCGCCCACGCGTCCCTCTTTCCAGATGCCGATGTCCTTGGACACGCTGGCGTCCACGTTCCAGGTCGGTAGCCCGCGGATATTGCCGCTGGAACCGCAACTCGTGTCGTAGCCCAGGACGCAGGGCCGGAAGTTATTGAAGGCCCCGACTGGGTTGGAGTACATGTTGACGTTCTGGCCCCCGTTATCGAGATTGCCGTTGATGCCGACGCCGTTGGGATTGGCCGAAGCGCTCTCGTTCACGTTGGTGTTGAAGTGCGCGGAATTGCCGTAGTTGAACGGTCCGGTCAGTACCGCGCCATCCAGCGAGCTGCCTGTCGAGCAGTTCATTTCACCGAACGACTGGCAGTCTCCGGCGGCGCTGTACACCTGTAGCGGAGCGCCACTGTGTGCGGTGAAGATGGGAGCGATCACCCAGCCGCCCAGCAGGTGGCCCAGCACGCCCTTCTGCGACTTGAAGAAGGGCTCCATGTATACCGCGGTCAGGCTGTAGATGAATTTGTAGTCGAAGAACTGCGGGCCGTACATGGCATGCATGTTCCAGGGATCCAGTACGCTGTAGGAACTGGTAGCCTGCACCTGGTTGCCGGTGCCGAGCGCCCGGCCCCAGGTCAGGTTGGAGCGTAGCGTCATACCGTGCCAATCGTGCGTGGTCAGCGAAAGGTAGGCGGCGTTGTAGTTGCCGAAGCCGGCGCTATTGTCGGAATAGACTGCGGATACTTGGCCGCTGCCTCCATTGATGGCCGAACTGGGCATGGTGCGACCCAAAGTCCAGGAGGATGTGCTGTTCAGCGCTGACCACAGGTCGTAGACCTGAGTGTTCTGAATCAGGCCATTCATGCTCGAGTTCTTAGCTACCGCCGCGGTGCAGCTTCCGAAGCCTTTGCAGAAGCTGGAATTGGCTCCGCCCAGCGCGTTCTCGAAGAATGGTTGCGGTGCCGGTGCGCCGCCCGCAGCCACTGCCCAGTAGGTATTGGCGAAGGCACTAGCGAAGCTTTGGCCCCCCAGCGTCGTCATATAAGGAACGGCGTCCAGATCGGTCTCCTGCCATTCGTGACGGATGATGCGCCCGATGTATCCCACTTCCAGAATGGCCTTCTGGCCGAACAGTTCCCGCTGGACGCTGAGCGTGAAGTTGTCGGTGCGGCTGGGCCGGAAGTTCGGATCGAGCACGGAGCCCGAACCGGCGGCC
>OKRF01000438.1 GCA_900290315.1 Candidatus Sulfopaludibacter sp. SbA3 | reverse complement strand
ATCGGAATCCACACCCAACGTAATAACACGACTGATTGTTGTTGTAAAGTTTATTTATTTACGACACCTTACTCCAGGCTGCACCCTCGCCGCCCGAGCCAATGGGGGTTCGCGCCGACACAGCGCACAGCGTCGAAACGTCGCCACCGGAGACGGCGATCCGCTTGAGCTTATCATTGGTAAAAAAGCCGATGGATTGCCCGTCGGGTGACCAGAAGGGGTAGGTGGCGTCCTCGGTTTTGTCCAACCGGTGCGCTGCGGTGGCGGCGAGTGGACGAACCCAGAGGCTGCTCTTCCCATTCTCCGAAACAATCATCGCCAGATTGCGCCCGTCCGGCGAGGGCACCCATTCGGTGGCGGAGTTGGCCGAAGAAAAGGAAGTGCCCGGCGGCAGCGGGACCGAGAAACGGATTGTGCCGGGTCCGGGATCGGTAGTGCCGGAGCGCATCCAGGCGATACCGGCCAGGGCTGCCAGCGCGAGGCCCACGCCTGCCGCGGTCCACGGCAGCCAGGCGCGTTTGATGGGCGATGGCGCACCGGCTGCCGCCGCCGGCTCGGCTTCGCCTAACAGAACCCGCGCTTCGCCGATATCCCGCAGGCGCATCTTCGGGTCTTTGCGCAGGCAGCGTTCGATCAGGCGGCGCACGTGCGCGGGAGTCTCCGCGGGGAGTGCGGTGAGGTCGGGCTCCTTCAGGACGATGGCGGCCAGGGTGTCGGTGACGGTCTCGCCGGTCCCATAGGGATGGCGTCCCGTGAGCAATTCGTAAAGAATGATGCCGTAGGCCCAGATGTCCGCGCGCCGGTCCACCGGCTTACCGCGCGCCTGTTCGGGACTCATGTAGGCGGCGGTGCCCAGGATTGCGCCCGCCTGCGTCATGGCCATGGAGATGGTGGGCGATTGCGTGAGGTTGACGGTGGATGCGGATTCGTCAGTGGCTTTGGCGAGCCCGAAATCCAGCAGCTTGATCACGCCGTCGGGTGTGACTTTGATGTTGGCGGGCTTCAGATCGCGGTGCACGATGCCTTTTTCGTGCGCCGCTTCCAGTCCAGTGGCGATCTGCCGGGCGTAATCGATCGCCGTATCGACCGGCACGGGACCCGCGAGGTCGGCGCCCTCCACCAGTTCCATGACGATTGCGCCTTGCTCTACACCGTAGATCGCCGCGATATTCGGATGGTTCAACGACGCCAGCACCTGCGCTTCGCGTTCGAAGCGGGCCATCCGCGCTACGTCCTCGGCAAACGCCGGGGGCAGGATCTTGATGGCAACGTCCCGATTCAGCCTGGTATCGGTGGCACGATAGACGGCCCCCATTCCGCCCTCCCCAAGCTTGGCCACGATTCGGTAGTGGGCGATGGATTGTTGGGGGCTCATTGGGCGATTTCAGCATCGTATCACTTTGTCGAGACGTATACCGCGTTTAAACGGTGACAGCCGGCTTTTTGAGGCGATGCCTCACCCGGTGGGATGAAAATGGGGCCAGGGGCCAGGGGCCGGGGTTTAGTGGATCGCTTCGCTCGCTATACAAGCGGCGGAGACCACCGGCGTTGCCGAGCATTTTCGAGAGAGCCGGCGCATGAGGGGATGCGCCTCACGCGGTGGGATGAAAATGACGGCGAAAACGCGTCGGGATTTCGCGAGGGGGAAAATTCGAGCGGGCAACGATGGGTATGAAAATGGGGGGGGAACGCGTCGGGATTTCGCGAAGGGGCAAATTCGAGCCAGGCACGAAGATTCGCCGAGACGATTGGGTACAGTTGCAAGTGCCTTCGCCTCTCTCGAAAATGCCCGCATAGCCTGAAGAAGACAGACGACAAAAAACGATCGTCTGTCCCACGGGGCTAACGAATTCTTATCCGGGCGGGTGAAGCTTCGCCTCATGAGCCGCCGCCGGCCACCTCCGGGCGATTGGGGGCGATTTTCGAGGGTGTTGGGGGCCCGCGCGCGGGCAACGATGGGAAGGAAAATGGGGGGACGCGTCGGGATTTCGCGAAGGGGCAAATTCGAGCCAGGCACGAAGGTTCGCCAAAAGGCGGCGAATTTCGAGCCTGGCACGGATTTGCGGCGGACACGCGGCTTGGGGTTTTCGAGAGAGAGGCGCTAGAATCTCAGCTTCATAGGAAAAGAAAAGCGAGGGGGCCTCTCTGGCCACCAGCCCGAACCAAGTAGAATGGGACTCATGAAAGCTTTGGTGATTCTTTTCGCGGCGTTGTGCGCCCATTCTCTGGGCGCGGCCGACACCATTCCCGCGGCTCAAGCGAAGGATCATGTCGGGCAGACGGCCACCGTTTGCGGCAAAGTGGCAGGCACCCGCTACCTGGACTCTGCCAATCGCCAGCCCACCTTTTTGAACTTCGACAAACCGTACCCGGACAATTCATTCACCGCCATCATATTTGGGGAAAACCGGGCCAAATTCGGTAAACCGGAACAGGACTACCTGCAGAAAGATGTGTGTGTCACCGGTGAAATCAAAGACTACAACGGCAAGCCTGAAATTGAGTTGACCGATCCGAAGCAGGTTCGGATAGACTCCAAATAGCGTGAGGCGCAACGCAGAAGCAGTCCTTCGCATCTTGTATACATTGAAGCTTCACGGGATATGAACGGGTGAAACAGTCGCGATGTGGGTCGGCGGCGCTCCTGCTGTTAATACAGGCCACCGCTTGGGCAGCTTTCTTCCCGCCTGCCGGTCCGACCCTGGAGATTTCCACGCTGGATTCCGCCGGCCAGCCGGTGCCTGCCGTTGCTGTGGTGCTGAAGATTGGCGCCAGCGTGCTCGCGTCCGCGGAAACCGACGCCAAGGGCCATGCCGAATTCGTGGACATGAAGCCCGGCCGTTACGACCTCACGGTCACCAAAGTGGGCTTCGAGACTATCACCAAGACCGATCTGGAGATCACCGAGAAGCCGTCTCCCCTGATAGAAATCGTGATGGTCCCGGAGTTGACCCACAAGGAGAGTATCGACGTCACCGCCACGGCGACTGCACTTGAAGCGGGCGCCACCACATCCAACACCCTGTCCGCGGAGACCGCGAAGGAGCTCCCCGGCCGCCCGGCGACCGTGACCGACGCGCTACCGCTGCTGCCTGGCGTGATCCGCAGACCCGACGGCGGCCTGCAGATTTCCGCCAGCGGCGAGCACCGCAGCTCTCTGATTGTGAACTCGGCCGACGTCACAGACCCGGCCACCGGGCAGTTCGGCCTGACCGTCCCCATCGATATCGTGGATACCATGAACGTGTTCCAGACGCCGTTCCTGGCCGAGTATGGCCGCTTCAGCGCCGGTCTGGTCTCCGTGGAAACGCGGCGCGGCGGCCAAAAATGGAACTGGGAGCTCAACGATCCCTTCCCCGATTTCTATATTCGCAGTTGGCATCTGCGCGGGCTGCGCGATGCCACGCCCCGCGTTAACGTGGATGGCCCGCTGATTCCCGGCAGGCTCTATTTTTCGGAAGGCCTGGAATACGAAGTCCGCAAGATCGAAGTCTACACGCTGCCCTTTCCCAACGACCAGAAAAAGAAGTCCGGAGTCAACTCCTTCGCCCAACTGGATTGGGTGCAGTCGGAGAAGAACCTGGTCACGCTCACCACCCACGTGGCGCCGCAGCGCCTGGAGTTCGTCAATCTGGATTACTTCAACCCGCCATCCACCACGCCCGATGCCGCCACGCATAACTATACGGCTACGCTGGCAGATCGCTACACCCTGCTCGGCGGCCTGCTGGAGAACACCTTTTCCGCCACGCAGTTCGGTACGCGCGTGTGGGGCCAGGGCTCAGCCGACCTGATCGTGACGCCGTATGGTAACAGCGGAAACTACTTTACGGATCTGGACCGGACTGCCAGCCGCTATGGCTGGTCCCCCAGTTACGCCCTGCCGGCGCTGAAGTGGAAGGGGGTCCACAATGTCAAGCTGGGCTTCTACATGGCCCAGAGCGACAACCATGGCGCACGCTCCGGGCGGCCCATCGACATTCTGAATGCGCAGTACCAGATGACCGAGCAGATCGCCTTCACTCCCCCGCGGTCGTACACCATGGAGGATACCGAGTACGCCGCGTACGCGCAGGACCATTGGAACCTTTCCTCGCGCCTGGCTCTGGATCTGGGCGTGCGTGTAGAATCCCAGGAAGTATCGCAAAGCTTCCGCGTGGCGCCGCGTCTGGGGATCGCCTGGACTCCTTTCGCCAGCACGCAAACCGTGATCCGCGCCGGCATCGGTTTCTTCTACGATCACGTTCCACTCAACGTGTATTCGTTCAATCACTATCCGCGGGAAGTGATCACCTATTTTGACCCTTCGTCCGGCGAGATCTCCGCCGGGCCGTTCCTTTATGGAAACACGCTGGCCCAGGTGGACGTGCGGACCCTCTTCGTGTTCCGCCATCAGGGGGACGGGAATTTTTCCCCGCAGACCGTCACGGGCAACGTGCAGGTGGAGCAGCCGGTGGCGAGGCGCCTCAAGCTGCGCCTGGGGTATATGCAGAGCCAATCCGCCGGCCTGGTGTACATGGATCAGGTGCCGCCTGACCCGGTGACCGGCCTGGGAGCGAACGAGTTGATCGGCTCCGGCCAGGCCCGCTACCGCCAGGTGGAGGTAACCGCGCGGCTTAAGCTGAAAGAGGCGAGCGAACTGTTCTTCTCATACGTGAACAGCCACGCCCGCGGCGATTTGAACGACTTCAACAATTACCTGGGCAGCTTTCCCATCCCCATCATCCGGCCGAATCAGTTCGGCAACCTCGCCGGCGATATTCCGAATCGCTTTCTGGCCTGGGGGACAATGAAGCTGCCCGAGAGAG
>OKRF01000215.1:7736-17239 GCA_900290315.1 Candidatus Sulfopaludibacter sp. SbA3 | reverse complement strand
GGCACCCCCGTCAGGGGAAGGACTGGCAGTCCTGGCGGAGACGCTCGGGAGGCGTCTGGGCCGGCAGGTCCCCCGCATTCTGATATCCGATCGTGCCGGCGTTCCGATGGCCCTGGGCTGTTGGCGGCCGGTGATTGTGCTGCCGGCGCCATTGCTGGATAGCCTGGACGATCGGCAGCTTTCGCAAGTGCTGATGCACGAGTGCGCCCATGCTTTTCGGCGCGACGGATTGGTGGGCTTGTGCCAGCGATTGCTCACCGCCGTGTTGTGGTTCCATCCCCTGATCCACGTGGCCAGCCGCCTGCTGGACCGCGTGCGCGAAGAAATCTGCGACAACTATGCCCTTCCCTTGGGCGGCGCCAAGGCTTACTCCCGTACGCTTTTGGCGGTGGCCCAATCGCTTTCCCCTTTGCCGGATGGAGGGCTCGCTCCGTCCCTGTGCCAGCCTGCATGCCGCCTGCAGGATAGAGTTGCCGGTCTGCTCGATCCAAAGAGGTGCATCATGACGAAACTCACAGCGCAGAAGTCCGCCGCGCTGGCGATCGCTTTCCTGGGGGGCGCGCTCGCCTTCAGTTGCCTGGCGGGAGTGCCCCCAAAAGATGATTTTTCTCACGTGGTGCGGGTAGGGAAGACGTACTCGCAACAAGGCGGCGATCGAATCACGGTCGATCAGGTCCGCGGCCCCAACGACAAATGGACCGCCGGCAACACCTACGAGGTCCAGGGCACCTACACGCTAGCTTCCCGCGACAAAGCGATGCTGCTGGCAGTCGTGACGTTCAAACAGCCCGATCCTCAGATTTCCGATCGGGTGAAACCGGAGCAGATGATGGAGGTCTCCAAAGGCGAAGGACGCTTCACCCTGCGTTTTCACATCTGGCACGACACCGACGCCCCCCATATCAGTCTCTATCCGCTGCCGTCCGGAGACTCATTCGCCTCCGTCTACTTCTAAATTCGCCCCGTCCATCTGCTACCATGCGAGCGGCTCAGGGTTTCCTAGCGTCTTCCAACCAGGATGAAAACGCGAAAGGCGCGTCCGCGCTCAATTGTTGGGCCAGGTACGCAGCGTACCGTTCTCGCGCGATCGCGATTAGAGCGAGCAAGCGGAGGGACTCATCCTTTAACCCAGCTATAGTCTCGGTGCCGGCGAGGTAGTCGACGGAGGCTCCGATCGACTCCTCCCGGAACTGCTCTGCCCAACTGTCGAATTCAGAACTATCGGCAATCAGCCCTCGACCCTTAAGTTCGGCAAAAACGCGAGCCGCGTACTCCTGTGCGATGTCTCGCTCGACTCGCAGATCCCAGGATTTGAGGAGCGGCCTGCCAGCCAGAGAGACTCCTGGTTCCCCTAACCGGCCGCCCGCCAGGGTGAAATCCACCTTCGGAAAGTGTGCGAGCGGCATCAACTCGGGATCGACTCCAAAGGTCCATCGAAGCAGCCGTAGCTGTTCGCACCAATTTGGCGCCTCGTTCTGCTGCTCCACCGTCCAGCGTCCGTCTGCCGCGCTCACTAACTCGGATTCGGCAGGCTCCAGTTTGTCCCACAAACCGTTTTGACGAAGCAGCTCATTCTGGACTTGTCTCGTGGCCACCTCCAGTCCAACAGGCAATTCGTTGTGTTGGACATAAATTTCGCTGCCTGCCCGAGCTAAGACGGAGGCGATAATGATGGCACGCTCCTCCAGGTAGCTCCGTACCGTCGGTGAAGCATCCTGGTCCGGAGGGTGCTGGTCGGGCCTGCCGGTCAAGGAGTAGTTCAGCCACTCATCCTGTTTACGATGCGATCTGCGCAGAATAACGAAAGCGATCATCCCGGTACCGAAGATGAAACCGTAGAACGCAATCTGCCATGCGCTCTCTCGTTCGCGGAGAGGAAGAATGAACACAATCACCACTTCCGCCAACACAAACGCCAACAAGAGGGTCACCCGGAGTGCGGAGGTTCGGGCCCTCTTGTCTTCTCTGCTGCGCCATAGGGCTATCCAATACGATCTCCAAAAACCTCGCCGCCAGATCGACATCATGGTTCCTACCATTGAAGCACCTCGAATTACGTGATTCGAAGGTGGGTTTTCGTCGCTCCCCGTCCATCTGCTACCATGCGAGCGAATGGACGCTGTACAGATCTCGCACGTCACCAGGACTTTTGGGAGTGTCACGGCGGTTGACGATCTCTCCCTCGCTGTCCCTGAAGGTTCCATCTACGGGTTTATCGGGCCGAATGGCTCCGGCAAGACCACCACGATGCGCATGATCGTGAATATCTTCTATCCCGACAGCGGGGAGATCCGGCTGTTCGGAGACGGCAGGCCCGGAGACAGCACCGACCTGATCGGATACCTTCCCGAAGAGCGCGGGCTGTACCAGAAAATGACGGTGCAGGCACTGCTGGAATTCTACGGCGAGTTGCGCTCCGGCCGCAGTGTGAAGGCCGAGGTCGCGAACTGGCTCGCGAGGTTGGACCTGGCCAGCCGCGCCGCCGCTAAAGTTGAAACCCTCAGCAAAGGCATGACCCAGAAGGTCCAGTTCATCGCCACGGTGATTCCCGAACCCAAACTTCTGGTGCTCGACGAACCCTTCAGCGGGCTCGACCCGGTGAGCGCGGAGGCCATCCGTGCGGCCATTCTGGATCTCCGCCGGCACGGTGTTACCGTCATCCTCAGCACTCACGACATGCATCTGGCCGAAACCATGTGCGACTACATCTTCATGATCTTTCGCGGGCGAAAAGTGCTGGACGGCACGCTCGCCTCCATTCAGGACCAGTATGGCGACGACACCATCCGGGTCACGGCCCTCGGCGGCGCGGCCGCGGTCCAGCACTTGCCGGGAGTCGAACAGATCCGCGATCTGGGACAGGTGCAGGAATTGCGGCTGACGCGCGGGGCCGACCCGCAGGAGGTTCTACGCGCCCTGGTGGCGCAGGCCAGCGTGACCAGCTTTTCTCTGATGAAACCTTCGCTGCACGATATCTTCATGCGCATTGCCGGCCCGGCGGCGGCGGAGGTGACCCATGCGAATGCATAAAATCCTGACCATTGCCAAGCGGGACTACATCGCCACCGTGCGCACCAAGGCGTTCGTTTTCGGACTGGTCGTCGCCCCGGTGATTTTCGGCGGCGGCTCCATCGCCATGTCGTTCTTCAAAACCAAGCCGGATCTGAAAGACCGCGACATCGCCGTGATCGACCATACGGGCGTGGTGGCCGGCGCGCTGGTAAGCGCCGCGCAAGAGAAGAACGAGCGGGAACTGTTCGACAAGAAGACGCACCAGCAGCTTGTGCCCCGCTATGTTTTCGAGGTGCTGGCCCCGGCCGCCGATGGCAAGAGCCAACTTCTGGAGCTTTCCGACCGCGTCCGCCACAAAGAGGGCCGCCGATGGCAAGAGCCAACTTCTGGAGCTTTCCGACCGCGTCCGCCACAAAGAGTTGGTGGCGTTCCTCGAAATCGGCAAGGACGCTCTGCGCCCCACCGCACCCGCCCCGGATCTGCTGCCGGGAATCAACGAAAAGACCGACCCGGATAAGAGTGTCTCTTACTACACCAACGCCGGCGGCATTGACGAGATGCGGAGTTGGCTCAACGGCCCCATCAACGATGGCGTGCGCCTGACCCGCCTCGCGCAGTTGGGCATCGATATCAAAAGCAATAAGGGCCTGATGACTTCCCCGCCCATCGAGGGGCTCAGCCTCCTGGAGCGCGACGAAAAGACCGGCGCGGTGCAGGCAGCGCGCAAACGCAGCGAGCTGGAGGGCTTCTTTGTGCCCTTTGGCGTGGCCATGATTCTGGCCATGATCGTGATGGTGGGCTCGGCGCCCATGCTGCAAAATGTGACTCAGGACAAGAGCCAGCNNGCTGGGTTCGGTGGGCGTTTCGGTGACCAGTTCCCTGCTGTACGTGATCGCCGGCACACTGGCCGTGAACGCCATGGGGGTGGCCGGCATGCTGCCGCTCAGCATCATCCCGTGGTTCTACGTGTACCTGCTGGCGGACGTAGTGATGCTCTGCGCCTTCGCTGCGGCTTTGGGCGCCTGCTGCAGCACCCCGCAGGATGCGCAGAATCTGGCCATCGTACTGCTCATGCCTTGCCTCATCCCCATGTTCATGCTGGTGACGGTGCTGCGGCAGCCCAACAGCATGATGGCCACGGTGATGTCACTAATACCGCCATTCACGCCCATCCTGATGCTGTTGCGCCAATCCATGGCTGGCGGCGTTCCGGTGTGGCAGCCGTGGGTGGGCCTGGTGGGCGTCCTGATTTTCGCCGCCGCCACCGTCTGGGCGGCTTCACGCATCTTCCGGGTGGCAATCCTGATGCAGGGCAAGCCGCCGCAGTTGGCGGAGATGCTCCGCTGGGCCATGAAGGGCTGACTAACTTAACTTATGTTGTTTCGGGCTTGAACGCCCGGAAGGAGACATGGAGGGCGAAGCCCTGTCCGTTCGTGGGACAACGCAATCGCGACACCGGACGATCACGGCGGTGCACCCACCTATTTCTCAGCAGTTTAGAAATGGCTTGACAGTTGCTAGTGACGCTACCGAATGAGTGTCGTTCGCGCCGGAATCGTAGCTACCCTGCTTCTTTGCGGGTGCTCGACGCCCGCGGCCAAGCCGAATGTCCGCGAGGAACAAGCGGTTTCGCAACGGCGACGTAATACCCGGCGGTACGCTTTTCCTTCCCGCCGGGAGCAAATGGCATCCCGCTGTCGTGATCTTTCACGGTTCGGGACCGCAGACAAGAGATTCCTTCATGGGACGCTGGTTCGCCGAGCAGGGCCGTACCCTTTCAGTACTTGATGACAGAAGAACGAGGATGGGGCAAAACGGAGTGAGGGTGGCATTGTGTGCACCGCCGCCGTTATCTTGGGAGGCAAGACATGAAGGCTTCTCTTTTCTATCGAATCGCAGCTGCTCTTCTGCTGCTCTTTGCTGTCGGACATACACTTGGTTTCCGCCAGTCCGATCCCACATGGGGAGTTGATGCGCTTCTTGGCTCCATGCGCTCAATTCACTTTGACGTGCAGGGGTTCAGCCGGACATATTGGGACCTCTTTGTCGCGGCTGGATTCTCGGTCGGCGTGTTTTATCTATTCGCCGCGGTATTGGCATGGCAGCTAGGTGGCCTTCCGCCAGAGACTTTGGCGGTCATGCGCGTCACAGTGTGGGCTCTCGCTCTTTGCTTTGCCGCCATCACGGTTGTGAGCTGGAGATACCTCTTTATCGTCCCCACCGTTTTTTCAATCGCGATTACCGCCTGTTTGACTGTGGCGGCTTGGCTTTCAGCGAATCCAATCTGAACTTTGGATGGGAAGCGGCAAGCCCGATTCTGGGCGGATCGCCGGCGATGCGGAAGTGACGCATAGTCGCCGGTCCACCAATTAACGCCGGCCCGCGCGGTACGGAGAGAGATCGGGCCCCTGGCCCCTAGTCTGTGACTCCTGCGAAACCTGGTAACGTCGGCGGTCTTGCCGCCGGTCAAACTCGCGATGCGCCCGAGTCACGCCCTTCCCTTGCCCTGACCCCACCTTTCCCGCCCCCGCCTTACCAGTACCCGACTAACCAAAGTTAACTATATTTCTGCATCTATTTCCGATTTAATGAAATACGGTTTCCGGTTAGTCAGTCCTGGTAGTTGGATTTCGGCCGCTAGGCGTACGGAAACCTGAAAGTGGGCTTCCGCTGTCGAGCCAAACGGATATGAACCCTTCGGATCTTGCGATAACCGCACCTCCTGAACCGGAATCTCTGCAGCAGACCGGACTCGCCGAGTCGCTGGTGGAGCAACTGATCGTCAAGATTCTCTACTTCCGTGGAGACCTTTATGGGCAGGACCTCTCGCGCGCGGTCGGGCTTAGATTCAGCGTCATTCAGGACATCGTCGAATCCCTCAAGCTGCGCCACCATGTCCAGGTGAAGCGTTCCCTGGGTATGGGTAACGTGGGTGCCGTATTTGCACTTACCGAAGCGGGACGCAGCCGCGCCCATGAGTACCTGGATGCCAACCAATACGCCGGGCCCGCTCCGGTGCCGCTGGAGCAGTACTGCGAAATCGTCCGGCATCAGAAGCCTCGCGATGGCTGGCTGACGCGAGAAGCCCTTCGCAAGGCCTTCAAGGGCATGGTGCTCACAGAGCAGGTGCTTTCCCAGGTAGGTCCGGCAATAAGTTCGGCGAATTCCCTGCTGATCTACGGCAAGCCCGGCGACGGAAAAACGTTCCTGGTGGAGCAGCTCAACAACCTGGATACCGCGCCCATCTACGTGCCTCACGCCATCGAATGCCAGGGCAACATCGTCCAGGTCTTCGACCCCATCTACCATCAGCCGCTGGAGGAAGATGAACCCAGCGTGCTCACGGTGGCGCTGGAGGGCAGTTCGGACCGCCGGTGGATCAAGTGCAAACGCCCGTTCATCGTCTCCGGCGGCGAACTCTCGCTCGACATGCTGGACCTGCGCTTCAACCAGACTTCGCGAGTTTACGAAGCGCCCTTCCAGTTAAAAGCCAACAACGGCATCTACCTAGTGGACGATTTCGGGCGGCAGCGCGCCACACCGGCCGAGGTGCTGAACCGCTGGATCGTCCCCATGGAGCGCCGCGTGGATTACCTGAGCTTCCTGACGGGCGGAAAGATGACCGCGCCGTTCGAAGCGTTCCTGGTGTTTTCCACCAACCTGAACCCGGACGATCTGGGAGATGAGGCCTTTCTGCGCCGCATCCAATACAAGATGCTGCTGCGCGGACCGGCCGAAAACGAATTCACCCGCATCTTTGAAGGCTTCTGCTCGGCCCGAAAGGTGCCCTGTCCCAAAGGCCTGGTCAACCGCTTCATTGAGAAACACTACCGCCGTACCGGGAAGCCCTTCCGCCGCTGCCATCCGCGGGATGTGCTGTCCCACGCGCTGAACCTGATGCACTTCGAGAGGCTGCCGTTCGAGTTGACCGAGCAGGTGCTGGACCGCGCTTTTGAGAGCTGCTTCCTGCAGGAAGAGGAAGGCGGAGCAGTTCCAGAGTCGGTGATCATGCCAGCCACGGTGCAATCTTGCGGCGATCATTGGGGCGACAAACTAGCGCACATTCCCACGGCCTTCGGCACCTTGGCGTATGTCACCTCTTTCCGCAACCGCACCAGCGGTGGATACTACGAAGTGGCGTCGGTCCGAGAATACGGGGAAACCGAGACCAGCCGCACGCTGGCCCGCCTGCACAACCAGAGCTTCCGCGAATGGTTGAATATGAACCTGGAGCAGCAGTGCCGCGACCTGGCGCTCCACATCGCCTCCACCGAAGGCGGCGTTGCGCGCCTGCGCATGGATCTACCCGACATTTCCCGTCACATGGTGCCCAGCGAGGCCAGCGCCGCGGAATCGCAACTGTTTGTCAATGACCTGATGACCGTGATGGAAACGGTGAGCCCGCGCCCGCAACTCCAGGCAGTGGACGAAAAAGAGTGGCACGCGCCGCAAGTCCATCAGCGAATCGCTTAACTCATCTCTCGAACACCAGCCCCACAGACGGCAGAATCGGGAACATGTCGAAGAAGGTCGGAAACGCCTGGCCGCTGCTGGTGTAGCCGTCGAAGGCATCGAAGCGGCGATTGTCGTGATTCAGCAGATTCACCACCTCGCCGTACAAAGTCATCTTCCACTTATCGTGCACGAAGGCCTTGTTGATGCGGAAATCGATGCGCTGAGACGCCGGCAGGAACGTCAGGTGCAATACGCCGTCGGTCACCTTGGCCACGCCGTACGCGTAGCTGATCCAGCCCGTAAATCCATTGGCCGTCCGGCGCCGCAGGAACACCTGAAACCCGCGCGAATAGCCGCGCTGGGAATTCACGGTAGGCGCGCTGTTGGGCGCTGTGAACACCTTGCCATTGGGCAGCAGCCGCGGGTCGAACAAAGGCCGCCACAGCAGGTCGCGATCCTGGCGGTCGTAGTATTCCAGCCGCAATCGGGTCTTGTCGTCGAGGTTCTGCTCGATGGCCGCTTCATAGTGCGTGGCGCGCTCCGGCAGCAACCAGCGCGATCCGAAAATGGAGTACGACTGCGAGAGGTCGGGAAACTGCCCGTATTTTCCCCAACCCAGTTGCACGCGCGTCGCAGTCAATGGCTGCACTGTGAATGAGGCGAAGGGGGAAACCAGATAGCCGCCGGTCACATTGGTATGGTCGTAGCGCGTCCCCGCGGTGAAGGTGACGCGCCCCTTGGCGGCGCTCCAGTTCTGTTGCACGTAAGCGCCGTGCCGCGTGGCCGTGCCGCGATACTGATCCAGCTTCAGCAGCACGTAAGGGTTCAGGTAGTATTCGTAGGCGTTGCCATCGTCGCGCTGGCGCTGCGCCATGCCGCCGAAACTGAGCGTGCTGCCTTTGGCCCAGATCCACGAGCCGTCCGTCCGGCCCAGCCATTCGCCGTAGCCATCGGCGCCCAGCGAAACGCCTGTCGGGTTGCTGGAGGAACCCCGTTCGCGCGTCCAGGCCACGCCTGGGCCGCGATTCCGAGGCCCAGGAAGCGCTCCGCTCCGCGATCGCCATTCGCGAAGACCTGAGCCGGCGCGATCCGTGGTATTTCATCGTGCGCCAGGGACTGGTCGCAGCTACAACCAGATGGGCGCGCTTGCGAATTCGCTCGAATACCGCCGCAAAGCACTCGCGCTGGCGGAGGAACTGGCGTCGGCCATTCCGTCCAACCTCCTCGCCCGCCGTGACCTCGCAGACACCTGTGAGGGGCTGGGAAGTATTACGAAGGACGGCGCGACTGGCACGAAGCCCGGGCCTGGTATCAGATGAGCCTCAACACCTGGGCTACGTGGCCTGATTTTGGCGCGACCAGCAGAATGGACCAAAGCCGCCGCCTGAGATTGGCGAGGGCCGTTGCTCGCTCTGGGTCTCTTGAGAATGGCGCCACGGCCCGATGACAGACGGCAAAAGAGGATCGTCTGTCCCACGCTTTCGCCTCACCGTGCCACAATGCAATCGTGCGTGTACTCATAGCAGATAAATTCGAACAGTCCGGCTTGGACAAATTGCAGGCGATCGGTTGCGAAGTCGTCTATAAACCCGGCAGCAAGGGTGACGGGCTGGTGCGGGAGGTCGAGCGCTCCCTTCCGGATGTCCTGATCGTCCGCTCCACCAAAGTGACGGAGCCCATTCTAACCGCCGGAGCCTTGAAACTGGTGGTGCGGGCCGGCGCGGGATATAACACCATCGATGTGGCGGCTGCTTCGCGCCGCGGCATCTACGTTTCCAATTGCCCGGGAAAGAACTCCGTGGCGGTGGCCGAGCTGGCGTTCGGTCTGATTCTGGCGCTCGATCGCCGCATTGCCGATAATGTCATTTCGCTGCGCCAGGGCCAGTGGGACAAGGCGGAGTATTCCAAAGCCCGCGGCCTTTTCGGCCGCACCCTGGGATTGATTGGCGTCGGGCGGATCGGCCGCGAGATGATTCCGCGAGCCGCCGCCTTCGGCTTGCCGGTGGTCGCCTGGAGCCGCAGCCTCACACCGGAGA
>OKRF01000215.1:0-7726 GCA_900290315.1 Candidatus Sulfopaludibacter sp. SbA3 | reverse complement strand
GCCGCCGCCTTCGGCTTGCCGGTGGTCGCCTGGAGCCGCAGCCTCACACCGGAGACGGCGGACGTTCTCGGCGTGGAATACAAGGACTCGCCCCTGGCCGTTGCCGCGGCCGCCGATATCGTGAGCGTCCACCTGGCGCTCACCGCACAGACCAACGGCCTTCTGGGAAGTGACTTCTTCGCCGCCATGCGCAGGGGCGCCTTTTTCATCAACACGTCGCGCGCCGAGGTGATCGACCAGGAAGCGCTGGGGCGCGCGGTGTGCGAACGCGGCATTCGCGCCGGCCTCGATGTTTTCGCCAACGAACCAGCCGGCGGCACCGGTGAGTTTCACAGCGCTCTGGTGCAGGATGCCGCGGTCTACGGCACGCACCACATCGGCGCGTCCACGGACCAGGCTCAGGAAGCCATCGCCGCCGAATCCGTGCGCATCGTCCGCGTCTTCAAGGAGACCGGCAAGGTGCCTAACGTGGTCAACCTGGCGCAAACCAGCGCCGCCACCTGCGCCCTGATGGTGCGCCACCTGGATCGTCCCGGCGTTCTGGCCGGCGTGCTCGACGTGATCAGCGCCGCACACATCAACGTGCAGGAAATGGAAAACACCATCTTCGAAGGCGCGGAGGCCGCCGTGGCCCGCATCAATCTGGAGACAGCCCCGGATGAAGAAGTACTGGCAAAGGTGCGTGACTCCAGCCCGCACATTCTGGAAGCCAGCCTGATCACGATTCAGTAGGACAGACGATCGTTTTTTGTCGTCTGTCAATTAGCGGCGGACCGCCCCGCAAAACGGGATGAAAATACGCTCGATTGACGGTGCGCGATAGGCGCGAGGGGGGTGCATTTTCGACCCTGTTGGGCGCCCGCACGCGGGCAACGATGGGTATGAAAATGGGGGGGGGAAACGCGTCGGGATTTCGCGAAGGGATTCGCCAAAAGGCGGCGAATTTCGAGCCTGGCACGGATTTGCGGCGGACACACGGCGCGGGATTTTCGAGGGTATCTTTTCCGGCAGCAAAGGGCGCCCCTTCGCCTGCCAATGTTATCCTTTGAAAAACCATGCGTTCCTTGCTGCTACTCACCGCTACTCTTCTGCCTGCACTGTCTGCGCAGACCTTCGACCCGAAACTGTACGCCGGGTTGCAATGGCGCATGATCGGCCCGTACCGCGGCGGCCGCACCGTGGGGCTCGCGGGCATTGCCGATCAGCCCAACGTGTTCTACATCGGCGTCAACAACGGTGGCGTGTGGAAGACCGACGATTTCGGCTTGACCTGGCGGCCCATCTTCGACGATCAGCCCACCGGTTCCATCGGTGCCATCGCCGTCGCGCCTTCCAACCCCAACATCGTCTATGTGGGCAGCGGCGAAGGGCTCCAACGCCCCGATCTTTCCGTGGGCGATGGCATGTACAAGAGCAGCGACGCAGGCAAAACGTGGCGCCACCTGGGACTGCGCGATGGCCAGCAGATTCCGCAGATCATCGTCGATCCCGCCAATCCCAATCGACTGTTCGTCGCCGTGCTGGGCCACCCCTACGGCCCCAACACCGAGCGTGGCGTCTACCGCTCTACCGATGGCGGCGCCGGTTTTCAGCGTGTGCTTTATAAAGATGACCGCACTGGCGCAATCGACCTGGCATTCGACCCGCACAATCCGCAAATCGTCTACGCCGTGCTGTGGCAGGCGCAGCAGNNTCTACAAGTCCACCGACGGCGGCACGAACTGGACGCAGTTGACCGGCGGTCTGCCGAACTACGCGCAGGGCAGCCTGGGGCGCATTGGGATCGGCGTAGCGCCCAACGACTCGCTTCGTCTCTACGCCCTGGTGGAAGCGCGCGGCCAGAACGGCGGCCTGTATCGCTCCGATGATGCCGGCGCCAATTGGAAGAAGGTCAACGGCGAGCAGCGCGTCTACGGCCGCGGATCTGATTTCGCCTGCGTGCGCGTCGATCCCACTAACAAGGACGTCGTCTACGTCACCAATACCTCCACCTATCGCTCCACCAACGGCGGCGAGACCTTTACGGCCATCAAGGGCGCGCCGGGCGGGGACGATTATCACACCGTGTGGATCAATCCGAAGAATCCCAACATCATCGCGCTGGCACTGGATCAGGGCGCGACCATCAGCGTGAATCACGGCCGCACCTGGAGTTCGTGGTACAACCAGCCCACCGCGCAGTTCTATCACGTGAGCACGGATAACCAGGTGCCCTACTGGGTCTACGGCGGCCAGCAGGAGAGCGGCTCGGCGGGCATCGCCAGCCGTGGCAACGATGGCGAAATCACCTTCCGCGAATGGCATCCCGTAGGCGCCGCGGAGTACGCCTACGTGGCACCCGATCCGCTCAATCCCAATTTCATTTACGGCGGCGATATGCCCGGCGAAGGCGCCGTCACCCGTTGGAACCGAATCACCGGGGAAGTGGAGCACCTCGGCAAACCGGGGCGCCACCTGCGCACCTATCCCGTCATCTTCTCGTACAAAGATCCGCACGTGCTCTATGCCGGCATGCAATACGTGACGAAGACCAGTGACGCCGGCAAGACGTGGGAGACCATCAGCCCAGACCTTTCGCGCGAGGCCTACGACCTTCCGGCGAGCGTCTCCGCCTATGCTGCGGCCGCCAAAACGCAGGCCACGCGCCGTGGCGTGGTGTACTCCATTGCCCCCTCGCACCTGGACGTCAACGTTCTGTGGGCCGGCACCGACGATGGCTTGATCCACGTGACGCGCGATGGCGGCGCCACCTGGAAGAACATCACGCCGGCAGCCGTGACCCCATGGAGCAAAGTGGCCCAGCTCGATTCGTCGCACTTCGACGATCAAACATGCTACGCGGCGATCACCCGCCTGCGCCTGGACGACATGAAGCCGCACGCCTACCGCACCCACGATGGCGGCGCGACGTGGCAAGAGATTGTGCGCGGTCTGCCCGATGGTCCGGTGAATGCGGTGCGGGAAGACCCCGTGCGCAAAGGCCTGCTCTACGCCGCAACAGAACTCGCGGTGTATGTTTCGTTCAACGATGGCGACGACTGGCAGCCGCTGCGCCTCAACATGCCGCACACCAGCGTCCGCGACCTGGTGGTGAAAGACGAAGACCTGGTCGCCGGAACGCACGGCCGCGGCTTCTGGATTCTGGACGATATCTCGCCTCTCCGGCAGATGAGCGCGGAGATTGCCGCATCGAGCGCTCACCTCTTCCCGCCGCGGCCCACCATCCGTTGGCCGCGCGATACCAACACCGATACTCCCCTGCCGCCCGAAGAATCCGCGGGAAAGAATCCGCCGGATGGCGCCATCCTTTATTACTACCTGAAGGGCGCCGCCACTGGCGCGGTCACTATCGAGATTCTGGATAGCGCAGGCAAGAGCGTGCGGACTTTCTCCAGCACGGACAAAGCGCCGGCCATTCCGGCCAGCCTCAACGTTCCCACCTACTGGATCCGGCCTTTCCAGCCCATTGCCACCGATGCCGGCATGCATCGCTTCATTTGGGACCTGCACGGCCCGCCGCCCACCGGAGGCCGCGAGGAACCTCCCATCTCGGCGGTCTACCAGGATACGCCGCTGGCGGAAGGTCCCTGGCTGCCTGCGGGAAATTACACCGTGAAGTTGACAGTCGCGGGCCAAACGCAAACGCAGCCCCTGGTGGTGAACCCCGATCCGCGGCATTGACCGTGCTTCTTGCCGTTCTCCGAGCCCTGAGCCGCGCCATCCGGCGAGACCTGGGGACGTTCGGGTCTCTCACGGTCAACAACTTCTCGCTCTTCGTGGCGTTGATGATCTACGGCTGCGCAGTGAGCGGCGTGGAGCCGAAAAGCTCCTATCCGTTCCTGTTGCTGCTGGGCTTCCTGCTGCTGTTTCCGCTCTCGTCGGATCCGCTGGCGAAGATACCGCCGCAGCGCCTGGCGCTCTGGCCGCTCAGCGCCCGGCAGCGCTTCCTCCTGCGCGCAGTCAGCTTGTTGCTCAGTCCCGTGGTGTGGTTCACGCTGTTCCTGCTGTTCAAGACTGCCCCGCCGTTGGCGCTCTTCTTCCTGGCGCTAGCGGTGGGAGTGCTGGCGCTGCTCGCATTCTCGCGGCGCGTCATGCCGGCCGTGCCGCCCGTGCCGCCGCTGCCCGGATTGGTCCGAAAGAATCTGCGCCAGATGCTGAGCGTGCTGGATCCATACCTCGCCCTGGTAGTGAGCATGGGCGGCGCCATCTATCGGTTCGCGACGCCCAAGCCGGACCCGATGGCGCTCCCCATTCTCGCCATCCTGGTGGGGCTCGCGTTGAGCACCTATGCGCAATGCCTCTTCAGTCTGGACTCGGCATCCGGCATCACGCGCTATGGCCTGATACCTTTGCGCGGATGGCAAATTCTGCTGGCGAAGGATGCCGCGTTTCTGGGAGTGCTCTTCCTGCTGATCTTGCCGCTGGACGCCGTCGCGGGCGCCACCTTCGGACTCACCGCGCTGGCCAGCGGCCACTGGCCCAGTGTCTCTTCGCGCCTGCCCCTGCGGCGATGGCGCTTCGCCGGAGGCCGCCTGAAGTTCGGCGTGGCGCAGGTGCTGGTGGGAACTGTCCTCGCGATGGGCGGTCCCGTATGTCTGGGAATCGCGCTGGCGGGGTATCTCTACTCCTTGTATCTCTGCGGCAAGCGCGTGCCGTTCTACGGAAGATGACAGAGGACAAAAAACGATCGTCTGTCCCACTGAGCCGCGCGCCGCATTGCCGATCCCTTAGCCGATCGCACGGTGGTAGTCGTGCGTGGCGCTTCCATGCGATACAGTATGGTCGATGCCCACGCTCTCCCGGCGCCATTTCCTGGCCGCGCTCCCCGTTGCGGCGGCCCTGGCCGAAACGAAGCCCGCCAAGATCACGGCGGTCGAAACCTGGGAGGTCCGCGGCCATCGCGACACCATGCGCGGGGTGGACCAGCAGTATCAGGTCAACCCGCTCTACATCTACGATGAGTTGCGGCCCGCGCCGTATCGGGATTCCGCCAGCCCTACCTCGAGTCATGCGCCCGTCAGCGCGCTGTATCTCAAGATCAAAACGGATGCCGGCGTGGAGGGCTTTTACGGACCAATCGACAAAGAAGTCGCCATCGTCGTCGACGAGCAGTTGCGGCCGTTCCTGATGGGCAAGGATGCGCTGGCGCAGGAGAAACTATGGGACCAGCTCTACCGCTCCAACCGCCATGCGCGGCGCGGGTTCTACCTGATGGCGATCAGCGCCGTGGATAACACGCTTTGGGATTTGCGCGGGCGCTACTTCAAGACGCCGGTGTATCGCCTGTTGGGCGGCCCCACGCGCGCCACCGTGGAAGCCTACGCCAGTTGCCTGGGATATTCGCTGGAGCCCGACAAAGCGCCGGTGCGCGCCGCCCAGGTGAAGAGCGAGGGCTTCCGCTACCAGAAGTGGTTCCTGGCTTACGGCCCCGGCGATGGTCCCGAGGGGCTTCACAAAAACGTCGAGTTGGTCCGCCTGCTGCGCGAAGCGGTGGGCGAAGACACCGAGTTGATGTTCGACGTCTACAGCGGATGGGACCTCAGTTACGCGCTCTCGTGGGCCAAACAGGTGGAGCGGTACCGCCCGCGCTGGATCGAGGAGGCCACTCAGGCGGAGAAGATCGATAGCTTCGCGCAGTTGCGCAAGGGCACCAGCATCCCCGTCGCTTCCGGCGAGCACATTCAGGGGCGCTGGGAGGTCTACGACTATCTCAAGGAAGGCGCGCTCAGCGTGGTGCAGTGCGATCCGGAATGGTGCGGCGGCACCACCGAACTGCAGAAGATCTGCGCCGTGGCATCGCTTTTCGATGTGCCCGTAATTCCGCACGGCCACAGCCTGCACGCCGCGCTGCATCTCATCGCCAGCCAATCGCCCGCGGTCTGCCCGCTGGCGGAGTATCTCATCCTGAAGATGAAGTCGTATTACCACTTCGAGAAGAATCCACCGGTCCTGACGCGCGCGCACTTCGCCTTGCCGGAGACGCCCGGTTACGGCATCGAACTGGATGAAGCCAAGGTAGAATCGCGGGAACAGATTCACTGGAGTTGACCAAATGCAAATGCCAAGACGCAGCTTGCTGAAAGGGGCCGCCGCGGCGGGACTCCTGGGATTGATCTGTCCGCGCGAGCAGAAGGCGCAGGAGCAGGCGGCCCATGCGGCCAAAGGGATGCCGATTCCCAAGATCAAAGACATCTCCGTGATCGAATGCCAGCCCGCTGGAGTGCGCCTTACAGTAGTAAAGATCACTACTGATCAGGACGGCCTGTACGGCTACGGCTGCGCCACTTTCACGCAGCGCGCCGACCTGGTGAAGCCCGCCGTGGAGCGGTATCTGAAGCCCCTGCTGACGGGCAAGACCACCGACCGCATCGAAGACATCTGGCAGACCTGCTACGACAGTTCCTACTGGAAGAACGGCCCCGTGCTGAATAACGCCATCAGCGGAATCGATCAGGCGTTGTGGGACATCAAAGGCCGCCTGGCCGGCATGCCTGTCTACCAACTCGCTGGCGGCAAGTGCCGGGAAGCCGCCGCTTGCTATGCACACGCCGATGGCGCCGATTACTCCAATACGGTGGAATCGGCGAAGCGGCTGATGGCCCAGGGATTCCGCCACGTGCGCGTGCAGGTGGGAATTCCCGGGATGGCAGGTTACGGCAGTGCGCACGGCGAGGCCCCTGTGAAGGCTCTCCACGATAAGCCGGTCTTCGAGCCGGCAGTATACATCCGGCGCGCCCTGAAACTCTTCGAAGTGGCGCGCCAGGAGTTGGGTGATGAAGTGGAACTGCTGCACGACGTGCACGAGCGGGTCTCCCCGCGGCAGGCGGTGCAATTCTGCAAGGACGCGGAGAAATTCAAGATGTTCTTCATGGAAGATCCCCTTTCACCCGAGGACATCGCGTACTTCCGTCAGATTCGCCAACAGTGCACCACGCCTGTCGCCATGGGCGAGCTTTTCAACAGCCCGCACGAATGGACTCCGCTCATCAGCGAGCGGCTCATCGACTACATTCGCGTGCATGTCTCGCAAGCCGGCGGGTTCACGCCGGCGCGAAAAATCGCCATCCTGAGCGAAGCATATGGCGTGAAGACGGCCTGGCATGGGCCGGGCGACGTCTCGCCCATCGGCCACATGGCCAACGTGACGCTCGACGTGGTGAGTTACAACTTCGGCATTCAGGAATATTCGGCCTTCAACCAACGCACCCAGGAGATTTTTCAGGGCTGCCCGGAAATGCGCGATGGGTATCTATGGGTCAGCGAAAAGCCCGGCTGGGGAATCGAAATCGACGAGAAAGCGGCCGCAAAATCGCCATTCACGCCTGGCAGGAACGGCTTGAACGGCGGGGCGAGATTCGCCGGCTGGACGGCACGATCATCAAACAGTAGGACGATCCTTTGTGTCGACCCTGTTGGAATGGGCGTGCCGCCCGGCGAAACTTCATGAAGACCGGGAGTCGGTAACGCCGGCGATCTTGTCGCCGGTATGGCGAGCGAAGCGAGCCGCACACAACCTCGGAGCGTATTTTTCGGCCGTGTTCAAAAGCCCGCGGCCGCGGGCAACGATAGGCATGAAAATGGACGGGATTTTCGAGGATGGCACGGGTTTGCGGCGGGGCCGCGGCTCGCGATTTTCGCGAGAGTCGGCTGATGATGGCGGGAAAACGCGTCGGGATTTCGCGCAGGGGCAAACTCGAGCCAGGCACGAAGATTCGCCAAAAGGCGG
>OKRF01000205.1:172-9676 GCA_900290315.1 Candidatus Sulfopaludibacter sp. SbA3 | reverse complement strand
GCAACGGCGCGCTTCGCTCGCCGCACCGGCGGCAAGACCGCCGGCGTTACCGACTCCGGTTTTGCATCCCGTTTTGCGGGGCGGTCCGCGCCGAATTGACAGACGACAAAAAACGATCGTCTGTCCTACCTCCACAGCTTGAGGCGCACCGTCACATCCAGACCCTGGGCAAGGAACTGCTTGAATTTCTCGGGGGCCTTGGCGGGTTCATTGCTGACGGCTGCGAAGATCACCGCGCCCGAGACCGCTTTGGCGGTCAGGAACTCTCCCGGCGGGACCGCCGGCGAATCCGGCGGCGCCAAACTGCCACCGCTGAAGAAAGCCGCCAGACCGGCGCAACCTGCGGGGGTGCTGAACTGTGCGGCCTCCGCTGCGGCGTGGGCCGCGCGGCGATGCTCGTCGGTAGGCTGGGAGATCCACATTTCCGTGGCATGCAACGCGTCCAGGATCTTGGGCGGCGGATTGTCTCCGGCGGCGTGGCGGGCGCATATCCNNAGCCCGGGCGGAGCAATGCCACCGCCTCCTGGCTCAGCTCGGCGACGGAGCTGATTTCCGATGCTTTCGTATTGACTATGGCGCCGCTCATGTCAGTTGATCATCACGACGGCGCCCTTGACCGTGGTCATGGCATCGCCGTTTATCTGCGTCATGGGGCTGGTGACCTTCACCTGAACCTGGCCCTGGACCGTGATCATCAATCCCTTGATGGTCACACCCGTTTGATCGATCACAATGCTGTTTTGTCCCACCTTCAGCGTAATCGACTGCATCGCTTCCGTGGTAATCGTGCCCGCATCCACCTTGGTGGACTGGTTCCCCGCTTTGAGTTCCGTAGTCTGGTTTCCCGAATTCAGAGTGATGGTCTGATTTCCCTGATCGACAACGATAGTCTCGTTGTTGGTGACGGTCTGGGTCTCGTCATGTTTGATGGTAGTGGTGCGATCGTGATCCACCTCGCGGGTCTCATCGTGCTTGATAAGCGAATTCAGGTCCTTTTCGGCGTGGAAGTAGACCTCTTCGCTGCCCTTCTTATCCTCAAAGCGCAGCTCGTTGAAACCATCGCCGCCCTTCGAGCTGTTACTCTTGAGCGTGCTCTTGGTCCTCTCATCCGGCAAGGTGTAGGGGGGCATGTCCGTGGCGTTATACACACTGCCCACAATGAGGGGCCGGTCGACGTCGCCTTCCAGGAAATCGACAATCACTTCCTGGCCGATGCGGGGAATGTGGATGGCGCCCCATTGCTTGCCTGCCCAATACGTGGCGACACGGATCCAGCAGGAGCTGTTCTCGTTGTTCTTACCCTCGCGGTCCCAGTGAAACTGCACCTTCACGCGGCCGTACTGATCGGTATAGATTTCCTCGCCGGAGGGGCCCACGACAATCGCCGTCTGCACGCCGCGGACGGTGGGCCGCGGCGTCACACGCGCCGGCCGGTACACGGTGCTATAGGAAATGCAGGTGAATTGATTCTCGTACAGGTAGCCCTGCGTGCCGTCGCCGGTATCGAGCGGTTGACTGGCAGAGTGGGTCACCCCGGTCAGGGTGAACTTACCGTTGTCGGCGAAGTGATCCTTTAACGTGAACTTATATCCCGGCTGCAGATCCACGTTGAAGCTCCTGCCATGCACCACCTGCGTGCGCATCTCCTCTTCCGCCATGCGGATCTTGGCGATGTCTTCACCGGCGGTGTGGGCCGGGTAACCGCCCGGGTTCTCGTAAATTTCCAGCTTCTGATTGTTGCCCACCGTGACGGTGGTTTCGGAATCCGCCAGCAGAGATGTCTCGGGGGTCTCGAAATTGAAATCGGTGTGCGAATACTTGCCCGAGTTGATTTCCTGGCCTTTCTGCCAGTCGTAGATCCGGCCATCTTCACGCAAGCCCCCCTCCATCGCTTCGAACTTGATGTCGGGGTTCTGCGGCAGATCGGAAAAAGAGCTTTTGTCGTCGCTCAGCACCAGCGTGTGCTTGCCCATCTCATGTTTGAAGAAGTAGCAGATTCCTTCGAATTCCAGGAGACGGCTGACAAAGGCAAAGTCGGTTTCGTCGTATTGCACACAATAGTCGCGCTTCGTGTACGAGTTTTGCAGCTTGATCTCCAGATCCGTCAGTCCGGCATCGTTCAGCACTTGCTCCACGATATCGGGGACTTTCATCTTCTGGAAGATGCGGCAATTCACGTTGCGGGTGAGCAGCCACATGGTGGGCACGACCGTGAGGTAATACCAGGTCAGTTCGTGTTCGCGCGAATTTGCACCCTGCGTGATGGACTTTACGATGCCGTTGATGTAGCGCGTGGAATCGTGCAGATCGAGTTCGGCAGTGACGCTCTTTCCCAGAAGATCCTTGAACACCATGGGATTCCTGTTTTGCCAGACGGTGTTCAATTCGAACTGGAACAGGCTCGAAATCTGCTCGCTGCCGCTGAGCGAGACGAGAAACAGCGCGTCCTCGCCCAGCGGCGCAGTCAACTTCATGGGCCGGTATGCGTGCATGAACCCCATGCGATCCTCCGTAAATGCCGGGCCAGACACCCCGGTCTAGTTGTAGACGAACTCGCCTTCGGCTCCGATGGAGACGTAAATCGGGTCGAGTTTGCGGCGCTCCGCCATGCGCCCTAAAATCTGGCGGGAGATCTCGGGCAGCAGTGTATTGGTCAGGATGTTGTCCACATTGCGCGCACCGCTTTCCACTTCGGTGCAGCGTTTGGCAACTTCTTCGATCAATGCTTCGTCGTGAGTCAGCGGAATCTTGTGCGTCTCCATGAGGCGCCGCTGAATCTTCCCCAGTTTCAGGCGGACAATCAGTTTCAAGGTTTCGTCGCGAATGGGGAAGTAAGGAATGATCACCAAGCGGCCCAGGAATGCCGGTTTGAAAATCTTATTCAGCTCAGGCTTGAGCGCCTTCACCAGCCCGTCGGAACTGGGCATGGTCTCCGGATCGGCGGTGAGCTTCATGAGCGTATCGGTTCCGGCATTCGAGGTCAGAATGATGACGCAGTTCTTGAAATCGATTTCGCGGCCTTCGCCGTCTTCCATCTTGCCCTTATCGAACACCTGGAAGAACAGCTCCAGCACGTCGGGATGGGCCTTTTCCACCTCGTCCAGCAGCACTACGGAATAGGGACGCCGCCGCACGGCTTCGGTCAGCACGCCGCCTTCGCCATAGCCGACATATCCGGGAGGCGAGCCCTTCAGGGTGGAAACGGTGTGCGCTTCCTGGAACTCAGACATGTTGATGGTGATGAGGTTGCGCTCGCCGCCGTAGAGCAAATCCGCCAGCGCCAGGGCAGTCTCGGTTTTGCCGACTCCGCTGGGCCCTACCAGCATGAATACGCCGATGGGTTTGCTGGGATCCTCCAGGCTGGCCTTGGAGGTACGGATGCGCTCGCTGATCATGCCCAGGCCGTGATCCTGGCCAATGACCCGTTTGCCCAGATGCGATTCCAGTTGCAGAATGGCGGCCACTTCGTCTTTCAACATTTTGCCGATGGGAATGCCGGTCCAGCCGGCGACCACTTCGCCGACGATCTGCGCATCCACGCAGACGCGCATTAGGGGCGATTCGCCCTGTAGGGCGTCCAGTCCCGCGTTGAGCGCGGCAAGTTCGGCGCGTTGCGCTTCGGGATCGGACGGAGCGGCTTGCGCCGCGGAGTCGGCGCTGGCAGGTTGGGCAACCGAGGCCGCGGCCGCGACGGGATGGGCCGCTGCCTCCAACTTGCCGCGCACCTCGCGAATTTTGCCGACGAGGTCGCGCTCCTTCTCCCACCGGGCGGTTGTCTCCGCGAGCTGCGCCTCGGCAGCAGCCTTTTGTTTGGCGACGGCGGCGAGCCGCTCGCTATGGTCGGAACCCAGAGCCGATTCCCGCTCCAGTACGCGAATCTGCACGGCGCAATCGTCCACTTCGCGCGTGAGGTCTTCCACCGCGGCGGGAGTGGCATTCTGGCCCAGGGACAAGCGCGCGCAGGCAGTATCCAGCACGCTGACGGCTTTATCGGGAAGGCAGCGGTCGGGCAGATAGCGATGCGAGAATTTCACCGCGGCAGCCAGGCCTTCGTCCAGAATGCGCACGCTATGGTGCTTCTCCAGCGCCGGAACGACGCCGCGCAGCATGATGGTGCACTTGGCCTCGTCCGGCTCTTCCACCTTGACCACCTGGAAGCGCCGGGCCAGCGCGGGATCCTTCTCGAAATACTTCTTATACTCCGACCACGTTGTGGCAGCGATGGTGCGCAGTTCTCCGCGCGCCAGGGCGGGCTTCAGCAGGTTGGCGGCGTCGTTCTGTCCGGCCTGCCCGCCGGCGCCGATCATGGTGTGCGCCTCGTCGATAAAGAGAATGATGGGAGTGGGCGATCCCTTCACCTCTTCGATGAGGCTCTTGAGGCGGTTTTCGAACTCACCCTTGATGCCGGCGCCGGCCTGGAGCAGGGCCAGGTCCAGCGTCCGCACGGTCACGTTGCGCAGCACCGGCGGAACGTCGCCGGTGGCGATCCGCATGGCGAAGCCTTCCACCACCGCAGTCTTGCCGACGCCGGCTTCGCCGGTGAGGATGGGGTTGTTCTGCCGCCGCCGCGTGAGGATATCGACGATCTGGCGGATCTCGAAATCGCGGCCGAGCACGGCATCGATCTTGCCCTTTTTGGCATTCTCCGTGAGATTCACGGTGAACTGGTCCAGGTTCGGCGTTTTGCCGCCCGTCTTGGGCGCGCCCGGTACGCCGCCCGCTCCGGCAGCCGCACTGGCGGGCGCCGCGGTGTACTCGCGGGAATCCTCCAGGATGGCCGGCAACTGCTTGCGCAGTGCATCCGGCTCCACTTTTTGCAGCTCTTTGGAGATGTCGCGGACAATGCGTGAGAGGTCTTCGTCGGAAACCAGCGCCAGCATCACGAAGCCGGTGCGCACCTGCCCCGCGTTGAATTCCAGAGACCCGATGGTCCAGGATTCCGTCAGCAGGCGGAACAGCGACGGGCTGAACGCGGGCGTGCGCGCATTGCCCGTCTTGAGCTTGTCCAGGCTCCGCGAAAGTTCCGCCGAGAGGCGCGCCTTGTCGACGCCGAACTGCTTCAGGATGCGGGCAAAATCCGAGTCGGCCGCATCCATCATCTTCATCAGGAAGTGCTCAATCTCTACGTCGTAATGCGTTCGGGCCAGGCACAGACCCGCGGCGCCTTCCATGGCCGTCCGCGTGGTATCGTTCAGCCTGCCGACAATCGCTTTCAAACTAATGGCCATCTTTCAGCTTCCTCCGTGTCACAATTCCAGAATGGTCTCGCCGGGATCCCTGTTCATCTGCACCGATTTTACCCAACTGGTCCAGCCCAACTGCGGACCAGGTTCGTCCTGGGCTCCTAACTCGCAGGCCGGCACATCGCCGCGCCTGAGAATCAACTGTAATTCCATATCGTACTCGCCGCCCGCGAAAAATCCAGCGAGCGCGCGAATTTGCCGGTAGCCTTGTCCCCCTGGCAGGAAATCCATATACTGCTCCAAGGTGAGCGGACCCAGTTGAATGCGCGCGCGCGATTCCTGGTTCCAGATCTCATCGCCTACCACCGCGCCCACGCCCAGACGCTCCGAATCGCTGGCGCCCTCGCCCAGGCAGCACTGCGCGTCCCGCTCCACGGGATACCAGGCGCCCACGAACTGCTCGATGTGGACTTCGACTCCGAAATAGTCCATCAACAGATGGCGCAGGGCGGTGGCGCTGCGGGCGTGCATGGAAAGCAGTCCGCTGTAGAACAGCAACGAATCGTCGGCAATATCCTGGCGATCCTGCAGGCCAGGCGTACCGAGCCCCAGGAGCGCCAGCACGTGGTACGAAAAGCGGTCGCGCTCGCCGCGCTCGTAAGCGATGTGGAAGCGGTATTTCTCCCAGGCCTGGTAAAACAGCGAAATCATGCGGTGATTGAACAGGTCGAAGAAATCGCGCATCGCGGTGTCGCGGGCGCGCAGCCGGTCAATCACCAGGGCGCTATAGTCCAGCGGCAGGACGCCCAAGGGCCCGGTGAGCCCCATGAAATTCACCTGCATGGCCACCGGCTGCCGCGTGGTGTCGAGGGCCTGGATCTGGCTGGCGGGGAAGGCCACGGAAGCCGTGGCGCCGAAGCGAGCCACTTCGTCGCGCGGGTTGGTGAATCTGCCCGGCACCTGCCGGTCCGGATGCATCAGGGAGAGCAGGCGCACCGCTTGAAAGAAATCGAAGCGATAGGGATCGCGCTGCAATTCGCGGGCGATGGGGAAGCGCTCTTGCGCGGCAATCAGATCAGGATTTTCCGGCCGGCTCGTGGGGGCCATTGCTTCAGAATCTCCTTTCCATTGCTTCAGAATCTCCTTTCTCTGACGGGTTTTCACGCGCAATTGACTGAAGCTGTTCATAGAGACATAAAGCCCCAGGAAATGCTCCAGGACGGCGGCGAACAAGTAGACGCCGCTGCCCACAAACTGCTCCTCATCGAACTCCATCTCCACCTGCGTGCCGCGCGCGAATGCCACTCCATCCTCGGATACGACCCGCGCGAAGTGCCGTTTGCTGGTGAGCTCCACCAGCCCCTGAATCTGCTTCTCGGAATAAGTAGACCCGGTGAAGTTGTAAAGGCGCAGAATCTCCTGCAGCGCTTCGCGCCCGTTGTCGACCAGGGAGAGATAGTTGAGCGAAAGTTGCGACACCAGCCGCCAGAGCGAGTCTTTACTCAGGGGCGGCCGTAAGGTATCGCTGGGCTTGATGAGCGCCAGGCAGCGTTTCACGGCTCCCATTCCTTCCAGTTCGAAATCGCCGGCCTCATTGCCGAAGGGCAGCCGCGAAGGCAGATCGCGATTGCTGCAGATGGTGCGCACCGTGAGGGTGTCGACGTCCGGCTTGACGGGGCGTGAAGAGAGATCCATCAGGGAGAGAAATACCTGAGTGCCTTCGTCCTCGCGGTATCCGGAGGCCCTTCGGGCCGCGTGCCAGAAGGCTTGCACCTTCTGGCGGCCGGCGCCGTGCCGGTAGGAATAGAAGGGCTCGAACTGGATGACTTCCCGCGTTTGCGGATTAGCGCTCACCACTTCCTGGACTTCAAAGACTTCCATGGCGGTGCGCCGGTTCACGTCCGGAACAACTGGATATTCGTACTGTGCGTGGCTCAGTAGAACGGGTTCGGCGGTGTGCGGAAACAGGTTGACAATGGGCGAGCATCCCAGGCGGAAAGTCTTGGCGTTTACGCCCAGTTCCAGCATCTGGCGCCGGTCGTTGCGTTCGAACGGATTGATGAGCAGGATGATTTCGGCGCGATTGCCGAAGCCGGCGGCGCCCAGTTGCTCCAGCCCGGAAAGATCCAGGAAGAAGAATTTCTGGGGAAAGCAGAAATACTCCTGCAGCAGACCGTATCCGATGAAGGAGCGATGCGGATAGGGCAGCATGGCGTGGTGTTCGCCGAAGCCCACGGGTTGCAGCGAGCCGGCCGGCAGCAGAACCGGCGGACGGGACTTGGCCGCCGGATCGCGCGCCAGAATCTGCGCGCAGTTGTTGCACAGCAGCTCGTACAGATTGTGGATCAGGTTGCTTTCCCCGCTCAGGTAAAACCGCAGGGATCGCGTGGCCAGCTTCTGGAACGTCAGATCGCCGGCGCAGCGCAGTTCCAGGCGGACGGCCGCCGCGGCGTCGGTGGCGCGGATGGCCGGCTGCAGGCGGTCCGGCGTTTTCCACTCGGCGTCGGCCACCTCAATCGGCCAGAAGGTCACGTCGTAACAAGTGCGAAATTTACAGGGCACGCCCTGCACCGGCCGCGAACGCAGGGTGGCGCCGCGCTCCAGCGTGAGGCCTTTTTCGGGCGTCACCTGCTCGTAGTCCACCTTAAACTCGGCCACGGACATGGAGGGCACCGGCCGCAGGTAGTGCGGATACAGAATACCGAGCAGCGATTCGGTGATCTCCGGAAACTCGTCGTCGATCTTGAGATGTACGCGCGCGGCCAGGAACGAGAAGGCTTCCAGCATGCGCTCCACATGCGGGTCCTCGCACTTGTCCGGCTCGATCACCAGGCGCTGCGCCACCTTGGGATACTTGGCGGCGAATTCGGCGCCCATCTGCCGTAGAAACGTCAGTTCGCGCTCGTAGTACAGCAGCAGCTCATCCCGCACCGGTGTCCCCCTTTACCTGGTATTCACCGCTGGTAAGCTGCAGGACGGTGTCGAAGGAAATGTGTTCGGGCGCGGGGTCCATGTCCAGGAGTCCCTGAATCTGGAAGCGCAGAATGTGCTGGGCGCCGGGCGCGTATTCCAGGGCGACCACTTTGAGCCCGGTGATGCGCGGCTCGAAAATCGCCACGGTCTGTTCCAGCGTGCGCGCCAGCCGTGAGCGGTCGCGCGAGTTGTCCCAACTGAGGTTGGTGACGTCCGGGAGCCCGAAATTGTAGAGCGACTTTTCCAGTTCGGCGAATTCGCTGCCGGCGGGAGTAGGGGTGCGCCGGGTATTCAGCACCCACTCCAGGTCGCGGCGCAGGGATTGCTTGAGCAGGCGTACGGATTGGGCGCGCGAGGGCGGCGGATCGACGGCAAGCGCCGGATCGCGGTCGATCAGCCGCTCCAGCACGGATTGCGTAACTGTCTGCTCGGATTCCCACCGGGGCATGCGCTCACCTCGAAACGTTCAACGCGGCCAGCGGATCCAGCCGGCAGAGCCAGGAGTACAGCTTCTGGCTCTCTTCCTGACTGCCATCCACCCGCGATAAACAACGATACAGCAAAGCCAGGGGATGAGCCAGCAGATCCGGCGCCTCCCAATCTTCCAGCTTACGGCGTTCAATTTCGGCTGCGAGATCTTTCAGAATGGGAAACGCGATGGGTTCATGCGGCGTTCCGACGCAGAGCTGGGCCAGTTGCGCCTTGCGCTGGAACCTGCCGCGGCCGGTGCGCTCCTGCGTCATCTCGCGCATGAGCATCTCGATGCCTTCCTGGGGACGTCCGGCGCGGGCTGCCTGCATGGCCAACTCGAAAACATCGGGCGGCGTGGGCAGGCCCGATTCGGCAGCCGGCGCGGAATCCCAGGCTGGCGCTTCCACGGGTGGCGGCGCGGTCGCCGCGGCGCCGGGCATAGCATCGTCCCGGATCCACGCCAGTGTCTCCGCATTGGCCGTGGCGGTGTCGTCCATCATGGTCAATTCGGTGAGCGATGGATAGTCCGCCAGCAGGCCGCGTACGCCCGAAATCACCGCGCTGCGAATGGGACCGTAGTCGGTGCCCATTTCGTAGCAGGCGCGGCACACGTAGCGCTGCAGGTCCAGCCAGCCGCGGCCGCATTCCATACCCATCGCGGTTTCGGCCTGCTCCAGCACGCCGGTCCAATTGGATTCCAGCGAAGCCCTTTTGAGGGCCTGGCGCAGTTCAGAAGACGGCGCCGCCAGGAGCATCTGGTCGATCCGGGATCCGGCGGCGCGCAATTCGCCCCAGCGCAGGCCGCGCAGCATGAGGTAGGGGGCGGGACTGTAGGGATCCTGGTGGCGCAGGTACCTGGCTGCCGATACGACGCGGC
>OKRF01000205.1:0-162 GCA_900290315.1 Candidatus Sulfopaludibacter sp. SbA3 | reverse complement strand
GGGCGGGACTGTAGGGATCCTGGTGGCGCAGGTACCTGGCTGCCGATACGACGCGGCCGATGGCGTCTTCGCGATCGGCCGGTTCCGCGCTGAGAGCGCCCGTGCGCGCGCGGGCCGGCGCCGCGGCCACGCTGGCCGTGGCCGCGGCCGCAGCTCGGGGGG
>OKRF01000328.1 GCA_900290315.1 Candidatus Sulfopaludibacter sp. SbA3 | reverse complement strand
CCTGCAACTTTACCCAATCGTCCATTTTCATTCCCATCGTTGCCCGCGAGCGCGCCCCCCCCCAACACCCTCGAAATTCGCCGCCTTTTGGCGAATCTTCGTGTCTGGCTCGAGTTTGCCCTGCGCGAAACCCCGACGCGTTTTCCAGCCATTTTCATCCCGCCGGGCGAGCCTTTGCCTCACTCGCATCGGGAAACTGGTACAAGGTCCGGCGATTTGCGACTGTGCCATCCGAAGCGAGATTCCACACCAGGATGCGATTGGTGGCCCTATCGGAAACGTACAGCTTGGCCTGATCCGGGTCCACGGCGATCCCCATTCGGAAGGGGATCTCCGCGGCCATGTGTGTGAGACTTCCCGTGGCCGAGAGCCGGTGCACCGCTCCGGACGGCGCATTGGTGCCGGATCCCTTCGGTTCGGTGAGGTAAAGATTGCCCGCCCCGCCAAAGCAGAGATCGTTCAGGCCGTTGAACGGTCTGCCCTGGTAAGACTCGGCGACGGTCGTCACTTGCCGGCCGGCGATACGCGGAACAGCCTGTGCGAATTAAAATCGGCCGCATAGAAGCCACGCGAGTCGAACGCGGGCCCTTCAGCAAAGGCAATGCCACTGATCACGATACGCCCCGTCAGACTCGCGGGCAGCGCCTGTGCCTGGAGCACGAGCGGCGGTAGCAAAAGAATACCAACCTGCCGGCTCATTTGCCCCTACCACGCTTTCCGGAAGGTCAGATTGATCCGGCGCCGCCCCGTCAGCGGATGCTCCCCATCCGTCAGGGGCGATATCCCGTGATAGGTAAGGCGCGCCGGCCCGCCCCACACCACCACGTCCCCATTCGCCACCCGGATGCGGCGCACCGCATCCTTCCGCTTCCGGCCGCCGAAGAGAAACGTGGCGGGCAATCCGAGCGATACCGAAACAATCGGCGCGCCGAAATCGCGCTCGTCTTTGTCCTGGTGCAGACTTAGCTTGGCGCCGGGTTCGTACCGGTTGATCAGGCAGGCATCCGGGGCGAAGCCGCCAAATCCCGCCTCTTGCGCAGCGTTCATAGCCAGCCGCGCGAACCCCTCCGGCATCGCCGGCCACGCCGCCCCGCTCACGGGATCCGTCTCGCTGTACCGATAGCCGCTGCCGTCCGATACCCAGCCGAGAGTTCCGCAATTGGTCATCGCCACGGACATGCGATACCCGCCCGGCGTGATCATGTGACGAAACGGCGCCACCGCCGCCACCCCGTCCAAGTCGCGCAACAACGCGGCCGCCTCTGCCGCACAAAATCCGCGCAGCATCATCGCGCCCTCCGCCAACGCTTCCCTGGGCTCCGCAAATAACTCACCAGTCATTCGGTTGTGAATGAATCTCTCCTGTTTCTTTGCGCCTTTGCGAGACAAGTCCCTCATAGTCCATCGTGAAAGATAATCCCCAGTGTATGACGCCGCCCGCTCCGCACGCGGCTGACCCCATGCCGCAGATTCACGCGATACGTTCCGCGCGTCCCCCGCACCGGCCGATGATGCACCGCGAACACGACTCCCTCTCCCTGCCGCAGCGGCACCACTTCCACCCGCGACTGCATCCGCGGACGCTGCTCCGTCAACACGAACTCGCCGCCTTCGAAATCGCGTCCCGGTTCGGAAAGCAGGAACGCCGCCTGCAACGGAAAGACGTGCTCGCCATACAGATCCTGATGCAGGCAGTTGAAATCGCCGGCACCGTACTCCAGCAGCAGCGGCGTCGCCTTCGTCTGCCCCGCGATCTGGCACAGTTTCAAATAGGCAGCATGCTCCTTCGGGTACGGCGTTTCGCTCCACCTGCCGGCGATCCCCGCCAGCCGTGGATACAACTCCTCCCGCAATTCCGCCACCACCCGGGGCAGAGGATAGCGGAAATACTTGTACTCGCCACGTCCGAAACCGTGCCGCGCCATCACCACGCGGCTGCGGAAGGGCGCCTCCTCCGCATAACTCAGGGACAACTCGCCGCACTCCTCCGCGTCCAGCACACGACCCATAGTCGCGCACCCGTACGCATCCAGGTCCGACTCGATGTGCGGCCAGTCCAGCGACGCCACCCGCTCCTTCATCCCCTCACCTCACGCTGCAGCAGCGCCCGCTTCCGCTCCACGCCCCAACGATACCCGGAGACCGCCCCATCGTGGCGCACCACGCGATGGCACGGAATCGCCACCGCCAATGCGTTAGCGCCGCACGCCTGCGCTACCGCACGCACTGCCTTGGGTGCGCCGATCCGTTCGGCGATCTGCGCGTAACTCGCAGTCTCGCCCGCCGGCACTGCGCGCAGCGCCTGCCACACGCGCTGCTGAAACGCTGTCCCACGAACATCCAGCGGGAGGTCCAACCCCAGCGCCGGCGCCTCCACGAAGCTGATCACCCGCGCCACCGTTTGCTCGAACGCGCCATCCCCGCCAATCAACTGCGCCCGCGGAAACCGATCCTGCAGATCCCGCACCAGAGTGTCCGGATTGTCGCCCAACAGAATGGCGCACACCCCGCGCTCCGTCGCCGCTACCAGAATCGACCCCAGCGAGCACTCTCCCACTGCGAACCGAATCGATGCCCGCTGGCCGCCCTCCCGAAAATCCGTCGGCGTCATCCCCAGAATCTCCGGCGACGTTTCGTAGAACCGCCCGCCCGAATTGAAACCCGCCCCGTAGATCGCTTCCGTCACCGTGCGGCTGCGGCCCAATTCCTCCCGCACCCTCTGCGCCCGATGCGCCGCCGCATAGGCCCGCGGCGTCACTCCCGTGATCGACTTGAACACCCGATGGAAATGAAAGCGGCTCATACCGGCCGACGCCGCCAAATCCTCCAGCACCGGCGCGGTCTCCGATTCCTCAATCCGCCGGCACGCCCCCGCCACCAGTGCCGCCTTCACCTCCGCCAGCGGCGTCTCGTTCGGACGGCATCGTTTGCAGGGCCGGAATCCCGCCCGCTCCGCGTCCTCGCAAGTGGCGTGGAAGGTCACGTTCTCGCGCCGCGCCGCACGCGCCGCGCAAGACGGCCGGCAGTACACTCCCGTGCTCTTCACCGAATAGTAGAAGGTCCCGTCGGCGGCCTTCTCCCGCCGCTGCACCGCCTCCCACCGCTCTACATCGTTCATCACTACCATAATCGCTCTCCTGCAGACGATCATGCACGAACTCCCCACCCGCCGGCACTCCGCGACTTGCTCTTTAATTTTATTAAAGTCCACATACATTTTCTTGACTTCAATAAAATTAAGATCTATATTCATTTTGTGAAGGACAGCCGGCCAGCTTGGTGGGAGGCGTTGGACGAAGAAGACCTGCAGTTTCTCAAGCGCTTCCTCCTCAGTTCCGGATCGCTGAAGGCGCTCTGCGATGAGTACGAAATCTCGTACCCCACGCTGCGTGCGCGCCTCGACCGCTTGATCGCCAAAGTCCAGGCCGCCGAAGACCCCAAAGTCACCGACGCCTTCCAGCTCAAGCTGCAGTTGCTGGTGGCCGACGGCAAATTGTCGCCGCCGCTCGCGCGCGAGCTCTGGAAAGCGCACCGCGAATCATCCGAAGAAGGGAAGAAATAACGCATGACGGAACCTTGGTTCGACCCCATCCATCACGCCTGGATTCCAGGCACGATATTCGGAGGCGCCGCCGGCATCATGGGAGCCCTGGTGGGCTGGCTCGTCCCGCAAGGCAAAGCCCGCCGGCCCATCGTCCGCTCCTGGATAGCCCTCTGGATCCTCTCCTGGGCCATGCTGGTCGCCGGCATCGTCGCCCTCGAAACCGGCCAACCCTATGGCATCTGGTACGGCCTGCTTCTGCCCGGCGTCATCGGCACCGTCGTCCTCGGCGGCAACCTCGTCGTCATCCTGAAGCGCTACCGCGAAGTGGAAGAACGCCGCCTCGCCGCCAAAGATTTGCTGTAGGACAGTTGGTAACGCCGGCGATCGAAGCGAGCCTCACACAACCCCGGCCCCCGTTTTTCGACCCTGCCACTTGATTTATACGCCGCAAAGCGGTGGCAGGCGATTGATTTCGCCGCTTTTGCGAAATCTGTTGCCTCTCTCGAAAATCCCGAGCCGCGAGCCCGCCGCAAATCCGTGCCACCCTCCCTCGAAAGTCTCCCCCAATCGCCCAGATGAGAATTCGTTAGCCCCGTGGGACAGACGATCGTTTTTTGTCGTCTGTCTTCTTCAGGCTATGCGGGCATTTTCGAGAGAGGCGAAGGAACTTGCAACTGTACCCAATCGTCCATTTTCATTCCCATC
>OKRF01000321.1 GCA_900290315.1 Candidatus Sulfopaludibacter sp. SbA3 | reverse complement strand
GAAGCACATCCGCAACAACCCCCGGACCTACACGGACTATCACGAATTGCTGGCGCAGAAGGATATCGACGCGGTCTTCGTGCTCACGCCGCTGTTCGTGCATTACCCGCTGACGCGCGACGCGCTGCTGGCGGGCAAGCACGTGTTCTGCGAAAAGTGCCTGGTGTTCAAGCCGGAGGAGGTCCATGCTCTCAGAGCCCTGTCGCTGGAGCGCCCCAAGCAGACCCTGCAAACGGGCCTGCAGCGCCGCTACAGCTACTTCTACCAGACCGTGAAAGACATGGTGGACAAGGGCATTCTGGGCAACGTGCACCACATCCACGCCCAGTGGCACCGCAACATGATCAACAAGCCGAGCTCGCTGTGGACCATGAAACCGGGCGGCGAAAAGAACATCGACAACTGGCGCGTCTACCGCTCCATGTCGGGGTGGACATCGCCGATTGGATGTTCGGCTCGCGGCCGGACTTCGTGATGGGGCTGGGCAGCCTCGACATGCTGAAAGACGGGCGCGACGTCTGGGACAACATCCAGTTGATTTACCGATATCCCAATGGGCAGAAGCTCACCTACTCCTCCATCAGCACGAATCAGTTCCTGCCGTTCTTCAATGGCACGCGCGCGGAGATGGGCGAAATCATCATGGGCACCGAGGGCACCATCGAAATCACGGTGGGCGGAGACGACCCGGATAAGGGCGTTTTCCAGCCGCCTATCGCCTGGTGGTATCGCGAGCCTCCTAAGGCCGTCACGGTAACCAGCGCCGCGGAGAAGGCGAAGCCGATGGTCGCCAGCGCCTCGATGCTTACCGCGAGCGGCGCCAACCATCCGATTCCGCTCAATCTCCCGGACATCGCTTTCACCGGCAAGGAGAGCTTCCTGGAGAAGGAGGCGAAATTCGCCCGGCGCTGGCTATTGGCCAAGGGTGTGATGGTGCAGGAGGAGTCGCGCAATCCTGTGGATCTGGAACTCGAGGGCTTCTTCCAGAACTGCCGCGACGGCGGTAAGCCGAAGGCCGATCTGGAGACCGGCATGGCCGACGCGGTGGCGGTGATTCTCTCGAACCTGGCGATGGACGAAGGCCGCAAAGTCTATTTCAACGAGATCGACAAGATGGGCCTGGGCGATAAGAAACTCACCACCCAAGTGCCCGGCAAGCCCGTCCACAACGTCGGCGGATAGAACACCGAATGGGCCACAGATAGACACAGATAAGAAACTGTGTTATCCGTGTTTATCTGTGTCCATCCGTGGCCCATTGTCTTCGCGGCGCACGTTCTTGCAGGGCGCCGCTGCCTTCGCCGCGCAATCCCAGAGGCGCCGGCCGAATGTGCTCTTCTTCATGTCCGACGATATGCGCGTGGAGCTGGGGTGCTACGGCAGCCGCTTCCATGCGCAGACGCCGAACCTGGACGCGCTGGCGCGGCGGGGTGTCCGCTTCGACCGCAATTACTGCCAGTTTCCGTTGTGCAATCCCTCGCGGTCTTCGTTGTTCACGGGTCGACATCCCACCACGACGGGTGTGCTGGGCAACCGCACAGCATTCCGCGACGCGCATCCGGATTGGATCAGCCTGCCGCAGCTTTTTCGCGAGAACGGGTATGCCTCGCTGCGCATCGGTAAGATCTTCCACGGCGGCATCGACGATCCCAAGGCCTGGACGGTGGGCGGCGGAGTAGCGGAAGGCGATGGCGGCGCGGGTGGACATCGCCTGGCGATTCCGCGGACTCCCGTTCCTCAGGCGCCGGGCGATGTGCTGCCGCCGCTGCCGCAGGATAACAGCCAGGCGGCACACTCCGACCAGATCATCGTGCTGGGATGGCAATGGCGAAGGGCACCCGGACTATCACACCGCCGATCGCGCCATGGAATATCTGCGGGAGTACCGCGACCGGCCGTTTTTCCTGGGCTGCGGCTTCGTCAAACCGCACAGTCCGCCGTGCGCGCCGGAACGATTTCTCAATCTGTACGACAGCGCTAAAATCCAACTGCCGCCGGACTTCGCTCCGTGGCCCACAGTGCCGGCGGGATTCCCCAGCGCCGCCATCCGCAAGCGCAACGCCGATCTGTTCATCGGACGCGGCGCCAGCGAGAGCGAGGCGCGTGAGGTCATCCGCGCGTATATCGCGTCCATCTCCTGGGCGGATTGGAATGTGGGGCGCGTGCTGGCGGAGGTGGATCGGCTGGGTCTGCGGCAGAATACGATCGTGGTGTTTGTGTGCGATCACGGGTATCAACTGGGCGAGAAGGGCAAATGGTCGAAGGCCGGGTCGCTGTTTGAGATGGGCACGCGGGTGCCGCTGCTGATCGATGCGCCGAACGCGCGCGGCAACGGGCGCGCCTGCATGCGCACGGTGCAATCGCTGGATCTGTACTCCACCCTGGTGGAACTGTGCGGAGTGCCTCTGCCGCCGGGCAACGAGGGGCGCAGCCTGGTGCCGCTGCTGCACAATCCGCGAGCGGCGTGGAAGCATCCGGCGTATAGCGTGTGGAGCGAGGATGGCCGCAGCCTGCATGGCGTCGCGGTGCGCAACGAACGGTGGCGGTACGCCGAATTCGGGCCGGAGGGGCAGAACGGCGCTATGCTATTCGATTGCCACACGGATCCCCAGGAGCTGCACAATCTGGCAGACGATCCGCGCCATGCCAAGGTGTGTGCGCAGCTTTCGCCACTGGTACGGAAGTACGCCGCCAACCTGGGCAAAACACAGGTGTGACGCAGGTTTCCGGCAATCCCCATTGATGCCGGCGGTGCTGCGCCTTATACTGACAGCGTGGGGCCTGGTCGGAAACTCGTTCTGTTCGCGCTGGCAGTGGGAATGCTGCGCGCGGCGGAATCTCCGGACCTGATCTACAAGTTCCACTTGGCGCGTCCTCCGGCCAAAGCCGAGTGGAGTTCCACCCGGGTGGGCAATTGGGACGTGACGGTCACCTGGGACGCCGCGAAATGCGAGATTTCGTGCGCGTACCGGTTCAAACGCCAACCTACAGCGGCCAATCTGCTGGCTCCGCCGGTAGTGTCCGTTCGCCTCTATTCCGACTTCGTCTCCATCCCTGAAGTGGTGACGGTGGATCCGGCGGGGCTCAGCCTTCCCACCGTCGCCCTACACAGCGCAGTGTCAAGCAACCAACCTTATATACCCGGCCGCAAGTTGGCCGCGGCTGTGCCTCCGCGTGTGTGCGAGGGTCTGGCCGCCGCATCGCCGCAACTCCAACAGTTTTCCGTGAGCCGCCCAGCCGCTTTGGCGGCGGCAACCGTGCCTCTGCGCATCTAGACGCTACCCTCTGCAGCCGCAAACGTGATTCTTGCCTGAGAGGAGGAGTGTATGGATTTGCAGATCAATTTTCGGACGCGCGTTCTATGTCTTCACGCCGCGGCCAGACGGCTCCAGATTCCCGAACGGACCCTGCGATACCAGGCCAGCCGCGGTCGAATCCAAGGAGCATTCAAACAGGGAAAACTCTGGAAGTTTCCGGTAACGGCGCTGGAAAGCGCGCAAGGTAAAGGAGCCACGCAATGGGTGCCGTACTCGCATTATTCATCCTGATGGGGAATCCCGCGCCGGGATTTTCGCTGGCCGATGCCAGCGGAAAGGCGGTCACGCTCTCGAAGTATAAAGGCAAAGTCGTGGTGGTGGATTTCTGGGCCACCTGGTGCCACGGCTGCAAGCAAGAGATTCCCTGGTTCATGGAATTCCAGAAGAAGTTCAAGCACGAAGGCCTCGCGGTGATTGGCGTCTCGATGGATGAGGACGGATGGAAGAGCGTGAAGCCGTTCGTCAAGGAAAAGCGGATGAACTACCAGGTGGTGATCGGCAGCGAGGACCTGGCGAAGCAGTACGGGCTGGAGAACATGCCGATGACCGTGCTAATCGATCGCGAAGGGAAGGTGGTCGCGTCCTACTCCGGGATGGTGGAAAAGGACAAGTTCGAGGCCGAAATCCGCGCGGCCCTTGCCAGGCATTGACGCGCGATCGGCCGGACCGGCCTCTCGCGGGCGTCAGCGGAGTTACGCCGGGCCGAGCGAATCCGCTCCCTTTGGTCATCGACTCCACCGCCCGGTTGGGCACTGGGACGGTCCCGATATCGGGGTACCAGCGAGTCACCGGCACTATCCCGATACGTCCTGGTGAGACGGGCGACGTGGGGGCTGCGTGTCCGCTTCCACCAAGGTGTTAGGCGGCGGGAGTAGGCTTCGCCCAAAATGGCCTCACGAGCACCGATATCGGCAATGTCCACGTGGTCATGAGCTACCCGGATTCGAATCAGTCGTGGGCCTCCCTTGTCGCCAACCAGGCCTCGGTCACTATTTCCGCGAGCCAGGCAGCGAAGAGCGGCGCCAATTCGCTATCGATCTTTAACGCGTATCGCACGGGCGTGGGATACCTCGATCTGACCAACGTCCAGCCCATGCGCACCATCGAACTGGGGCTGAAGTTCCGGTTCTGAGTAGGGCAGACGTGGACAGATGATCGTTGTTTGTCGTCTGTCAATTAGGGGCGGACCGCCCCGCAAAACGGGATGAAAAACCGGCAGGTAACGCCGGCGTTCTCGCCGCCGGTTGCACTCGCCGACCGGCGACAAGATCGCCGGCGTTACCCGGTCGCTCGACCGGTTTTTCGACCCTGTTGGGATGGGCGTTCCGCGCGAAACTTCATGAAAAACCGGTAACGCCGGCGGTCTTGCCGCCGGTTGCACTGGCCGGCCGGCGACGAGATCGCCGGCGTTGCCCAGTCGCTCAGACTTTGCGAGTATGTCGCCGACGTACCGCCTGTGTAAGTGACCTTGAAAGTGGGCGAGTTGATTACCGTTGACGCCGGCGTTGGTGTCGAATTTGCGCGGCGAGGCTGACTGGCGCGGGAAGTGCCAGTACGGTGCTCTGCATAAGGCTGGCCGCCAGAAGCACAACGTTGCGATTATTGGGCAAGGTGAGGCTGGCAACGGTTTTGGCGGCGTTCAGCTCAAAGGAATAACCGTAAAGCTGCATGGTTCGGACATCGCGAGTGCCGTCCGAATTGTCGCGGTATGGCATGGAGAGTGCGATAGACTCGCCAGGGTAGGCCGAGAAAGTGAACCAGTCACTCAGGCCTTGGGTAAACGTGGATTTGCTTCCATCGGTGTAAGTGACGATGAAGGGCTGCGCCGCCTGCCCCCCGTTGACCGCGGTCGCAAGCAATCTCAGGATTGAGGATTGGCCGGCCGGCAGCGGAATCGTTTTCGATGTGACGGCATCGAGCACGTTGGGCGGTCCGAGCGTCATCGCCGTTCCGTTGAATGACTGGGAAGTGCCCAACAGGCTAGCCGAATAGGCCCTGCCGCCATTGTCCAATCCACCGCTGGTGAATTTAACGCCATCCGTGACGATTCCGGTCACGTTGAACGCTGGCGCCAGGTTGACCAGCACGCTGCCTGAAACGCCGGGTGTAATGGTTAGGCTGACCGCGGTAGTATGCGACAAGGTGCCCGAGGTCCCGGTCACGGTCAGGGTAGCGGGGCCGAGCGGCGCGGCGCCGCTTGCGTTGATCTTCAGCGCGCTCGCGGCAGTAGTTGCAGCGGGGCTGAACGAGGCGGTGACGCCCGCGGGCAAGCCGGAGACCGCCAGAGTGACGGTTCCCGCGAATTTGTTCTGCGGAGTGACGGTCAGGGTGACAGTGCCACTGCTCCCTTGCGCCACAGTTACGGAGGCGGGGACCGCGCCGAGCGTGAAGTTCGGCGGGGTGATCGTGAGGTTGATGGTGGTGGTACTTTTCAGGGTCCCGGAAGTGCCGGTTACGGTGATCGTCGTGGTGCCGGCGGGGGCGCTGGCGGCAGCGGTAAGGGTCAAGGTACTGTTCGACGTGGTGGAAGCCGGAGCGAAAGCCGCGGTGACGCCAGTGGGCAGACCGGAGGCAGTCAACGTCACGCTGCCGCTGAAGCCGTTGGCGGGGACCACCGTGATGGTGCTGGCCGCAGTGGCGCCAGGCAGCATTGTAATACTGGCGGACGATGCGCTTAAGTTGAAGGTCGGCGCCGCAACCGCCACGCTGATATTAATGGTGCCGTGCAGGCTGCCCGACGTTCCGTTGATGCTCACAGTGGACGTTCCGACAGCCGCGGTTGCGCCCACCGTGATAGTCAGTGTACTGGAATTGGTGGTGCTCACTGGACTGAAGGTGGCAACCACGCCCGTGGGCAGCCCGGAGGCCGCCAGCGCGACCGCGCTGTTGAAGCCGCTTTGCGGGTTCACCGTGATGGCCGCGATTCCGGAACCTCCCACGCGGACGGTCAGAGTGGGTACCGATGTAGAGAGGGTAAAAGAGGGCGATGTAGTAGCGCTGGTGAGATCGTTGATGAGGTGCTGGCCGGCGGGCGAACCCCACCCGGTGGCCAGGTCGTAACCGGAGACGGCGTTGAAGCCGGAGTTGTTCCCGGTGGTGATGTCGTGCAGATCGGAGGCCATCGAGGAGGTCTTGCCGATGGCGTAGAGTGGCGCATTCAGGAAGCCGACCGGGGCCTTGCCAGTGGAGGCGGCCTGCTGGTTCGCCAGCGCGATGAAGCCGGCCCACAACGGCGCGGCTGCGCTGGTGCCACCCACTTCCACCGCCTGCCCGTTATTCTGAATAAGGAAAATCTGCATGTCGGCTGTGAGGGCGACATCGGGGATATTGCGATGCGTGGTGGAGCCGCCGTTGGCGCCCATGTTGAGCCCCTGCTGGTAGGCCGGAATCGCATACGTTGTGCTGACACCGCCGCCGCTGCCACTCCAGGTGGTTTCGGAATGCCAGGGACCGCCGGCTCCGCTGGTGGTCAGGCTGGTGCCGCCCACCACCGTGACATTTGGGTCGTCGGATGGGGGCATGATCGGCCCCTTATATGCACCGTTATCGCCGGAAGCCTGAAACAGGGTCTGTCCCTGGGCGACGAACTGTTTGAAGATTTGTTCGGTGGTGGCATTGAGGGGACTGAATCCCCAGGAACTGCTGAGTTGTTTGGCCAGGTTGTCGGTAGCCATGCGATTCAGCACGTCGTTGGGGTTCGTGCCTTCGTAGACGATGATTTTGGAAAGGCCAGGCGCCATGTAAGCCGCCATCATGATGTCCAGGGTGACCTCGATGTTGGCCGACCCGGGCGAGCCGTTGAAACCATCCAGCAGTACCGTCTGTGTGGGCACCGCAGTCAAACCAGCCTGTTTGAAGTTGGCCGCCACGTCAGCGGCGTAGAAGCCGTCCAGTTCGAACAGCCCCACCGTTTGGCCCGCGCCGGTGAGCGTGACCCCGGGGGCGTAGGCAGCCCGGAAATCCTTGCCCAGAAAGAGATTCCCTGGTCCGGATCCGGTGACCAAGGGCGTGCCCTGACTCAGGGGGGCCGTATGAATGCTCATGGGGTGGGGCGCCACGAAATTGTCCAGGCCGCTGATGTCCTGCACGGCAGTAGAGAAATCGACAGTGGGCTCGCGGTCAGGCGCGAAAAAGCGTCCACGGCTAGGATGCTGATAGACCATCAGATTGATTTGAAAGACCTTCTCGATGTTGGCGACGGTGCCCGAAACATCCAGGATGATGCGGTTAGGGTAGGTCGCCACGATGGTGAGTCCGTTTGCCTGGGCCGCATCGATGAGCGCCTGGTAATCGTCTATCGTGGGGCCGAACTGGCTGGTGAACTGGTCGGAGGTGAGATATTGCTGATAATACGGGCTGGCGGGGTCGGTGATCTGCGCCAGCAGGGCGTCCAGATCCTCCGGTGCGCGCAGCGGTAAGCCTATCGCCAGGCTCAAGATCGCGTTGGGGGCAAGGCGTTCGACAGGCCGCGAAGACAGGACGGCCCGGGGAACGTGGCCGCTCAGTAAATGGGGTTGAGCGGCGGCGATGGGAGCGAGGCACAGAATGGCGCACAGGGCCAGTACTGGAACTCTCGGAACTAAAGGCATCGTGCCCGTCTTATCGGCCAGGAAGGTGGATTTAGGGAACGCTAGGGGTACCAGCCGTAAGGGGGTGGTGGTTAGTGATGGTGATGGTGGCCTTCGTGATCTTCGGGATGAACCGGGATGGCGCAGCCGGTTTCCGAGATGGCACAACTGACGTGCTCGAACTGAACGGTGGTGTGGAAAATGCGGAACTGCTCGGCGAGCATCCCGTTCAGGCTGCGGAGGATCACATCGCTGGCGGAAGGCGGCACATCTTCGATGAGGACGTGGCAACTCAGAGCGTGGGTGCTGGAGCCGAGGCTCCAGATATGCAGATCGTGGACGTCCAGAACGCCGGGGATGGAGCGCATGGAGCAGGTGACTGCCGGCAGAGCGATGCCGCGTGGGAGCCCTTCCAGCAGGATGTTGAGGGACTCCCGGATGATGTCCCAGGCGGTCCAGATGATCAGCACGCTGATCAGCATGGAGAGAATGGCGTCCACTTGCACCCATCCGGTGTAGTAGATGATGACGGCGCCGGCCATGATCGCCACTGAGCCCACAGCGTCCCCCAGCATATGGATGAACGCGCTGCGCACGTTGATATCGTTTTTGCTGGCGGCTCGCAGGGAGAGCATGATGCCCCCGTTGAGCAACAGGCCAAGCCCCGCCACCCCGATCATGACGGCTTCCTGCACCGCTTCGGGGTGGCGCAGGCGTACGACGCCTTCGTAGAGGATCCAGGCGGAGAGGGCCACCAAAGTCAGCGCGTTGACGAATGCCGAAAGCACCCCGGCGCGGTGATAGCCGTAGGTCTTGGACTCGTCCGCGGGCTTGGACTGCAGATAGAAACCGAACCAGGCGAGGAACAGCGCCAGGGCGTCGGTGAAATTATGGCCGGCATCGGAAAGCAGGGCCAGGGAGTGAGACCGAATGCCAGCCACCACTTCGATTCCCACGAAGAGAACCGTGGCGGCCAGGGACCACTGCAGGGTGCTTCCCGTGGTTCCGTGATGAGGGTGGCTATGGGAGTGCGAGTGCACAGGGAGTTCCTGTATCCAGTTTAACCGGACCAGGGGTGGAACGGATATGATGACGGAAGCGCTCATGTTTGAGTTCTTCCGGCAGTTGTTCTCGACGGAGTTCATGCCGCATGGCATGTGTTATCTCTGGGATCCAGCGGTGCTCTGGGTCAATGTAATCTCCGATGCGGTGATTGCCGCGTCGTATTACGCCATTCCATTTCTCCTGTTTTACTTTGCGAGGAGGCGGCCCGACGTTGCGTTTAAGTGGATTTTCGTGGCCTCCGGCATGTTCATCCTGGCCTGCGGAAGCACGCACCTGATGGGAGTCGTGACAGTCTGGCATCCTCTCTACCGGCTGGACGGCCTGATCAAGATCGTGACTGCGGTGGCTTCCGTTGCGACATGCACGGGGCTGATCCCCATGATGCCCACGCTGATCAGCCTGCCCAGCCCGGCCGCGCTGGCGCGCGAGATTGAGGTCCGGCGCGGCGCGGAAGAGAGCATTCGCAAGATCAACGAGCAACTTGAGGAGCGCGTCGCCCTTCGTACCGCGTCGCTGGAACAGGCGTTGAAAGACCTGCGAATGGAGATGTCGCGGCGGCAGGAACTGGAACGTGAATTGATCCAGGCGCAGAAGATGGAAGCAGTGGGGCGGCTGGCCGGCGGCATTGCGCATGACTTCAATAACCTGCTGACAGTGATTCTGGGTTACGACGAGATCCTCAAGGACCATGTGAAGGACGATCCCGTGGCTTTGGACTACGCCGACGAGATTCTACGGGCGAGCGAACGGGCGACCGGTCTGACCAATCAACTGCTGGCGTTCAGCCGCCGCCAGGTCTCGGTGCCGCGCATTGTCGATCTGAATGCAGTAGTCGCCAACGTCGACAGGATGCTGCGGCGGGTGATCGGGGAGGACATCGAACTGGAGACNNGCTGGCCCCGGTGAAGGTGGACCCTTCGCACATCGACCAGGTGATCCTGAATCTCGCGGTGAACTCGCGCGACGCCATGCCGGATGGCGGGAAGCTGACCATCGAAACATCGAACGTGGAAGTCAGCGACGATTATGCTTCCGGGCATATCGGAGTGGCTGTTGGTCCGCATGTGCTGCTGTCGGTGAGCGATACGGGGTTGGGGATGGACGCAGCTACGCAGGAACGCGTCTTCGAACCGTTTTTCACCACCAAAGAAAAGGGCAAGGGGACGGGGCTGGGCCTGTCCATCGTATACGGAATTGTGAAACAGAGCGGTGGTGAGGTGCTGGTGTATAGCGAGCCGGGACACGGCACGGTATTCAAGATCTACCTGCCGGCCGCGAGCCAGGAGGATGCGGTTCCGGCGGTGGCATGGAAGGAGGAGGAGGGGCCAGCGAACGCCACGATTCTGCTGGTGGAGGATGACGAACAGGTGCGGGACCTGACTCGTGCCATGCTCGAGCGCCGCGGGTATCGTATTCTGGAGGCGGCCTCGCCGGAAGACGCCTTGCTTATCGCCAGCGTACCCGCGGAACCGATCGACCTGCTGTTAACCGACATCGTGATGCCCTTGAAGTACGGTACGGATCTGGCCCGTGAGGTGACAGCCCTGCTCCCCACTATCCGCGTGTTATACATGTCCGGCTATACGGACAACGCGGTAGTGAGACAGGGACTACTTGCCCCGGACACGGTGTTCATCCAAAAGCCTTTCACGGCGCGGGACCTGGAGGAGAAGGTCCGGCAGGCTCTGCGGCGGTAGGCAGGCTACCGGATCTGCAACCAGTAGGGCATGAGCCGCAGGTAGCCTCCCCGCAGCCAGGCGCGATAGGGGACGGAACCGAAGATCTGTTTGAGTTGAGCGTCGAGGGCATCGGGCTGCGACTTTTTCGTGAGGACGTCGAAGAGGCTGCGGGACGCCGGATACACGTCGATCGTCACGTTTTCGGTGGCGGCAATATGGGCCTGCTGCTTGACCAGTTGGACCGCGGCGTCGAGTCCGCCAAGCTGATCGACCAGGCCGCGAGCTTGCGCGTCGGAACCGAGCCAGACGCGTCCCTGGGCCACGGGTTCGATCTGCTCGAAGGTACGATGGCGGGCGGTGGCGACCTTGGTGACGAAATCGCGATAGCTCTCGTCGATGCCTTTGCGCAGCAACTCGCGCTCTTCCGTCGTGAGGGAACTGTAATCGGAATCGATGTCGGCGTGACTGCCGCGCTGCACGGCGTCTTTGGTGATGCCGAGCTTATCGTAGAAACCGTGCAGATTGGGCTTGCCAAAGACTACTCCAATGGAACCGGTTTCGGTTTCGGCGTAAGATACGATGGGGTCACCGGTCATGGCCATGTAGTATCCCCCGGAAGCAGCCACATCGCTCATGGAAATCACCAGCGGCTTCTTCTTGCTCAGCAGGCTCATTTCCCGCCACATTTCATCGGAGGCGTCCACCTCGCCGCCGGGCGAATCGATGCGCACGATCACACCCTTCACCCCGGAATCGTCGGCCACATGGCGAAGTATCCGGTCGAAGCCATAGGAAGTGAGGTCACCTTCGGCGCCATCGTCATCCGAATTGCCGCGGACGATGTCGCCTTGCCCCACCACCAGGGCGATGCGGCTGCGGCCCGCGAGGCCCACGCTATCCGCCGGCACCCGGGCATATGTGTCGATCGAAACCTTGCGCGGCTCGCCGGATTTCAGCGCCGATTTCAGCTCACCGTACATTTCGTCTTCGAAGCGGAGCTCATCCACCAGCCCGGCCTGCAGCGCCTGGGAAGCCGTGAAGGGACCGCGATCGATGAGGGCGCGAACGTCGGCCGGCGATTTCTTGCGGCTGGCGGCGATGCGCGCGGCGATGCGCGCCACAACGTTGCCGTAGAGTCCATCCACTAAGCGATCCATCACCTGGCGCGTTTCCGAACTCATGTCCGGGCGCGTGAACATGTCCCCGAAGTCCTTGTACTTGCCAGCGTGCTCGATTTCGACACTCACGCCGAGTTTGTCGAAGGTCTTCTTAAAGTACGTGAGTTCGGCGCGCAGGCCCTTGACGTACACCTGGTCGGAAGGGCCGATGAAGATCCGGCCGGCGCCCAATGCCACATAGTAATCGTGCATGGCGGGGGTACGCAGGTAGGCGTAGACGGGCTTGCCGGATTTGCGGAACTGCTCCAGATCGGCGCGCAGTTCTTCACTCTTCGCCCAGCCGATGCGCAGCCCTTCCGGTTCCAGAACGATGGCCTTGATGTGCGGGTCCACAGCGGCGTTGCGCAGCGACATCCAGATGCTGGTCACGGTAACAGCGCGGCTGCGGCTGAAGAAGGAGGGCAGTTCGATTGGCGGCTTTTCTGGAATCTCGCCCTGGAGGTGCAGCACCAGCACCGAGTTGCTCGCGATCTGAGGCGCCTTATCGCGCATGCGGAACGCCGCAAAGACGACCAGCACGAACGTCAGAAAAACGAGCAAGACGCCGGTGACGACGCCGATCAGAAACTTGGCCATGGCTACTTTGATGGTAACGCCGGCGGTCTTGCCGCCGGTATCTTTGCGTTGTCCGATAAACTAACAACCGGCGACAAGATCGCCGGTGTTACGCTTCTTCACCCTTTCGCAAGGCACGCAGGTCGATGCCCAAGGCTTGGCATTTTTTATACAAATGGCTGCGCTCCAGTCCGAGCGCTTTGGCGGTGTCGGTCATGCGCTGATTGTGACGTTTCAGTTCGGCCAGGATCTGGTCGCGCTCGAAAGAGCCCACTCGATCGGCGAGCGTTCCATCGAAGTGCGGAATGGCAGTCGCGGCGGCGGGCGGATCGCCGGCGTTCTGCGGCAGGGCGAGGCGCACGGCGGATGCATCCACCGCACCATCGGCCAGCAGCAGCAGGCGCTCCACCACGTTGCGGAGTTCGCGCACGTTGCCGGTCCAGGGGTAGCGTTCCAGTTCCTGGAGAGCGTCGGCGGCGAAGGGTTTGGTCTTCCACCCATTCTGCTCAGCAACCTGGGAGGCGAAGTGCGCCACCAGCGCCGGAATATCGCCGGGACGCTCGCGCAAAGGCGGCAGGAACAGCGGGAAGACGTAAATGCGGTGGTACAGATCCTGGCGGAAAACGCCCTTCTTCACCAGGTCGTCCAGATTGCGATGCGTGGCCACGAGCACGCGGACATCCACCGGAATGGTGCGGTCGCCGCCCACCCGCTCCACCTGCCGCTCTTCCAGCACGCGCAGCAGTTTGGCCTGCATCACCAGCGGCATGTCGCCGATTGTNNCCAGAAATAGAGTGCCGTGGTGAGCCTGTTCGAACTTGCCGATGTGACGCGAGGCGGCGCCCGTGAAGGAACCTTTCTCGTGCCCAAAAAGCTCGGATTCGATCAACTCGCCGGGGACCGCCGCGCAGTTCAATGTGACGAACGGACCCTCGCGACGCGGGCTGCGTTCGTGCAGGGCGCGCGCGATCAGTTCCTTGCCGGTGCCGGTCTCGCCCAGGATGCAGACGCGCGCTTCACTGGCGGCCACGCGGTCCACCTGGGCCATGACGCGCCGCATGGCTTCGCCGGAGTGAACGATCTCATGCTTGCCTACGCGCTGCCGCAGTTCGCGATTCTCCTGCTCCAGCCGCTTGAGTTTGAGTGCGTTGTCGACCGTGAGCAGGAGCTTGTCGGTGGAGAGCGGCTTCTCCAGAAAGTCCATGGCGCCCAGGCGCGTGGCGCGCACCGCCATTTCGATATTGGCCTGACCGGAGATCATCACCACGGGGATGGAGATGCCGAGATTGCGCAGGTCTTCGAGGAGGGAGAGCCCGTCCTTGCCCGGCATGACGACGTCCGAAAGCATCATATCGAAGGCCGTGGATTTGACCAGATCGAGGGCGCGCGCGGCGTTGTCGCACACGGTGGCCTCGTGCCCCGCCAGGCGGAAGGCGCGCGCCAGGGAGGCCAGGGTGTTGGCGTCATCGTCAACAATCAGCAAATGTGCCATAAGAACGGGGATAGACGGAGCGTTCCCCTCATTCTCCGCCACCGGGGTGCAAGGCGCAATGCCGCCGGGGTCTCACGGGTTTGAGATGAGACAATACTCCTGATGGCATTAGCAATTCAAGCAGACGATGTGCGGGCGGCGGCGGAACGTATCAAACCCTTGGCACGCCGGACCCCGGTGTTGACCTCGCCCGATTTCGACAACGAAGCGGGTGCGCGCGTCTTTTTCAAGTGCGAGAACCTGCAGCGCGGTGGAGCGTTCAAGATCCGCGGCGCATCTAACATGATTCTCTCGCTGCCTAAAGAGACGCTGGCGCGGGGAATCGTGACTTACTCCTCGGGCAACCACGCGCAGGCTGTCGCGATTGCGTCCAAGCATGTGGGCGCGAAGGCTACCATCGTGATGCCCGAAGATGCGCCGCGCTCGAAAATGGAAGCCACGCGATCGCACGGAGCCCACATCGTTACCTACAACCGCTTCACGGAGAGCCGCGAAGCGCTGGCGTCGGGGATTCTGAAAGAAAGCCGCGCAACCCTGGTGCCGCCGTTCGATCATCCCCTGATCATGGCCGGCCAAGGCACCGCGGCGATGGAGTTGCTGGAAGAGACCGGGCCGCTCGACGCGCTGATCACACCCGCCGGCGGGGGCGGACTGCTAGCCGGCAGCGCCACCATTGCCAAAGATCGGTATCCGGAGATGCGCGTGTTCGGCGCTGAGCCAGAGGGCGCCAACGATACGTTTCTTTCGATGGCGGCCGGTGAGCGCGTGACGGTGGCGCATCCCAACACCATCGCCGATGGACTGCGTTCGCCGCGGCCGGGCGAGTTCACATTCCCGGTGCTCCAGAAACTGGTAGAGCGGATCGTGCTGGTGACCGACGACGAGATTCGCGCCACGGTGAAATTCCTGCTGCTGCGCCTGAAGATTCTGGTGGAACCGAGCGGCGCGGTCCCGGCCGCCGCCGTGCTGTTCCACAAATTGCCGCCTGGGATTGGCAGCATCGGGATAGTGATTTCCGGCGGCAATGTGGACTTTGAGGAACTCGCGAAATACTGACGGGGCTTCCCATCGGCGGTGCGGGCAGCTATGCTCGGACCATGATCAAGCGCCTGCTCGCGTTTATCCTATTGTTACCGGCGGCGTTCGGACAGATTAACACCAGCTCCAGTTCTGTTACGGTTACCGCGACACTGGGCCAGAAGGTGCAACCCGATCAGGTGGGATTCAGTGTCACCGTAGAATCGGCCGCGACTGCTACACTCTCCGACGTGATGGCTGCGCTGCAGGGATCAGCGCTGACGCTGGCGAATTTTTCGAGCGTCGATTCCGGCCAGCAGTATGCAGCCAGCGGCCAGCTAACGAACCTTGTGTTGGACTGGATGTTTCAGTTAACGGTGCCACTGGCGAATATGACGAGCCAGATGGCCGCGTTGCAGGCACTGCAGACGAGTTTCAGCCACGGACAGGCGCCGCTCGCACTCTCCTATTCGGTGCAGGGCCCCCAAGTCTCCACTCAGGCGCAAGTGCAGTCCTGCGCGTTGTCAGACCTTTTTGCTGCCGGGCAGACGCAGGCACAGCAGATGGCCGGCGCGGCGAATCTCAAAACTGGGAACGTGGTGGCACTGTCCTCTTCTGTCTCGACACTGATCGGTTCCTCCGCGGCCACGCCCTATGTCATTCCTATCTGCTCGCTGACGGCAACGTTCGCGTTGGGTCAACAGCCCGCCAGTACGCTCACTGTGTCGGCATCGCGCACGGTGCAGGTGCCACCGGATCTGGTGGTGCTTGACGCCTATGTGTCTCCGCCGCAGGACGCGACGCTCGATGACGTTCTCGCGGCTCTTTCGGGCACGGGCATCGCGGCAGCAAATCTGGTTGCCGTCTACGGCATCTCTGGCAGCGAGCAGTGGGAGTTTTCCATGGCGGTCCCGTTCTCCAAAATGAAAGACGCCATCACGGCGTTGCAGAAGGCGGCGTTGCAGAAGACGGTTTCGTATTCGGTGAGCGGCACGCAGGTATCTCCGCAGTTGTTGGCCGCGCAGGATTGCTCCGATGCGTCCCTGTTGGCTGACGCCCAGGCGCAGGCCCGAAGGGTGGCGGCGGCCGCCAGCATCGGGCTGGGTTGCTGATGATTCGACTCTCGGGCGAAGGGTGGCGGCGGCCGCCAGCATCGGGCTGGGTGGGATTGTGACGATCAGTGATGGAGGAGCGGCGAGCGGCATCCCTCTGATCGCGGCAGCATCTCTGATCCGTCCTGTGATCTCGTTTGTCAACTACCCTATCAGCCCGTTCCCAGGCTGTAGCCTGACCGTTCAGTTCGGAATCAATCAATAAGAGCCTCAGGAGCACACCATGATCAAGCGCATACTTACATTTCTCCTACTTGCATCTGCTGCATTCGGACAGATTAACAGCAACTCCACTTCCGTCACGGTTACCGCTACGTTGGGCCAGAATGTGTCACCCGACCAGATCGGAATCAGTGTCACCGTCGAATCGGCCGTGACCGCCACTCTTGCCGATGTGCTGGCTGCACTGCAGGGCACCGTCCTCACGCCGGTGACGTTTTCGAGTGTGTACTCGACCCAGCAATATACGACCAACGGCAAGCTGGCGAATCCGTTGTTGGAATGGACATTCCAACTCGCGGTACCGCTGGCGAACATGAAGAGCCAGGTGGCAGCATTGCAGGCGCTGAAGATGAGTCTGAGTCAGGGACAGACCCCGCTCACTCTCTCGTATTCGGTGCAGGGTCCGCAAACTTCCACTCAAGTGCAAGTGCAGTCGTGCGCATTATCCGACTTGGTCGCAGCGGCGCGAACTAAGGCGCAGCAGATCGCTGGGGCTGCGAATCTGAAGGCCGGGAACGTAGTCGCCCTATCGTCCTCCGTCACGACGATGATTGGCCCCTCCGCGCCAACCCCGTATGTCATTCCCACATGCTCGCTGACGGCAACGTTCGCGTTGAGTCAACAGACTGCCAGTACACTGAGCGTCTCGGCGTCGCGAACGGTGAACGCACCTCCCGACCTGGTGGTGCTCAGCGCGGATGTGAACCCGCCGGTCGACGCCACGTTCAACGATATCCTGGCGGCCCTTGCGGGCACGGGCATAACGGCGGCGAATCTGGTGGACGTTTACGGCGATTCCGTAAACACTCACTGGATGTTTTCCTTGGCGGTGCCGTTTTCCAAGATGAAGGACGCGATCGCGGCATTGCAGCAGGCAGCCTCGCAGCAGACTGTGACAGTTTCGTATTCGGTGCAGGGCACACAGGTGTCCGCGCAGTTGCTGGCCGCGCAGGATTGCTCCAATGCGTCCCTGCTGGCAGACGCTCAGGCGCAGGCTAGAAAGGTGGCAGCCGCCGCCAGCGTGGGGCTCGGTGGGATTGTCGCTATCAGCGATGGGGGATTGCCAAGCGCTTCCGGCATCTTCGCCTTTACCTCAGGCGCACCTTATGCCATTTACGATCCCTTGTACGGCGGGCCGCTTGGCGGTGTACTCGGGATACCCAACACAGGCTGTAGCATTTCCGTTCAGTTTGGAATCACTCAATAGAGCAATAGGGACACATCATGATCAAGCGCATAATTACATTTCTCCTTTTGGCATCCGCGGTATTCGGACAGATCAATAGCGGTTCCACTTCCGTAACAGTCACTGCTACGTTGGGCCAGAATGTGTCACCAGACCAGATTGGAATCCTCGTCACTGTGGAATCGGCCGTGACCGCTACCCTTGCCGACGTGATGGCGGCACTGCAGGGGACAGACCTCACTCCGTCGAATCTGTCGAGCGTCTATTCCAATCAGCAATACAATTCCGGAACGAATAAACCCACGCTGGTGCTCGATTGGACGTTCCAGCTTTTGGTGCCGTTGGCGAATTTCAAGAGCGAGGCGGCGGCCCTGCAGGCGCTGCAGATTAGTCTCAGCCAGACCCCGCTGACCCTGACTTATTCCGTGCAGGGCCCGCTAGTATCCACTCAGGCGCAAGTGAAGTCGTGTGCCCTGGCGGACCTGGTGTCTGCCGCGCGCACGCAGGCGCAGCAGATGGCCAGTGCGGCAAATCTGAAGGCCGGGAGCATCCTGTCGCTCGCCACTTCCGTTTCGACCATGATCGGGCCGTCCGCGGCCGCTCCCTACATAATTCCTGCGTGTTCACTGACTGTGACATTCGCGTTGGGACAACAGGCTGCCAGCGCGCTCACCATGTCGGCGTCGCGGACTGTCAACGTGCCACCGGACCAGATCGTGGTCACGGCATATGTCGACACGATAATAGGCGCAACGGTGGATGACGCGTTAGCCGCGCTCTCGGGAACCGGCATTACATCAGCCAATCTGATCGGCTTCAGCGGCGGCACCCAGAATAACTACTTCATTGGGGGCAACTCCACCGGTCCCGGCCTGGAGTGGAGCTTCTCGATCCATGTGCCATTTTCCAAAATGAAGGACACAATCGCGGCGCTACAAACCGCGGCGGCAGTGACTGGGACGAGCCCGGTCACCGCCGTTTCGTTCTCGGTGCAGGGAACGCTGGTGTCCCCGCAGTTATTGGCGGCGCAAGATTGCTCGTATGCGTCGCTGGTGGCCGACGCCCAGGCGCAGGCAAGAAAGGTAGCTGCGGCCGCCAGCGTGCCGCTGGGTGGGATCGTGACCATCAGCGACACCGCAAGCCCCTCGTTTCTCGCAGGAGACTTCTCGCAGATTATCACTGGCGCAATCTACGATCCCACAACGGGTAACCCCTTCTCCGGATCGTTCTCCTACGGCGCGCCGCCCACCTCTTGCGGTCTGACCGTCCAATTTGGAATCAGTCAGTAACTACCGGGACTACTGAACGACAATTGGAAGGGTCTTGTAGTTGTTGGTGGTGTTGATGCAAGTGGGGTGACCGAAACCGCCCGCGCTGTTGCCGGCAGCGGGGTTCGGGGTGATGTCGAAAATGATGTTGTCCGGCCGAGTGGGATCGCCCGAAACGCCGGCAGTTTTCGCCATATGGTCGAGCCCGAGGTTATGACGTACCCGCCAGCCAATGTTGTGGTCCGCGCAGGAAGTGTCCCCACTCACGCCGACGCCGCCGACTACCGTTTCTCCCGCCGCGTAGAGCGCGAACCCGCCGCCGAACACGTTTACGCCACCGATCTTGTGTCCCACCATCGCGTCGAATGCGGTGCCGTAGTCTGACGAGGGCCCGTCATAGGCGACCTCGGGATCCACCGGGTTGCTCTGTTGCAAGCCATAGAGGCTGCCTCCGGGCTGAACGGCCGAATAGAGATTAGCCGTGGATAACGCCAGACCGTTCGGCTGACCGGAGCCGCCGCTATTGGAAGAGGCGTCCAGGCTGAAGGCGTTGGCGGTATTCGCCTTCTGCGCGGAGATAGCCCGGCTGCCCGGCCACTGGGCTCCCCGGTTAACCCCCGAGAAGGCCACAGCGCAAACGATGCCGTCGCGATCGACGATGGTGGCCCACATCTGATTGTTGAGGCCGCTGGTTTCGGTGGATGTGGCTGCCTGCAGCGCCGCCTTGAGCGCGGCATTGCCGGGAAGGCTGGCACAGCCGTTAGGGGTGAAGTCACTGGGTTGTGCCTTAACTCCGAGTGCCAAACAAGTCAACGCCGTGGCAATCACGGCGGCTCTCTTCGTGTACGACTTTGGATTCAAACTCATGTTCTCTCCTTGTGTTTTGGGCAATTTCTAACCCTACACCTAACGTGCGCAAAAACTTTGAGAGATTGATCACATCCGCGGAAGAATTCACGAATTTGAATTTCAACTCAACGCTGATTCGCCTTGAGGACTTTCTTGCGGAGCCGGATAGAAACCGGAGTCACCTCCACGAATTCGTCTTCCTTGATGAATTCGATGGCCTGCTCCAGATTCAGAATACGCGGCGGCACCAGGCGGATGGCCACGTCGGCGGTGGAGGCGCGCATGTTGGTGAGCTTCTTTTCCTTGACGATGTTGACATCCAGGTCGGCATCCTTGGCATTTTCGCCAACGATCATGCCTTCATAGACTTCCGTGCCGGGCGGGATGAAGATTTCGCCACGCTCCTGCAGGTTGAACATGGCATGGCCGGTGGCCCGGCCGGGCCGATCGGCAATCATGGATCCAGTGGGACGCATCGAAATTTCGCCCTGCCATTCGATATATCCATGGAACAGCGAGTTCATGATGGCGGTGCCGCGCGTATCGGTCAGAATCTCGCTGCGCAGCCCGATCAATCCGCGCGAAGGCACGTGGAATTCGATGCGCACCCGGCCGGAACCGTGGTTCACCATCTTGATCATCTTGCCCTTGCGCATGCCGAGCTTTTCGATGACCACGCCGAGAAAGTTTTCGGGACAATCGACAATCAGGTGCTCGAGCGGCTCGCACAACTTGTGATCGATCGTACGAGTCAGAATCTCCGGCTTGCCCACCATCAATTCGTAGCCTTCGCGCCGCATCATTTCAATAAGGATGGCGAGCTGCAGTTCGCCGCGGCCCATCACCTTGAAGGTGTCCGGCCCCAGCTCCTCCACCTTGATGGAGACGTTGGTGAGCAGTTCCTTGTCCAGCCGGTCGCGCAGATTGCGCGACGTGACCCATTGCCCCTCGCGGCCGGAAAACGGCGACGTATTGATGGTGAACGCCATCGCAATGGTGGGCTCATCGATGTGGATGGGCGGCAGCGGATTGGGCGTCTCGGCGCTGGTGACAGTCTCCCCGATGGTGATGCCCTCCACGCCGGCGATGGCCAGAATGTCGCCCGC
>OKRF01000132.1 GCA_900290315.1 Candidatus Sulfopaludibacter sp. SbA3 | reverse complement strand
GCGGTTCCTGTTCAGGCGGTGCGCGGCGTGGTGTACGCCGATAACGGCAAACCGGCCGCCGGCGCGGATGTGACTATCTCCGCAGCCGATCGCTGGGAGAAAGATAGCAGCACCACGACAACCAGCGCCGACGGCACTTTCGAACTTCCTTCCGTGCACCAGGGCGAGTGGCGGGGGGCGGCATCGCGCGATCAATATGGCTTCCTATATGCGGGGTTTGGCCCAGTTTCGGTGGCGCGGCACGATTTGGAAAACGTGGTTCTGCGCCTCGCCTTTCCCCTGTGGATTTGGGGAAAGGTGGAGTTTGAAGGGAATCCGAATTTGCTGGGGGTCCGATGCGGGGCCATCGTTTTCGAATCCGCGACGCGCGCCTGGAGCGGCACCGGCGCACCCGAGGCCGCACCGGCGCACCCGAGGCCGATGGATCGTTTCATATCCAGGACGTTTACCTGGATCGCTATACCGTCAATGTCCCCACACAGGTCCCCGGCTACTATCTGGCATCCATACGGCTGGGTGATCGCGAAGTGCTGGGGCAGGAATTCGATTTTCCGCCGGGCAGGCCGCGGTTGCGCGTCCTCTTCAAAGTCGCCGCGGGCCGCGTCAAAGGCACGGTGGAGAATGTCGATGGCGCCACCGTGGTGCTGCTGCCCAGGGAGGATGCCCTGCTCACCAGTCAGTACATCCGCTCCGTCAGATGCGACCGTCAAGGCCACTACGAAATCGACAGCTTCAAGCCTGGTGACTACAAAGCCGTGGCTTTTGCTTCCGCCGATTTGGGCGCGCTGGAAGATCCCGATTTCGTGCGCACCTTCTCCGGCCGTGCCACCACGGCGCGGGTCGATAACGGCCTGACTTCGGCCGTGGATTTGAAGTTGCTGCCCTGGCCGGAGTAGATAGATAGCGCCGGCAATCTTGTCGCCGGTCGAACGATCATTCGCGCCTTAGCGAATTTTCTTCATTTTTTCCTTGACGCGGGACTGAACCTGCCCTAGAATTCTCGCAATCGTCATTTGTTGTCGGGCCGCATCTCACGCGTTTCCCCGCGAAGCGCCTGAAGGGTTGCCGATACGAGCGCATGCCGCAGAGTCAGCGATGTGCGCTTGCATGCTACGTCGCATTCCGCGAATACGGGCGTCCAAGGTAAGAGCAACCTGAGAATCCGGCTTCTGGGTTTCCTACGTCTCGCGCGTTTCCTTCGTCGCAAGAAAAAGGAGGGGATATGAACCTGAGCCAGCGGCTCATTCGTTACGCGGTTTCCTATCGGTTCCTGGTGCGTTCGGTTTGCCTGGGAGTCGTCCTCAGTCTAAGCGGAATAGCGGCTTGGGCGCAAACCAGTCAGGTTGGCACGGTTGCCGGGCAGGTGACCGACGAACAAAATGCCGCGGTGCCGGGCGCCGCAGTGAAGATGACGGACCCTTCGACGAACACGACCCTTACGACGACCAGTAACAACGACGGCCGATATGTCTTCAGCTCCGTCTCACCGGGAAAGTATAACATCAGCTTTGTCAAACCCGGTTTCAGCACCTACGACGTAAATGAGCAAACGGTGGAAATCAGCTCGGTGCTGACCATCAATGCACTCCTCAGGGTGGGTTCCACGTCGACTACCGTGGAAGTTTCAGCCAGCGCGGGAGCGCAGTTGCAGACGATGAATGCCACGGTGGGGAACAGCTTGAACGGCCAGGCACTCTTATTGCTGCCCAATTTGGGCCGCGACGTGACCTCTATGGCGGTTCTCCAACCCGCGACCGCGCCGGGCGGCCAGGTCGCTGGAAGCGCGCAAGACGCCAATACCTACACTCTCGACGGCGCCAATATTACCGATGACATGTCTGGAAATGTCGTCAGCTACCAGACTAATTATTCCGGTCTGGGCGGAAGTCAGGGTGGCAGTCTTCCTTCGGGCGTCATCCCGACGCCCATCGAGAGCATTGACGAGATCAAAGTCAACGTCGCCAACCAGACGTCCGACTTCAACAATTCGTCGGGCGGACAGATCCAGATGGCGACGAAGCGCGGCACGAACCAGTTGCACGGCTCCGCGTATGGCTGGTACTTCGACACGACCGTGGGCTCGGCGCGTTCGTGGGGCGCCAATCACACGCCCACAACGGTCAACGGCATCTCTTACGGGTATACGCCGATCGTTTCCAACCACCGCGACCGTTTCGGTGGCGCCTTGGGCGGCGCCCTGTTTCCCAAACCGCTCCTGGGCGGCAAGTGGTATTTCTTTGTGAACTATGAAGGACTGCGGTATCCTAACTCCGGCAGTTACTCGACCAGCGTGCCGACGCCGCTCCTCGAAGCGGGAGTTATTCAGGTGCAGGATGCGCAAGGCAATTATCAGGCCTACAATTTGAACCCAGGCCCGGTGACGGTAAACGGCGTGACGTATCCGACGGCGATGTGCCCCGCGGGCGCCTGCGACCCACGCGGCCTGGGCATCAACCCGATCGTCTCCAAGATCTGGAACACGCAGATCCCGAAGCCCAACAATCCGTTGGGCGGCGACCAATTCAATACGCAGGGGTTGCTGAGCACCATCCGCGCGCCTCTCACTTCCAATACCTACGTTGCGCGCATCGATCACGATTTCAATGACAAGTGGCACTTTTACGCCTCTTATCGCGATTTCAAGCTGATCAACCTGACGACCAATCAGGTCGACATCGGCGGCGTCCTGCCGGGCGACAAATTCGGCGTTCCCACCGCTACCGCTCCCCGGCCGCAGCAACCCTCAGTGTGGACGTATGGCCTCACCACCACCATTACTCCAACTACTACCAATACGTTGGTAGCCAGTTACCTGCGCCAATTCTGGCAATGGTCGGACGACAACGGCCCACCGCAACTGCCGGGACTGGGTGGGGCGCTGGAAATCGGCGGCGAGAGCGGGTCCCCCGGCCTGATCCCCTACAACGTGAATACCCAAAGCGTCCGGCAGCGGTTCTGGGACGGTCAGGATAAGTCGCTCAAAGACGATCTGACCATGCTGAAGGGCAATCACCTGTTCGGCTTTGGCGGGTCATATCAGCGCAACTTCGACTACCATTCGCGCACCGATAACGGGTCCGCTGTGAACGACCAGATCAGCTACCTCTCCACAAGCTCGGGATTCAACTGGACTTCCCCCACGCAGTACATCCCCACCACGGTTCCGTCTACCAGTTACTCCAGTTGGGAAAGCCTCTACGCCGAGGTCCTTGGCATGATCAGCTCGACTCAGGTAATGTACACGCGGGCATTACCAAGTCTTTCCGCATTGCCGATCGGGACTCCGGCCACGGACAAATCGATCATACCGAGTTACACAACTTACTTCAACGATATCTGGCATATGAAACCTTCCTTCACCTTGACTTATGGGCTGGGCTGGAATCTTGAAATGCCGCCCTATGAGTTGCAGGGCAAGCAAGTGCAGTTGGTGGATCAAAACAATGAGCCGATCGTCGCTAGCGACTTTATCGCCCAACGCCAGGCGGCGGCGCTGCAAGGCGGTTCGTACACCCCCACGCTCGGCTATACCCTCATCAGAAACGTAGGCAGCGGATCGAAGTATCCCTATAATCCGTATTATGGCGAATTCAGCCCGCGCGCCTCTTTTGCCTGGAATCCACACTTTAGCGAGGGCATTCTGAACAAGGTTTTCGGAAACGGCAAAACCGTCATCCGGGGAGGATACGGCCGAATCTTCGGCCGCCTGAACGGTGTAGACCTGGTGCTGGTACCGCTGCTTGGTCCAGGACTGCTACAGGGCGTCACTTGCGTCAATCCGCTCAGCAACGGAAGTTGTGCGGGCAGCGGCGTCGCGACCCCGGCAAACGCCTTCCGCATCGGGACGGATGGCATGAGCGCTCCGTTGGCTCCGCCGTCTTCCTCGCTATCGCAACCGTACTTCCCCGGCGTGGGAGCGAATCCGGAGAGCGTGGATGCCGACGTTCTCGATCCCCACTTCAGGCCGGATCGCACGGATCAATTCACATTCACCGTGCAGCGCGAAATCAACTCGCACATCAGCCTTGAAGTCGGCTACACCGGGAAAATCATCAAGAACGAGTTCATGGAGGTGAACCTTGACTCGGTTCCTTACATGGAGACCTTGAACGGCCAATCGTTCGCGCAGGCATACTCCCAGGTGTTCCAGCAGATGTTCTTCAGCGGCGTCAGTGCTACAAACATCGCTCCACAGCCGTTTTTTGAATCGGCGCTGGGTGGAGCTGGCTCGGCCTATTGTGCCGGTTATGCAAGCTGCACGGCGGCCCTGGCTTCCAAGAATACGGCGCTATTCAAAGAGACCGCTGTCGGCGACATCTGGAACGCCATGACCAAGACTCCGGGCTGGACCTTGGGCCGCACCGTATTCAGCCAGCCAGTGACTGGCGGAACCTTGGGACAATCCACGTCACTCCTCACCACCACAAGCTTAGGCTATGGCAACTACAACGCGCTGTTCGTCTCACTACGGACTACTAACTGGCACGGGCTGACCGCCATCTCCAACTTCACCTTTGGAAGGGCGTTAGGCACGGGGTTTCAGGTTCAAGCCACCAGTTCCCTGACTCCTCTGACGCCGTTCAATATTGGCGACCAATACGGCTCACAGGGGTATGACCTCAAGTTCCTGTATAACCTGTCCATGTATTACGCGGTGCCCTTCTTCAGGGGCCAGCACGGCGTATTGGGACATATCCTGGGCGGCTGGACCATCTCCCCGCTGTTTACGGCGCAGAGCGGCAGCCCCACGGGCGTGAGTTATACCGAAGGCAATTGTGGAGGTTGCGAGGCGTTTGGTGAGGTGACTACGCCGGGAACCAGTGGTACCAGCGGGTCTGGAGAAGGCGCCGTGGGCCTGTCGCCTTACACCGGCCAGATGTCGACTAAATACAACGTCTACCCAACCGGCACGCAAGGCAGCAACATTGTGGAAGGCGCGGCGGCTGTCGGCACCAAGACGGCAGGCTATTATGGCCTGAACGCATTCAGCGATCCTGCCGCGATATGGGATGAATTCCGGCCCTGCGTGCTGGGATACGACACCCGCTGCGGCGGCGGCCTGCGCGGCCTCCCCTCGTGGAACCTGGATGCGAATGTCGTGAAGGATTTCGCGATCTACAAGGAGCGCATAGGTGCTCAACTGTTCTGGCAGGTGACGAATGTGCTAAATCACTTCCAATCGAGCGGCCCCAGTCTTAGTCTAAGCAGCCCTACAACATTCGGCCAGATCGGCGGCGGCGGCACGCCTCGGAACATGGAGTTCGGACTTCGAATTCACTTCTAAGCGGATCAACCGTCGCGCTTGACAGTTGGAAAGCGTCTGCGGGGGCAGGCGCTTTTGCCGTTTTTCCCCTTGCATGTAGACTTCTACATAGGTATAGTCGGGGTATGGCAGGCGAGCCAAGACTCTCCCACACAACGGCCATGATCCTGCAAGCCATTGGTGCCGGCTTTATTTATGGCTACAACGTGATGGAAGTGACGGGCCTTCCCAGCGGAACGGTCTACCCCGCCATGCGCCGCCTGGAAGGCGATCAGTTGGTTCAGTCGTACCGGGAGCGCCAGTCGGCCGCGGACGCCGCCCTGCGGCCTCCCCGCAAGTACTACAAGCTCACGCGAAGCGGGGAAGCGGCGCTGGAAACATCGCGAAAGCGCTATCCCTTGTTGGCCAAGCTGGTTGCCACCGAGGAGGTCCAGGACGTATGAAGCGCGAATGGCTGCCATACGCAATTCTTCGCATCGCATCCTTATTGGCGCCCGGCGATCAGCGCGCCGAGTGGCTTGACGACTGGCGAAACGAGCTCTGGTATATCCCGCGGCGCGGGGCAACGCTGTTCTGTCTGGGCGCTTTCCGGGACGCTCTTTGGCTGCGGCGGAACAACCAGCGCCCGGTAATCCATCTGGAGTCTCCGATGCATTGCCTGGCCTTCCTGGCCGCACTCGCGGCGGTGAGCCTCCTGTTCGCGACACGGCTGCCGGGTCCGCAACATGGACCTTGGCCCAAACACTTCAGAGGCCGCGACCTGCTGGGCGGCTGTCTTGTGATGCTTCTGTTTTCCAGCCTGCTTCTGCCCGCCATGCGATTCGTCATGGGACGAGCGCCGGGGAACCGGCAACCGACACCTTGGCCGAACCGGCTGCGGCGGGGGATCTTCCTGGCCCTGAAGATCGCGCTCGTGCAGCCGTCTATGCTTTGCGGGTTTGGCCTGTTGCTGTGGATCGGGCCGATGGTGCCAATGGTGCCGAATCTGGCGATGTTCGCCTCCTGGATGCTGATCTTGCGCTGGGTGCTGATCGATCAGCGGAGCCGCTGCCCAGTCTGCCTGCGGTTGCTCACCGACCCGGTCCGCATCGGCACGTCGTCGCAAACCTTCCTGGAATGGTACGGCTCCGAGTCGTGGTGCCTGCAAGGGCATGGTCTTCTCCATGTTTCGGAGATTTCGGCCAGCTACTCCGAAAATCCCCAGTGGCTCTGCCTGGATGATTCCTGGCAGGAACTCTTTTCGGAGCCCGCGGGGCGGAGATGAATGCCAACCTGCAGTTCCGCGTGCTCTATCGCCAGTTCCTTTTCCGCTTGATGGATGTGGAAATGCTGTCGGCATCCGCCCGAGGCGACGCCAGCGGCCTTTTCGGACAATTTGGCGCGCTCCTCATCTTCGGAAGCGTAGTTCTCTCGTTTGGCGCCATCACCGTCGGACAGGCGATCCGGCGTGGTGGTACGGCTCCCGGGGTCTGGTCCGCGGAACGCTTCCTGGTCTCCCTCACCATGCTGGTGGTGGGCCTGTTCGTGGTGCTCAGTTGGGACTCCACCTTCCTCGATCGCCGCGATGTGCTGGTGCTGGCCCCTCTACCCGTTCGCGGGCGGACCCTGTTCGGCGCCAAGATCGCCGCATCCGCGTCCGCCCTGGGTCTCATCGTAGTGGCGTTGCACTGCTTGTCCGCCTTCGTTTGGCCGATGGTGTTGGCTCCAGCCGGGTCGGGGGTCGTCGGGACCATTCGGCTGGTGGCGGCCTTCTGGGTCACGTTTGTGGCGGTCGCCGCCTTTCTCTACTGCGCGGTTTTGGGGGTGCAAGGAGTAGCAGCGCAACTGACCCGCAGATGGTATCTGCGCGTCTCGCCGATTCTCCAGATTGCCGCGTTCATCCTGTTTCTCGGAGTCTTTTGCCTGCAGCCATCGCTGGACACCCCGAAGGCTCTCAGCGCGCTGGAGAATCAACGGACCCTGGCCTGGCTGCCGACGTACTGGTTCCTGGGGCTCCTCAGCGAATTGAGCGGAGCGTTCGCGGCCGAGGGCCATGCCGTGATGGCGCCACTGGCATATCGCGCGCTGGCTGGCCTGGCGGCAGCCATACTGGCGGGTGGCTCGGCGTTCCTGATCTCTTATCTTCGGACGCTGCGCAAGATCGTGGAAGAACCGGATATCGTGCCGGGTTCGCGTGGAGGCAACTGGCTGCCGCGATTTGGAAATGCACAGCAGACGGCGCTGTCGCAGTTCGTCATCCGCACCCTGCTGCGCAGCCGCGAGCATCGCGTGATTCTGGCGTTCTACCTGGGCGGTGGTTTCGCCATCGTAGCGCTGTACCTGGGAATCATGAGCGAGGTGGCGCATCTGACTGGAGTTGACATCCTGCACCGGGTGAACGTTCCCTTGCTGGCCGCGAGTGTGCTGATGTTGTGCGCCTCGTGGTTGGGAACGCGCACGGTGTTCTCCCTGCCGCTGGACTTGCGCGCCAACTGGCTCTTTCGCGTGACTCCCGCGCCAGGAGGCGCAAGCCGCCTCTCGGCAGTCCGGCGAGCGCTGTTGGCTCTCTCGGTAATTCCCGTTTCGGCGGGCTGTGCGGTACTGTTGCTGTGGTTCTGGCCATGGACGCCGTCGCTGGAGCACTTGTTGGTACTCGGATTATTCGGCAGCATCCTGGCGGACCTCTCGCTAAGTGGCTTTCGGAAGATCCCTTTCACCTGCTCCTACCTGCCGGGAAAATCGATGGTCCACATGGTGTTCTGGTTCGGCATCATCCCGCTGGTCTTTATCGTTCACAAGCTGGTGGACCTGGAACAGCGCGCTATGGCGAGTCCGCTGAGCTACTGCGCGATGATCGCCACTCTGGCCGCCGCTGCATTCGCGGCGCGATGGCTCACCAATACGAGTGCGGATTGCAGCGAGCCGGAAATCCAGTTCGAAGAATCGTCGCCTGACGAATTGATCGTGCTGGATTTGTGACCGTCTTCGCAAAGCCGGCAACCTCGGCGGTCTTGCCACCAGTAGGGCGAGCGAGGCTAAGCAACCCCAGCCCACGGTTCCGGTAGGCGTTAAAGTATGACGGCCGCCTCAGTTCGTGCGATCCAGTTTTGATAAGGGCTGTTGGCGACAGGACGCGGCGCCGGGGATTGCCGGACCCAGCGGTATCGGTAGAATCAAGGTGAAGATCCGGACGGGCCGTCAGATCAGCGGGTAAGGGCGTGATACCTACAAGTGACGCAGCCAGCGGTCAAGCTGCCCTGCGATCTTTGTTCAAAGCCGATCTACGAGAGAGTCGACTGTGGTGCAGCGCATGAGCGCGACCTCAGTGAGAATTCCGTGAAGGGTGCCGGTCTTTAACGGGTTGTGCAGCGGAACTGTAATCGTGTGGGTGGGAGGTCCTTGGTGCTGTAGCCTGACGTGGCTTCCTTTTTGGCGTATCACTACGTAGCCGACGACTTCCAGTACCGTGATCAGCCGCTCGCCTGTCACGCCGCGCGGCAATTTCATGCAGCTTCCAACGGTATCAACTCGTCCTTCACATAGTGCATCTGGACCAATCGAGGACGTGTCGTAGCATCGTCGAAATGAAGTGAGACCGCTTCCAGCAGATTGCCGCGGAGTTCGTCCCAGGTTTCACCTTGAGTGAAAATGCTGTGGCCCAACGCGCGCGCGTAGAAGCCGCCCTCCTCTGCATCGCGAATCTCGAAGATCAACTCCATAAACCCAGGATACCGAAATCTGACCGTTAATGGCTGGCCCGTTGCCGCTGCCATATCGGAGCAACGGGCGTTACGCAGCAAGGTGAACCCGTTGATGCCTGGCCAAGAGGCGCCGCATTGCCACGTTCCATCGGTTCAGGCCGAAACGATCTCTCACCGGGTAACTCTTAGCGCACTACCGGGTATCTGCGCCAGTTGTAGAGAAATGTCCCATAATCAAAGTGGCGAGTCCCATCGCCATCGTGGTGTCCGGTGGTCTCCCGTCACTGATATAGCGGACCCCGCGAGAACCCGCCGCGGGGCGGCAATCAACATTAGGATGCAGAAATGGGTGATGAACCGCTGAAGCCGTCCGAGAAATTTGAGCAACAAATCAGGCGGCTCCACGAACTACTCGAACAACCTGGTTCTGAAGTCACGTGGAACGATCGTCTTCCGGACCCCGACAATCCGTCGCAGCCGAGGCAAATCGATGTCACCATCAAACGTGACGGCAAGCTCACCTTGGTTGAATGCAGAATTCACAATGATCGACAGGACGTTCAATGGATTGAGGAATTGATCGGGCGACGCCTAAGTTTTCGCGCTGATGCCGTGATCGCGGTTTCGGCGTCTGGGTTCACGAAGGGGGCGATACTCAAAGCCAAGTCGTTTGGAATCATTCTCCGTGACTTCTCCACTTTAACTGAGGAAGAGATCTCAGCATGGGGCCACCTGACACACGTTTCATTGACGTTCCATCAATTCAGGGAGGTCGCGTTGACCTACCGATTCTTCCCGGATCAACTTGGTGACCTTAACGTTGATCAGGTAGAGGAGAGCCTGCGGTCCACACACAACCACTTGTACAGAGTTTTAGATTTCATAGCGAAACTGGCAGAAGAGGCTGACCCTCCAAAAGGTATGGCCTGCGTGTTAGACGCAGAGATCGGCGAAGAGGGCCTTCGTATCGCGAATAGACCGGTCATGCGCATCGGGGTTCATGCGAGTGTTCTTCGGCGAGAAACTACTGTGAGAATCCCCTCCGTGGTAGCGTATGATGCACCGTCAGTGCAGGGAATCGACCGTAAAGCGTTCGTGGAAAAAGTCGACCTAGGTGAATTTGAAATAACGTCGTCTGCCAATGAAGTGATAGCCCTGGTTGATTTATCGGCGATCGAGGCACCGGTTGACGCCAAGCTTTACAGTGTGAATCTTGAGTTCGATAGAGTCGTGCGAATGCGCGGACTAGAGATCATTACGCCACCGAAATTCCGCATCCAACTGCGCGATCTTCTGCTTCGCATTCGGCCGTTCGGCCCTTAGAAGGGAAGAAGGGACGCAAATATCCATCGGTTCCGCGCGGACGGCAGATCGGCGACTCCGAGGGCTGGCCACCTGAGCGTATAGTCGCCTATGGTGAGAAGTGCCCCGACCGAATTATTCCCCATTACGTCGCGTCGTCATCCTAAAGGTCTACAGGGTGGCGATGATCGCGTCACGAGTCACGCCTTTGTGCCGGGCAATCGCACGGAGGACCTAACTCAGGTTTGGGAATTGCGGTTTGTTGGTGACTCGGTTCTGAAGTCTCCAGAATGATGTGGCTGCCCACCTGGTGCACCTCGGCGCACTACCAACGCCGACAAACCCGAGACGTCCCGAGGGATTTTCATGCTACGGAAAAAATCTCGTCGCGGATGAGGCGGAGGCGAACCCGCTCGCGCCGGGGTTGGTAGAAGTAGAACGCAGCCGCCGCCTCCAGCGGGTTCTGGCGCAACTGCTGCCAAGTATCGCCCGCAGTGAAAATGTTGTCCGTGGGGCACTCCGCGCAATAGCCGCCGCCGGCCTCCTGGACGACTTCGAACATCAATTCTGCCACGCAGATACGATACGGCACGGGTTCGGCCCGCTCTTTCGACCCGCCAAGGGTAAACTAAAACGATGCTGCGATCCGTTGCGCTCCTGCTCTTCGCCGCGCCGCTCCTCTTGGCCCAAGGCACCGTGGAGGGCACGGTCCTGAATAGCGTCACCCGCGCTCCCGTGCCCGGAGCGATTGTGGAACTGTACGCCGCCGGCGCGAAAGAGGCTGTGAGCCACACAGTGACCGGCGCTTCCGGAGCCTACCGTTTCGCGGACCTGCCGCCCGGCGAATACACGCCCTCTTTCGACGCCGACCACTTCTATGCCTCGCATGCCAGCGACCCGTGGTGCAAGGCCTTCAAGGTGACAGCCGCCGGCGAAACCCTGCACATCGATGCCGAGCTCGACCCCATCACCAAACTCAGCGGGCGCGTTCTGGATGCCGATGGCAAACCCCTTGCCGGCGTTCGCGTAGAGACCTTTACGCGGACCACGCGGCAGGGCATCATGAGTTTCACCACCGATAAGGACGGCTATTTCCATCCTCCCGAATTGCAACCAGGTGCTTACTTTCTGCTGGCGAGGCCGAATCACGGTCTGAACATCGGGAAGAATGTGAAGATCAACGAGCCCCCTCCGCCGGAGCAGACCGAAAAGAAGATCTGGGCTCCCACCTTCTATCCCAACGTCACCGACGCCACACAGGCCGAGCCCATCCAGGCCACCGGAGGCGAATTGAACGGCTACGATATCCGGCTGCGCTCCGTGCCGGCGTATCGGATTCGCGGCGTGGTGCGCGACGAAAGCGGCAGCCCCGCGGCCAAGGTACCCATCGAATTGCGCAACGCCGACCTTTGGTACTTGTCGGGTGTCAGCCGGCCAGACGCCGAGACAGTTTCCGGCGACGGCGGCGTGTTTGAGTTCACCGAAGTAGGCCCCGGCAACTGGCGCATCTCCGCCGAATTCAAGCGGGGCAACGTGGAGCTGCGCGGTTTCGTGGTGACCCTGGTCTCCCGCCACGACGAGGAGGACGTGCAACTGCGTCTGAACGCGCCCTTCAGCATGGAAGGCAGCGTGCAGCCGGATTGCAAAGCCAAGGACGTGGGCTTGCAGCCAGTAGACGGCCCGATGCGCAACCAGGCCTACGGAGCCGTCAATAGCGAACACCTCTTCCGCATCAGCGGCATTTATCCCGGCCGCTACAAGATCATCCCGCCCACGGTTGCCGGCCACTACATCTCGCAAATTCGTCTGGGTGAACAGGATGTGACCGGCCAGGTGGTGGATCTCGCGCCCGGCGCGCCGCCCATCCGCCTGACATACCGTTCGGACACCGGCAGCGCGCGGGGCACTGTGGAAAATGGCGCTAATGCCATGGTGGTGCTGTTTCCCAAAGACGAAACCTATCTGGCCGCGGACTTCCTCGCGACCGTCCGCTGTGGACCGGATGGCAAGTTCGAACTGACCGGCCTGCGCCCCGGCGACTATTCGGCGATGGCATTCAATCGGGTAGAGCTCGACCTGCTGGAAGAGCCCGCATTCGTGCAGCGGGTGACACGCGGCGCAGTCAGCGTGCACGTCGAGCCCGGCCAGATGGCTTCCGTGGAACTGCGGCTGGCGGTTTGGCCTCAATAACTCCCAGGTAGATCAGTAGCACTGCCACTGTGGTCAGTTGGCTCACCACCGTGAGCAGGCTGTCCGCAATGGCCAGCAGGACGTGCGAATTCGCGGCGCCTTCCAGCGTCTTCAGCACCAGCATGCTGCCCAGCAGGCCTAGCACCGAGAGCGGCGCCATGACGAAAAAGATGCGCCAGCGCCGACCGTGCGCCAGCGCCCGGGTGCGTTCGAAGACGTCGCTGGTCAGGTCGCCTTCCAGGGCCACGATCGTCTCCGTGAAGATCAGGTCAATAGAGGCGATGATGCCGGGAATCAGCAGCAAAAGGGAGTAGAGCAGGATAGTAACTTCCATCTTGAAGCTGTTCCATAGGGTTTTCCCCCATTGGCGGCGGCCCCATCTCAGCGAATCGGCCAGCGGCGGCAGCTTCCCGTCGCGTAGTTTGTACGTTAGCCCATAAAGGATGGCCGGAACGGCCAGGGCGGCAAGCACCAAATCTCCCGCCGACATCAAAAGGTATGAAAGGATTCCACTGGTCGGGACATTCAGAAGGGAATAGGCGAATTGCAGCAACAGGGTCGCCGGGAGAAACACCAGCAGTGTGACCCCGGCGATGAAAGGCAGGTTGGAGCCGAACAGGATCGCGGTCCGCAGCAGCAGGCGGGGCACGGAATGGAACGGCTCCACGGGAAAATCGATTTCAATGTGATCCATCACGGTAAATAAGCCGGAGCTTAACACAAATGCGTTATCTGACTCTCACGATGCTTCTCAGCGGTGTCTTGGCGGCGCAGACGCAGAACTGGCGCCAGCCCAATCTGCAGCAGTATTTCAAGCAATTCAAGGTGCCCGAGGCAGCGGTGCGCACCCAACCCAAAATCACTCTGGCCCCCGGGCAGAAGTGCGCCATTCCCCTGCTCAACGTCCTGAAGAAGGACAATACCAACGACCACATGACGATCCAGGTGCCGCCATCCCACGGTTGGACCATGCCCATAGTCGCGCCGCCCGCCCCTTCGTGCGACGATGTGAGGTGATGATCAGACGAGTCTGCCTGCTATTGCTTGTGGCCCTGGTGCTGGTGGGTTGCGGCGCCAAGGAGAAGCGCTACCAGTTTGACGGCACCATCACCGCCCTAGACCCAGCCAACAAAACGGCGACGATTCAAGCCGGCCAGATCGGCGACTGGATGGATCCCATGACCATGGAATACTCGATCAAACCCGACGCCGAATTCGCCAAGCTCCACGTGGGAGACCGCATCCACGCCACCGCCGTAGTGAAGGACCCGGTTTATTACGTAACAGATATTCAGGTAAAGTAGCAGCTAGGGCGCATGAGGCGAAGCCTCACCCGCCCGGATGAAACCCGCACGCCTGGTAGCGCCGGCGATCTTGTCGCCGGTTCCTTTGGTTGCCGGGTGGGACAGACGTTACCCGTCATTTTCGAGAGAGTCGCCTCATGTGCCTCGTCACTCGAAAATCCCGAGCCGTGTGTCCGCCGCAAATCCGTGCCAGGGTCGAAATTCGCCGCCTTTTGGCGAATCTTCGTGCCTGCTTCGTGCCTGGCTCGAATTTGCCCCTGGGCGAAATCCCGACGCGTTCCCCCACCATTCTCATCCCGCCGGGTGTGCCACCCTCGAAAATCTCGCCCATTCTCGCGAAAATCCCGAGCCGGTGCCCGCCGTAAATCCGCTACCTTCCCTCAAAAATGCAGCATACCGCCGCAGGTAAGTCTTTTATTTTCATTCCCATCGTTGCCCGCGCGCGGGCACCCCAACAGGCTCGAATTTGCCCTTTGCGAAATCCCGACGCGTTTTCCAGCCATTTTCGTCCCCGCCGCGTGAGGCATCGCCTCATGCGCCGCCTCATGCGCCGACTCTCTCGAGAATGGCGTCCGTCCCACCCGGCAACCAAAAGAACCGGCGACAAGATCGCCGGCGTTACCAGGCGCGCGGACTTTCGTCCCGCCGCGTGAGGCTTCGCCTCATGCGCCGACTGTCACCATATTCTGCGACCCTCATTAATTCAGGTCGCGGTTCGGATGGCGCCTATTTGCGCCTTTTCGCTAACTCGCGTTCGATGTCGCCAGCCCAGTAAGGCAACGGCGGATTTAGGATCTCGTGACCGTTTACGGTGATCAGGATGGTATCTTCGACGAATAGCATCTGACCGTCCACTTCAACCCCCGGCTCAAAGCAGATCACATTTCCGGCGTGCAAAACTCTCGGGAAGCCCTCAGCCATATCCAGACCCAATCCGTGCAGGGGCCACTGGCCGTTGGTCGCTATTTGCTCGGCCGCCTTTTGGCCGGCAGCGGTCTTCACTCCGCCATGGTGCTCATTCACATAGGTGACGCCAGCTTTTATTATGTCCCGCCGGCCAGCCCCTTCCTTCATGGCATCGACGCCCGCAAGGTATGCGCCGGTCAAAAGGTCCAGGGCTTCCTTCTGCCCGGCATCAAAGTGCCCGTCACAGGAACCGTGCGGCCCAGATCCCCTTTATACATGCCACTGTCGCAGCCCACGTCAACGCGCACGATATCTCCGGCTTTCGTGGCGCGGTCAAGGTTGGTGGAATCGAAGAGGGCGGCGAACAACGCGGAACCCAGCGAATTCGGTCCTGACCGAATCCAAGGCCAGAGCGATGGTCCGTTGGAGCCCGCCTGGAGGCACGCGCGTAACACTTCGCCTTCGATTTGCCGCTGGGTACGTCCAGGAACGATGGCGGTTGCGGCTGCCCAGAATGCTTGCGCCGTAATTGCCGCCGCTTTGCGAAGCGCCGCGATTTCATCGGTGGATTTCACCTGCCTGATTTCATCCAGAATCGGGAACGCATCTTTGATCGCGAGCGCGGGCCAGCGGGAATGCACGGAACTCTTCCACAGCAGGTACGGATTGAACACCGGTGCCAGGCCTTCGGGATTTCCCGCGTCACCCATCTGCCCGCCGGTCGGGCCGCCACTGTCGAGGTAGAGGGTCAGTTGCGGATTGGCGGACTGGCGCGCGTCCAACCTCGCGGCGAAGTCATTCCACGGAACTACGTGTTCGATGGCGAAGGCCGCTTCACTCTCGCTGCCGGCCAGCGGAAAGACCGCGTCTAATCCCGGCAGGTCTTTATCGGAGCCCATTTTCGGCCGGACGAAAAGCCAGCTTTCTTTGGATGTGCCGTCAATCGCGAGGATCGTCCCTTGGGCGTTGCGCAGCCGGCAAAGTAATAGAAATTGGGATCCTGGTGGAATCCGGCTTCTTCCCAATGCTTCATACCGGAGTTGGCATGCAGCAAGATGATACCCCCGGCAGCCTTCTCCGCGGCGGTCTGGCGCCGGGCCTGAAAGGCAGCAGCTCCGGTCTGGCCAAAGCCGGCTGCGGGGATTGCGAGACAGAACCACAGGTATCGAAATCGCGTCATAAACGTTAACCTCATTCGCGTCGCATCGTCGCGCTTGCATTCATGGCGCCCGGCGCGGCGGAAACGAATCTGTTTACACGCGTTAGGTTTGCCGTTGCGCATCGTACTTCTGACGTGGTGCACGGAGAAGCAATTCAACCACCAGAGCGCAACTCATTGTCCATGCGGTTTGCCATTCTCCTTCGTGTTCGATCATGGGACGGATGGTTCCGCTGGCGAACGAGAACCACGATTTACATCTGGAAAATAGGGGGGGTTGATTCTCTTCTCCCTCGTCGCCTGCGGTTTTACCGGCTCCGAGTGAATCACAGCGCATCCGGAAGTTCACGGGTTACCAGTGGCTAGATCCCTCTTGACGGCGTACCGGCGATCGATGTGGCACAACCGGCAGATCGCCCGCGGACCATGCTTGACAAGCGGCGCTAACCGGCAGTCTCAAAATCGCGGCCTTAATGGGAAGTGCTCGTTCCGTACCGCGCCCGGTCCCGGATTGGATGGCAGCCGCGAATCTGGCTGGATGTCCCCATGGAACATGCGGGTGATCTCGCCCGCCAGCCTCAAATACCAATCGCTCGGCAACTCTGCCCCGTCGGCATCCAGCGTCAGCCAGTATCCCTGATCCGGCGCGTCCCGGCGGTGCGAAGCTGCCTTGAAGATTGCGGTGCCCTCATTCACCTCGTCGAACATGGCGATTTTCAGGACCCTGGCCCCAGCCATCCTGGCGTTATAAGCCTGACGCCAGAGAAACTCACCGCGCAACCGGGGAATCTGGTTTTCCTTCGCCGTGCGCCGCAGGTTGTGCCACGAAAAGCCGGGGAAAATCACAGGCATGTAGATCTGGTGATGCGACGTGAGGAGCTTACCATCGGGGATGAGGATGTCCTCCTTCCAACGGTCCACCGCTTCCAGAGTGCCGTAGCGTCCCACGTTCCACGGCTGCAGCACGTCCATCATGGCGTAAACTTCCGCCCATGCCGTATCCGGCCGCGCATCGGCGGTCCCCGTCCTCCAGCGGGCGGGGGTGCCGCCCATATATGTCACCCGGTATTTGGGAGCTGCGCCGGACCTGAACCACTGGATCAAGTCCCTGGCAACCTGCGGATCGGTGGGCGGATGGTTGTTTCCGTCGTTCAAACCCATTCCCCAAACCGAAACCAGAGGCTTGCCGTTGTGCCGCTGATAATTGGGATGCGCGGTGACCTTCAACTCGTCTACGAGGTACATCCAGTCGTCCTTGAGGGTCTGTGCGAACGTCTCGGGATTCCCGCCGCTGATGTCGTACTCGATCGCAAACGTGCGGCCGGACTCCTTCGCGGCGGCCATGATGTTCTGCAACACCACGTCGCCATCAGCGCGCCTTCGCCGAATGTCTCCCACGAAGCGCTGCACCAGAACGCCATCCAATCCGTATTCCTGCATCCAGCGAAAGTGGCGGCTTACCGTCCTTGGAATGCGCGAAGAGAACAGGTAAGCCGGCTTGTCCCCAATCGTCATCCCGGGAACCGCACAGAGTTCATCGGGACTGAATTCGCGAAGGTCGGGGTATAGATCGATCGAGAGTGTCTCAGCGCTGGGAACGCCCCGAGACCAGTGGCTCCAGCCGGTGCCATCCTGCGGGCAAGCGAACCACCCCTGATACCCAATCAAAACCTTGTTGTCCAGCGTGGACGCATCGACGGCGCTGGCCGCTTGTAACGCTGCATGGCAGAGTATCACTGCCAATGAAGACCGAAGAAGAGAAGATCGATTCATAGTAACGATCCGGCCGCCTGCCCCACCAAAAGACAACCACACCGCATGTATCCATGCTATACGGACCCTGACCGCAGATGTGGCTCCTGGCGTTTCCGATTGGCGAGGACTTTGAGATTCTCGATCATGTAAACCGGTAGCCGCAAAGAATGCCAAACACCGAGCCCATCGGCCAGCCGGCCGGGCAGATCCTCCGATACGAGCTATACTGTCGAATTCAGTGGGGAAGATCGAGAAACGGCGGAGGTCCGGCAAAGCATCACGGCAGGCCGCCGGGCAAGGCTTGTTGGCCGGTGGGCCGGGCCGGATGTGGCGGCGGCACCTGTGGCGGCTGCTGGCGATTTGGGGCCTCGTCCTGGTTGCCTATTCCAATTCCTTCCACGCGGCTCTGGTGTTCGACAATGCCTTGGTGATTGGGGAGGATCCCCGTATCCGGGAGGCCACGCCGCAAAACATCGAGTCCATTCTGACTGAAAAGTATTGGTATGGCGCTAGCGCGCGCTCGGTCGCTTCAGGACTGTATCGGCCGTTCACCACTTTCTCCTACCTGCTGAATTATGCGGTTCTCGGGAATGGCCCGCGGCCGGCGGGCTATCACGTGGTCAATCTCGTGCTGCACGAACTGAACGTCGCGCTGGTGTATGCGCTGGGCGTAATGATCTTCGGGGAGATCGCGCCGGCTTGGGCGCTGGCCGCGATTTGGGGATTGCATCCGCTGCTCACCGAATCCGTAACCAATATTGTGGGACGCGCCGACCTGCTCACTGCCCTGGGCGTGTTGGCGGGCTTATTGTGCCACATGAGGGGCGCCTCCGCCGCGGGGCGGCACAGGGTGGCGTGGCTTGCTGGTCTGGCCGCCGCCCAGGCGGCCGGGCTTTTTTCGAAGGAGAACGCCGCTGTCTTGCCGTGCATCATGCTGCTATACGACCTGATATGGTCAGGGCGCTCGGCGTGGCGCCGGCGGGCGCCCGCTTATGCCGCTGTGGCCGTGCCGATCGCCGCTTTTTTCTGCTTGCGCAGTGCCTTGCAGATACACATGCTGGTCGCGTTTACCGAGAATCCCCTGGTGAACGCCGGTTTCTGGACAGCGCGGCTCACCGCCGTCAAAGTGGTGGGGATGTGCCTGGGGCTGTTTTTCTGGCCGGCCCGCTTGTCGGCGGATTATTCCTTCAATGCGATACCGTTATTCGGCTGGCGGGCATCGAATTGGGAGGACGCCAAGGCGCTGATCGCGCTGGCGGTTTGTGTGGGCGCCGCGCTTTTTGCCGTCCTGCTGGCCGTCCGCTGGCGCCGCACCGGGATGCCGCTGCTTTTCTTCCTGGTCTTCTTTTTTGTCGCATCATCGCCCACATCGAACCTGATCATCCTCATCGGGAGCATCATGGCCGAGCGGTTTCTCTATCTTCCGTTGGTGGGCCTGGCCGGTTGCGTGGTTGCGGCCATCCACGCACTTGGCCGGCGGGGCTTCCTGAAGCGGCCCGCGGCTGCGCCAGTTGCCTGGGCCGCGCTCGGAGTGGTAGGCCTGGCATTCACCGCGCGAACCTACGCCCGCAACGTCGACTGGCAGGATGACCGCAGTCTGTGGACCAGTACGGTTGAAGTGTGTCCGCATAGCGCCAGGCCACATTACAATCTGGGCCTGGAACTGCAACGCGCCCCGGACGGTCTGCCGGAGGCGATTGCCGAGTACCAGGCGGCTCTGCGGATTCAACCCGGCCTCGCGGCAGCGCACAACAACCTGGCCAACGCCTTGGCATACACGCCCGGCCGGCTGCCAGAGGCGATTCCGGAGTACCAGGCGGCGCTACGGATTCAACCCGATCTTACGACGGCGCACTACAACCTGGCCAACGCCCTGGCATACACCGGCCGGCTGCCGGAGGCGATTGCCGAGTACCAGGCGGCTCTGCGGATTCAACCGGATCTCGCGGAAGCGCACGCCAATCTGGGGAACACCCTGGTGCGCATCCCCGGCCGCCTGCTGGAGGCGATTGCCGAATACCGCGCGGCGCTGCGCATACAGACGGACCGCACGGAAGTTCACTTCAGCCTGGCAAACGCGCTGGCGCAAATGCCCGACGGCCTGCCAGAGGCAATTGCCGAGTATGAAGCCGTGCTGCGGAGAGAACCCGATTTCGCGCAAGCGCACGTCAATCTGGGCAACACGTTGGCGCGCACGCCCGGCCGGCTGCCGGACGCGATTGCCGAGTATGAAGCGGCTCTGCGGATCAGGCCAGACCCCCAGTTGCGGCAAATCGTGGACCGATTACGGGCGGCGCGGCACTAACTGGAAGTGATGCGGTGCCAGCAATCCCGGCCCTCCCGAGCCCTAATACCACCATCGCCCACTACCGCATCGTTTCCAGGCGGGGCGAAGGCAGTATGGGCGAAGTTTATCGCGCCATCGATACCAGGCTGAATCCCGACGTCGCCATAAAAATGCTGCCACCCGCCTACGCCGTCGCCGCACTCTCCCTGGATGAAAACGCCTGGCCTTACAAATCGAGGGCGATACCTGGTGGCATCGGGAAAGGCGACCCCGCTGCCGGATGAGCCTCTACGAGGGTTATGTCACGAAAAGCTGGATGGCCGTGCCGGTATGTGCCAAGCCGGACCCGGAGGCGGGTGTCCCGCCTTCCCCACCCCCACCCCCCTATTTTCTGGTAACCTTTTGCCGTCCGGCAGGTATTTCCTTATGAAAAGCATGGAGGACGAACAGATCATGCGCGATGTCCGCGCCGGTGAGGTTGGGAAGCTGGAAACGCTTTTCGACCGCCACAGCCGGGCGTTGCTGCACTATTTCCTGCATCTTACCGGCAACCGCGCGGTGAGCGAAGACATGGTGCAGGAGGTGTTTTTCCGAATTTTGAAGTACCGGCACACGTACCAGAGTGAATCGACGTTTCGCGCCTGGATGTTCCAGATCGCGCGCAACGTGCATATCGATCATACCGGCCGTCATAAGGCCGAAGTCGCCATGCCGGAGGATCCGAGCGGCTTCAGCAGCAGCGAAGTAGCGCCGGATCGGCTGGCCCAGAACAAGCAGGAGGCCGCTCTTCTGCATCGCGCCCTGGCAGCGCTGCCGGAAGATAAGCGCGAAGTGCTCATCATGAGCCGGTTTCTGGACCTGAAGTATGAAGAGATCGCCACCGTTTTGAAATGCGAGGTGGGGACGGTCAAGGTGCGGGTGTATCGGGCGCTGCGCGAGTTGGGCGACCGGTTCTTCGCACTGCGGGGAGAGCGAGCAGCAACATGAATTGCGAAAGGGTAAAGGAACAGATTCCCGAATGCCTGGCGGGGCACCTGGAGAAGGTGGAACGCGAGAAAGTGATCGAACACCTGGAAACCTGCGCCGGCTGCCGGAACGAACTGGCCGAGTTGGGCGCCGTGTGGCGCAGCCTGGACGCGCTGGCGATTCCAGCGGAGCCGGAGCCGGTAATGAAGAGCCGCTTTATGGAAGTGATGGAAGCCTACCAGGAGGGCTTGCTGGCGGCACAGGCACATGCCCAACGGCAAACCGCGCCGGCTGCGGCGCCTCGTCAGGGCGCGTGGGCCGGCTTCTGGCCGCGCCGTCCTCTGGTGCAGTTCGCACTCGGTTTCGCCCTGCTGCTGGTTGGCGTTTTCGCCGGCCGATTCGCGGCAACGCCGCGCGGCGAGAATCCGGAAATGGCCCAGCTCAAGGGCCAGGTGGAAGGCCTGCGTCAACTGGTGGCGCTTTCCATGTTGCAGGAGCAGTCGCCCAGCCAGCGGCTGCAGGGTGTGACTTATAGCGTGCAGATGGCCCAGCCGGACGCCCAGGTGGAACAGGCGCTGCTACACGCCGTGACGCGCGATCCCAACATCGCCGTGCGCCTCTCCGCTGTGGAAGCGCTGGAAAAGTACGCTGCCAAAAACGAGATCCGGCGGGCGCTGGAAGACGCTGTTGCGGTGCAGGAATCTCCCACCGTGCAGGTGGCCCTGATCGAGTTGCTGGTGCACGTAAACGATACCGATTCCGCGCCCATGCTGCAGAAAGTGGCGCACGACCCCGATACCGATGAGACCGTCCGGCAGCAGGCCGCGCAGGCTTTGCAGAAGCTGGCCGCCAAGAACCTGGGAGTACCGAGATGAAACGATTGACGATTCTGGCGGTGGCATTGCTGCCCGCGCTGGCCGCCGACTGGAGCGACTGGCACAACTGGAAGTACGACGACCAGGAGAGCATCAAACGATCCTTCGACGTTCCCGGTTCCGGGCGGAAACTGCTGGTGGATAACGTCAGCGGCTTCATCCACGTGACCGGCTACGATGGCAACCAGGTGCAGGTAAGCGTGCAGAAGCGCATCAACGCGCGCTCCCCCGAAGCCATCCAGGAGGCCAAGCGCGATGTAAAGCTGGATATGTCGCAGCAGGGCAACTACGTGCGGCTCTATGAGGACGGCCCGTTCCGTAACTCCAGCGGAGGCACGAATTACCGCGGCGACGATTATTACGGTTATCGCGTGGCTTTCGACATGGAAATCCAGGTGCCCAGAAACATTGAGCTGACTGTGAAGACGCTCAATAGTCCCATGGTGGTGAAGGGCACTAACGGCGAGTTCGATATTCACGGGTTGAACGGCGGAATCGACATGGAAGAGATTGCCGGCTCCGGAACGATCCGCACCCTGAACGGGAAACTGAAGGTGGCGTTCGCCAAAAACCCGGAGCATGACACGGAGTTTCACACGCTGAATGGCGCCATGGATGTTTACTTCAAGGAGCCTTTGAATGCCGATCTGCATTTCAAGACTCTCAACGGCGGAGTTTACGCGGACTTTGACGTATCACCGATCCCAGGAACCGTGAGCGCCTCCCAGCGCAATGGGGGATTCTATTACCGCAGCGACCGGAGTTCCTCGGCACGCGCCGGCAAAGGCGGACCGGCATTGACGTTCGACGGATTGAACGGAGCGATTCGCCTGCACACGAAGACTTTGTAGAGGGATACTTTCATGAAACGCTCATTTGCCCTGGTAGGGCTGACACTTGCAGTGTGCGCGCTGGTCTGCGCGCAGGAAAATTCGGGGAACCGCGTGGTCGTTCCCGGGAAGAACGGATCGCACGCGCGCACGGTGGAAGCCCGGGTCATCAGCGGCGAGATCGTGGTGAAGACCGGCAGCGGCAACGACGTAATCGTGGAAGTTGCCGGTCACGGACGGACGTCTGCCGCCGACTCGCGCACGCCCGCCGGCATGCATCGCATCGACACTCCCTGGAATGCGCCCCTGCAGGTGGAAGAGCGCGGTGACGTGATTCACGTCGAAGTCTCTCCGCGCGGCCTTGGGGACGCACTCACCATCACGGTCCCGGCGAATATCTCGCTCAAGCTCAATGACATACACGGCGGCATCAAGGTGGACGGCGTGCACGGCGAAATCGACGCCGAAACAACGCACGGCGACATCACCCTGACTAGCGTGGCGGGGACCGTGGTAGCGAATACGGTTCACGGTTCCCTGAAAGTTTCCATGAATCAGGTGGACCAGTCCAAGCCGCTGGCCTTCACCACCATGAATGGCGAGATCGACGTCACCTTGCCGGCGGATGTGAAGGCGAATGTGAAACTGCGCGCGCTGCGCGGCGAGATCTGGAGCGATTTCGAAGTGAAACTCACCGGCAGTTCCAACATGACTCGTCTGAACAGACCGGGGGCCGGGCGGTATCAGATCGTCCTGGACAAGACCATGAATGGCACCATCAACGGCGGCGGCGTGGACGCCACCTTCTACACCGTAAACGGCAAGATCACCATTCGCAGAAAGTAGCCGTTGCAAAACGTGCCAGGCTCGAAATTCGCCGGCTTTTTTCGAATCTTCGTGCCTGGCTCGGCTTTGCCTCGTTACGACATCCGGCCGTTTTTTCTTCAATGTCATGCCAAAATGGTTCTTCACTCCATGGTGGAAACCATTCGCAAGGTCTCGGCTGCACACGCCAAAGTGGCGCTCTTCGATTTTGATGGCACCCTCTCTTTGATCCGCACCGGTTGGATGCAGGTCATGGTGCCCATGATGGTGGATGTGCTGGCGGAACTCCACACCGGGGAATCCGAGGAGCAGTTGCGCGGCGTGATCGAAGACTTCGTGTGGCGCCTCACCGGCAAAGAGACCATCTACCAGATGATGGCCCTCGCCGATGAAGTCAGGCGCCGCGGGGCCACTCCACTCGACCCGCTCGTCTACAAGCGGCGCTATCTGGACCGCCTGCATACCGTGATCGCCTGTCGCCTGCAGGAACTGCGCGGCGGCCAGTGCTCCCCCGACAAATACCTGGTGCCTGGCGCGCGGGCCTTATTGGAGGCGCTGCAGGCGCGCGGCCTCCAGTTATACCTGGCCAGCGGCACCGACGAGATCTACATGAAGGAAGAGGCCAATCTGCTGGACGTGTCCCGCTACTTCGATGGCGGCGTCTACGGCGCGCTGGACGATCCCGGCGCCTTTTCCAAGCGCCTGCTGGTACAAAAGATCCTGGCGCGGCCCGGCGTCCGCGGCAATCAGATATTGGCCTTCGGCGATGGGTACGTGGAGATTGAAGAAGTCAAACGGGTGGATGGGGTGGCCGTAGGCATGGCTACCGACGAGCCGGAATGCCAGGCACCGGACGAATGGAAGCGCCGCCGCCTGATTGGCGCAGCGGCCGATTACATCGCAGCGAACTATTTGCCCACCGATGAGTTGCTGCAGACCCTGTTCGGCCCAGGCAGCCGCTACCAGACGTTCGACCGTTCGCGGCTGCAGATCAAGCCGCTCACCGAACGGCAGCACGACTTGCAGCTTGCGCGATGGCTGGCGCTCACCGATCCGGCCCCACCCTTTTCCCACCCCGATCTCCCGGTCATTGCGGAGCGGCTCGCACTTGCGCGCACGTCCGGCGCGGCCCGCATCCTCATGATGGGCGCGCACGTGCTGCGGGCGGGAGTCAATCGCCATCTCATCGACCTGGTGGAGCGCGGCTTCATCGGCCACATCGCGATGAACGGAGCCGGGGCCATCCACGATTACGAACTGGCGCGGATCGGCGCTACCACCGAAAGCGTGGACCGCTACATCCGCAGCGGCGAGTTCGGCCTGTGGCGGGAAACGGGCGAGTTGAACGACTGGATTCGCGAGGCCGCTGAGGGCTCTCTGGGCCTGGGCGAAAACATCGGCAGGCGCATCGATGCCTCCACTTACCCGCACAAGGATCTGTCTTCGCCGCGGCCTATCGTGCCGGCGTTCCGGTGACGGTCCACGCCGGCATCGGGTACGACATTCTGCACGAGCATCCCAACTGCGACGGCGCGTCGCTGGGCGCGGCCAGCTATCGCGATTTCCTGATTTTCGCCCGCACCGTAGAGCGGCTGGAGGGCGGGGTGCTGCTCAATTTCGGTTCGGCCATCATGGGTCCCGAGGTGTATCTGAAGGCGCTGGCCATGGCGCGCAACGTCGCCCACCAGGAAGGCCGCGCCATCCGCCAGTTCACCACCGCGGTATTCGACCTGGTGCCCATCCACGGCGATCCCCGCAAAGAGCTTCCCAAGACGGATCCCGGTTATTATTTCCGGCCGCACAAGACCATTCTGGTGCGCACGGTTGCCGATGGCGGCGAAAGTTATTATGTTTGCGGAGAGCATCGCGCCACCATCCCAGCGCTGTGGCGGTTGCTGGCGGAACGATGAACACGGCGGAAATGCTGGCGGAATTCCGCAACCTGCGCGTGCTGGTGGTGGGGGACGTGTGCCTGGACCGCTGGTGCCGGTACGATCCGGAACTGGCCGACCCTTCGCGCGAAACCGGCATCCCGCGCATCGGCGTCGTCTTCACAGAGGTCACTCCAGGCGCCGCGGGTACGGTGGCCGCCAACGTGGCGGCCCTGGGCGGGCGTGTTTCGGTATTGGGCGCAACGGGGGAAGATGGCTTCGGCTATGAGCTCCGCGGCGCGCTGGACCGGCGCGGCATCGCTCACGATCTGCTGTTGCGCTCGCGCGAAATCGCGACGTTCACCTACACCAAACTGATTCGCGCGCAGACAGGAGTGGAAGACCTGCCGCGCGTCGACTTCGTGAATACCATGCCGCTACCGCCGCCCATCGACGTAGAACTCGTGCGGCGCCTTGGACACGTCGCGCCGGAATTTGACGTGGTCATAGTCTCCGACCAGGCCGAAACCGCGCAGGGCGGCGTGGTGACACCTGCCATGCGGCAGGAACTGGAACGGATCGCAACGGCGCATCGCAACCTGGTGGTGTGGGTGGATTCGCGGATGCGCGCCGAGTTGTTCCGCCACGTGGTGGTGAAACCCAATCGGCACGAGGCGGACGAAGCCTGCCTGCGCGCCTTGGGCCGCGTGGATTACGCCGCATTACGCCGTCACCTGGAAGCGCCGCTGCTCGTGGTAACGCACGGCGGCGAAGGCGCCGAGGTGATCGATGTCAACGGCAGCACCTGGGTGCCAACCCGCCGGGTGGAACATCCGGTGGATGTTTGCGGCGCCGGCGACAGCTTCACAGCGGGAGCGGCGCTGGCACTAAAAGTCACCCGCGACCCGCTGGCCGCAGTTCAATTCGGCAACCTGGTGGCCTCCATCACCATCATGAAGAAAGGCACGGGTACCGCATCGCCGGAAGAACTAAATGGGCTCGCATGATACTGTGACTGGCTTCAGTGTTACCTCTCTCGAAAATGCCCGCATAGCCCGAAGAAGACAGGGTCGAAAAACCGGTCGAGCGACTGGTAACGCCGGCGATCTTGTCGCCGGTCGGCCAGTGCAACCGGC
>OKRF01000203.1:162-8834 GCA_900290315.1 Candidatus Sulfopaludibacter sp. SbA3 | reverse complement strand
GGCGGGCCAGGCACGGGGAGCCGCCATTCTCATTGTGACCCCGCAGTACTTTCGCACGATGGGGATGCGGGTACTGCGCGGCGGCATGTTCAGCGGCCGGGAACGGGCGGGTGCGGAACCAGTCGTGATTGTGAATGCGCGGTTCGCGCGCCTTTTCTTTGGGACCGAAGACGTGGTGGGGAAGCAGATTCAGTCGCTGGGTTTGAGCGATGATAAGCCCTGGTGGACCATCGTTGGGGTGGTCGGCGACGTTCGCACCATGGGTCCCGAAGAGCAGGTGCAAGCGGAGCTCTTCGTGCCCGAAACCCAGGTGGCATCCGGCCGGGTACACGTCGTCATTCGCACCAAGGGCGATCCTTCGGCGCTGGTTCAGGGGTTGCGCGCGGCCGTATGGTCCATCGACAAAGATATGCCGGTTACCGGCACCGCGACCATGGAAGAGATGCTCTCGCGTCGTGGCGCGCCGCGGCGTGTGCAGACTATCTTGCTTTCGGCATTCGGCTTTCTGGCAATGTGCCTGGCGGCGGTGGGAATCTACGGCGTGGTCTCCGACGCGGTCACCCGGCGCACGCGGGAGATCGGTCTGCGCATGGCCCTGGGCGCGCGCTCCGGCGACGTACTGCGCATGGTGATGCGGCGCAGCTTCCTGCTGTCGCTCGCTGGCATCGCTGCCGGTGCGGCGGCCGGCACCTACCTGGTGCGCTTCCTCGCCTCGCAACTGTTCGAGGTCAAAGTGAGCGATCCAGCCACGTTCGTCTGCGCGGCGGTAGTGCTGCTCGCTGTCGCTCTGCTGGCCGGCTATCTGCCCGCCCGCCGCGCGGTGCGCATCGACCCGGTCGCCGCCTTGCGCTGCGAGTGAAAATCCGTCAGCCTGATGTGCGCGATTTATTGCAATTTGCAATAAATGACGCAGATCAGGCTGACAGGTTTTAGTTAGGCCCGCTCTCTGGTGCCTCTTGTTTGCCCTCGCGGGAGCGTTGGCAGCCCAGCCGGCCCTGGGACGCGGCTTCGGGGCATCTCGATTTCGAGACTGACCACGCCGGGGTCGAAGTAGCGGAGCTTGGCATTGGCGGATTCGCCGGGCGAGTGCGTGGGAGGCTCCGCGGCACGCGGGCACGCTATCAGTTTAGGCAATGTTTGGATACCCGCTTGACCTTGGCTCAAAAGTGGGAAAAGATTACTTGCGGGATGGGCTTGCGTCCATTTCAGAAGGAAGGTGTTCAATGAGAGTTCTGGATCGCAATCGCATGGACAAGGAAGACGTGCGGCAGATGCCTGACGCCGAGCTGGCGCTATTGGGCGTGCGGCTTCTCAACAAGCAAGACATTGTCTTACAATGCGCCAGTTGCAGGGAGACATGGGCTCCGCAACTCGACTCCACTGGCAAATTACCGTTCGATTACTGGGTGTGCCCGGCAAACTGCAACCGGTAAATACGTCTATGTTCAACTTCAATGCTCCTACACCAACCGGCTTTCATGCCGATTTTACATTGTGCGTTATGATACCACTCGCGGAAGCGGCGTACGCCGTGATGAACAAGCCCGGCGTGGTACCCACATTGCCACCTGGTTACAAGATGACTGGGCTGATTGAGGCGGATGAAACCATGCGGCAGGCCATCTTGAACCTGCCTAATCAGTCGACCGTGGCGAAGGCCATGATGGACGACTCCGCCATCTTTGGATTGATGGGCCAGAATCCAGATACCAAAACCGCATTCGTCGCCTTCCGGGGAACACAGACATTTGACGATTGGGTGGCGGATTTCGACGCGTTCACCGAATCCTACAAGTACGTTCCAAACGGCGGCGAGGTTCATATGGGCTTTCAGTCGATTTACGGAGCGGTGCACGACAGTGTGCAGGCGGGAATCGGCGCCGCCATCGCGGGCTGCGACGATTTGCTAGTCACGGGGCACAGCCTGGGCGGAGCTTTAGCTGTGATCGCGGCTCCCGATCTGGCAAAGAACCTGGGGCCGGCCCTGGTGCCGGAGTTGATCACTTTCGCTGGACCGGCCGCCGGGCTTCCGAACTTCACCCGGGTCTTCGATTTGATGGTCCCCTCCTGTTACCGGGTGGTCAACTTCTGGGACCTGGTACCGCGCGTGCCTCCACAGGTTCCGATTGGTCCGTTCGAGCAGACAGGCACACCCGTGAACGTAGACGGAGGCTTTGCACTTGCGGTGGACGCGCACAGTCTCGAAAAATCGTATGTTCCCGGCTTGTTGAAGCTGCTTCCGCCGGGGTATAAGTGCGCGTAACGAACGCTGCTCATTCCACCGGTATGGTTACTGTAGCAGCGGTGTTCGCAATGCGATCCATCACGAGCAGGCGGATCTTTTTGGCCGACTCCGGGAGGGTGACATCGTGGCCCAGGTGCATCCCGTCGCGGCTCATCTTGTCATGCTGTTCCGCGGTGAGATTGAGATTGACGGGGAGTGGCGCGTAGGTCTGCATCTGATTGTCAGGTAAGAGAGCCACCACGGAAAACGTGAGTTGGCCGGCAAAGCGATCGTCGCGCGGCACGAGCAGCAGGTCCTGCATGTCGATACCAATCCGCAAGTGGAGGGTGTGCGGCTGCGCGCCGGGCGTCGCGGCGACGCTGAGAGAGATGTCCGAAGCGTCAAACGGGCTCTGGAATAACGCGGCGTTGCGATCCTTTTCATTCACCGGCGCGGGAGTCTTATCGGCGGTGTAGCTTTGCATGGCTTGCAGGGTAATGCCCTTGCGTGTCGAACTGATTCGGATCTTATGCAATTTCCCGTCCCAGTTGTTGGCGGGCGGATTGTACTGCACGCGGTAGGAGGAACGCGCCTGGCCGATACTGTTGGCGACGGCGCGCTCGATATTACCGCCCGGGTATAGTTTGCCGCCAGTTAGATCGACAAACTCCTGCAGAGTGACGCTGCTCTCCACGTCCGCCACTCCGGTCTGCAGAGCCACGGGGGTGACCGCCACGTTGGCTTGATCGAGTTTGACCGCTACCTTGCCGAGATTGGGCCGGCAATCCCAGAACTGGCTATTTTGCAGCGGCACGGAGCACGGGACTCCGAAAGTGAGCCAGAGAACGTTCTTGCGGCCAGGAAGCGGCGCCAGGCGGCCCGCTAGAATTTCGAGGGAAGCGTAGGAGCGTTGTACGCGCAGCATGACGTCCCGTTGGATCGCCGGTTGGACGGCGGCCACGGGTCCCATTGTCTGTTCCAGCATCGGCCGGATGTTGCGGGTCCACGGTGTGGCGGCGGCACGCGGATCGGGAGCGGCATCGGGCAGCGCGCGAACGGCTGCCAGGTCGCCGTACTGATTCAGTATGTAGAAGTAAAGTGAGTCGCTGCTCTCCAGTTTTTCGAGCGAGCGAACGATCTGGTCGATGGCGGGCTGCCGATCGCCCAAGCTGAGATTCAGCACGTCGAAGAGGATCACCTGAATGTGAGAGACGGCGGGCGCCGGCCGGTTGGAGAACTCGCCCGCGGCGGCCGGCGAACGGAGTGAGTCATTTCGAAACGCCACGGTGGACACGACTTTTCCCTGGTCGGAAATCTGGATCTCGGCCGCCGTCAGGTCGGTGACAGGATGGTCCTGCGCGTCGGTGGCACTGAAGTTCAGCGTGACGAGCCTGGGCGCTGTGGCTTCATCCACGCGCTGCGCGAACGCGACGCACGCAGCCAGTGCGAGGGCAGTCGTGAGCTTTATCCGGGAAGCATGCATTTAGGAGTATTGTATCTGTTAGCGCCGTCCGGCGCGGCGCTGCATCATACTGGTAACTTGTCCTCTCTCACCAAACCGGCCCGCAACGCCTGGGCTCAGTGGATCGGCCCGGAGACACTCATCTCGCAGGTTCGCAGCACCGCGCCATTTCTGGAACCGCGGCTGCCAGCCGCCGAATCCGGCCGCCTGATCGAAATGGGCCACTCACCCGACGGATTCCTGCGCATTCTTGCCAACTGGCAGAACATCCTGCGCCCCGGCCTCAAACCGGAAGAGCAGTTGCAGGATTACTTCGCCTTCTGCCTGGCCTGTCACCATGCTACCGTCGCGACGTTTGTGCCTACCGATGTCGATACCAAGATCCGCGGCATCGTCTGGCGCGAATCGCGCGACGTCGATGTGTTGCGGCCCATGCTGCGCCTGGCTCTGGCCTCGCGCACCTGGACGGAGGACGGTATTTCGATTCGGGCCATCCGCGGCGTGAGCGGCCATAACGGGGAACAGTGGAGCGCCATAGCGGCTGGACTCGGCCGCCTGCTCGAACTCGGCGATACGGTTTCCGCGGGCGAGGCGCAGGCTGCCATCGAAGAAGAAATCGACCGGGAGCAGGTAGTCTTCGATGAAGCCGCCGCCGAACAGGGCGCCGAACTCGATGTCCTGCGCCTCTCGATGACTCTGGCTCACAATCGTGGCGATCTGACCCAAGGCATGGGCTTCTGGAAGCGCACCCCGGTCATCGCACCGGTCATGGATCATCTCTCCGCGCGGGGCAGGTTCGCGCTAGCCGTTCGCGTCTACCAGCACGCTGGACTTTCCGCCGAAGGCCACCGGCACTATCCCTTGCGCGAGGTGAAGATTCTGCGGCGCTCGCCGGCCACGCTGCTGCCGCTATGCCCCTTCCTGGACGAGTGGGGTGGCTTGGTGGCGGGACCTTCCTGGACGAGTGGGGTGGCTTGGTGGCGGGACTCGCAGAGAGCCATGAAGTGCTTGCGGCGCTGGTGGGCGGCTGCCAGAAGGTGCAGGGGCAGCAAGGCTACTACCGCGCGATTGCCGGGATGCGAAGCGCCTCCCTGGGAGCTTTCGAACGGGCCGCCGCACGCATGCCCAATGCTACCCAGCGTCTGCTGCGCGGCGCCGAACTGCGCAAGCTGATCGACGTGCCGCGGGTCTCCTTCGAATCCATGATGCGCAAACGCGCCCGTGCGGCGTTGGCAAGGTTCGGTGGGAGATAAGGGGGCGCATAGTTGGCCCGCAGGAGACAGACGACACAAGACGATCGTCTATCCTACGGCAACTACCTAGTAACTGGTTTCGCGCTTGCCGCCAACGATCTTTCCCACGTCGAGGTTGCGCAGCTTCACTTCGATGCGGTGCTTGTGCGGCGTGCCGCTATTCGCTTCGGGCGAGAATCCCGCGACGTAGTCGGTGCGCATCAGGACCGACATTCCCTCCAGCACTTTTTGCAGGACGTCGAGATTGATTTCAGGTGGATCGAAGTTCCGCCCTCCCGTCATTTCGCCGAGACTTCCGAAACGCTCTACCGATTTTTCGTGCGCCTCCTCCTTATCGACCCGCCGGGACGCTGCGGGCGATGGATCGCGAGTGGACGAGCCTTTCCCCGAGTTCCGCGTGACGGGGGGGTTAGGCTGCGCCGACAGCGCCCTTTCCGCTTTTTGCAGGCTGGCGAGAATTCGCCGGTGCCCCAACACGACGGGATAGACCGGGATCCCCAGACTCTCGCACACGCTGGCGGCATCCTGCGGTTCCGCCGTCGTGGTACCGAGTCCGTCGGAGAAGACCAGCATGCTTCGCAGGATTCTGGCGTCGGGTTGGGAGGCATCTTCCGCTGCGCCCCGCACGGCTTCATACAGCCAGGTCTGGCCGGTCCCGGCCTTGCGCTTGGGGAACAGGGCCAGCGGAATCAGTTCGCCGGCCTGCTGGCCCGTGCGCAGCGCCTCGAATGCCGTCGAGAGCTGGGCGAAGTCGCGAGTCGGCTCGGTGTATTTGCGCAAGCTCTTGCTGAAGCCGTACACCGCCAGCCGGACGTTGGGCATCTCCTGGAGCAGCTTCTGCTGAAACAGAAGCGGACTCAGCAAGTCGGCGTTCATCACGCTGGGGCTTTCATCGAATAGCAGAATCAGGTCGAACGGTGTGGCGGCTGCCTGGGTTCCGCCGCCTTCCAAAATCGTGATCGGCTTGGAGACTCCATCCTCCTGCAGGTCCAGGTCGCTCAGCTTGACTCCGCCGATGAAACGCTGGCCCTGCACCACGTGAAAGTGGACCATGGAGAGACGCGTCTCGGCATGGAAAGTCGGGTTGCCCGCCTGGGCCGTTCCGGACTGTGCCACAGCTAACGGGAGGGCGGCCGCCAGGAGCATCGCATACTGAATGGGGGTTCTGAGAATTGTCTGCATGGTCGGTAGATTACGGCCGTCAGCCCTTTCCAGTCCATGGACAGCATCAGAACTTCTCTTGAACTCGAGTTGACCTGCCAAGTCAAAGAAAAACGGCGGCTTACAGGGACGTCTGAACTGCCTGGGATATACTATGGCAATCGGTCCAACGGGAAGATGGAATGCCGGAGCGCGCAGTCCAGGGCAAAAGACCGTCGCTAGTGTATACTTTCGGTCAATTCCGGCTAGACCCGGCGCGCCTGGAGTTGTCCCGCGGCGACGTTCGGCTGAAGCTGCAAGAGCAGCCGCTGCGGCTGCTCATCCGCCTGGTAGCGTGCGCCGGCGAAGTGGTCACACGCGACGACCTCTACCGGGAACTCTGGCCGACGGACACCTTCGTGGCATTCGACGCGGGCTTAAGCACCGCAATAAAGAAGATACGCCAGACGCTAGGAGACACCGCCAGCAATCCACGGTTCATTGAGACGATCCCGCGGCATGGGTATCGCTTTATTGCACCCGTGCAGATTCTGTTTCCGCCGGCCCCGTCCCCGGGCGGGGAGACGCCCGTGGCGGCCGTGGAGACTCCGCTCGCGCTTTCGCCGGCGCCCCTGGCCGCGACGCCACCGCTGAATCGACGGCAGAAATGGTTCGCGGCATTTGCCGCCGCTGCGTGGTTCCTGGTCCCGGTCATGCAGCGAGGTTTGAGCGGACCCGAGGAAATGCCGCCGCTGCGCGTAACGCCATTGACCAGCCAGATCGGCAACGAAATGCACCCCGCCGTCTCTCCCGATGGCACCCAGGTCGCCTTCGCCTGGGACGGAGGCCACGCCCTGAGGAGTGACCTTTATTTGGCCGGCATTGGCGGGGGGGACGTGCGGCGGCTCACCTCCGATGCCAATAATGCCGACTTCCCATGCTGGTCGCCGGACGGATCTTACCTTGCTTACGTGCGTCACCAGCAGGACATCATGCTGATTTCCGCCCTCGGCGGAACGCCCCGCAAGCTGGGCGAGGAGTCCGGATTCAGTTTGGCCTGGTCGCCCGATGGGAGTTCCGTACTCTTCGGCGAGCGTCAAAGCCGCGAGGAATCCAGCCCCTTGTGGTCCGTCTCGGTCCGCACCGCCGAGAAGCGAAAGCTCTCGACTCCCGTTTCCGCAATCTACAGTTTCATCACGTTCGGTTTTTCGCCGGACGGCCGGCGGTTTGGATTTGGCAAGCGTGCCGATGCCAAGGCGCCCTTCACCCTTTTTGCCGTGCCGGCAGAGGGTGGCTCCGCGGTCCGTATGGCTTCCGCCGGGTTGCCGGTGCGCGGCTGGACCTGGCTCTCTAATCACGAAATCATTGTTTCCACCCGGACGAGCGGCCGTTGGGGCCTGGCCCGGCTCCGCCTGGATCGGACACCTTCCGCGCCCACGCCTCTTGCCGGCGCGGGCGAAGGTGGGAGCTTTCCTTCCATAGCCTTCCATCCCGCTTCCGGCCGGGAACCCGCCCGGCCCATCCTCGCCTACCAAAGAAACCAGACCGTGACGAATCTGTACAGCATTGCCCCTCCGCACGGCGAAGCTACTCACCTGCTGGCTTCCAGCAGCAAGGATGGCAGTCCACAGTTTTCGCCAGATGGACAGACCATTGTGTTTGTCTCCAACCGCAGCGGTCCCGAGGAAATCTGGCAGGCTTCGTCGGATGGCTCTCACCCCGTCGCGCTGACTTCGTTCGGCGCCGCCGATACACCTCCCGGGTCTCCCAAATGGTCTCCCGACGGCCACCAGATCGTGTTCGACGTAGCAGCCACGGGACATCACCGGATCTACGCGCTTTCGCCGGATGGCGGCCCGTCTCGCATGATTGTCAATTGGGACTGCGAGACCATCCGCCCCAACTGGTCGCGCGACGGTAAGTGGATTTACTTCGGAGCCAATCTGACAGGGCGCTACGAGATCTGGAAAGTCCCCGCCAATCAAACCGACGTGGCTCCGGCCGCCGCCGTCCGCGTGACCCAGGATGGCGGATGGCGGCTGGGAAGCTGCAGAATCGGTGGACGGCAGCCGCCTGTTCTTCGTGCAAAACCGTTATGTCAACGATCTTTGGGAGATGCCCTCCGCCGGTGGCACAGCGATCCGGGTAATCGCCGGCGTGGTATTTCACGGTTGGTGGTCGGTGACCGAATCCGGGATCTATTACGCGGACTTCACGGCCGACCTGCAGCCGCAAGCGGTCGTTGACGCCGTTCGTCCTATCCTCTTTTATCGTTTCTCCACCGGCCGCGCCGAAAAAGTGGCGGCCATTCCGAGACCGGCCGACCGCGCCACCCCGGATTTTTGCACCACGCGCGATGGCGGACGCATCCTGTACGCCCAGATCGACCTTTCCGGCAGCAACATCATGATCGTGGAAGGACTGCGGCGGTAATGCGAAAACCGATATGCTGATTCTTGGTTGAAATGCCCGATTGGAAACAGTGCGAGGGCGAGCTTGCCGGCGGGGAGTTCCCGCTGGAGCGTTATCTCGGCGGCAGTGATGCGCACGCGGTCTTCCTTACCCGATGTGCCTCCGGCAAAGCCGCCATCCA
>OKRF01000203.1:0-152 GCA_900290315.1 Candidatus Sulfopaludibacter sp. SbA3 | reverse complement strand
GCCGATGTGCCTCCGGCAAAGCCGCCATCCAACTCGTACCGGCGGACCGGGACCAAGCCGATGCACTGGTGGCTGAGTGGAACCGGGCAGCCACGCTCGTCCATCCTCACTTGGCCCGCATCTTGGCGGCCGGAACGGCGGCCGTACGAGAT
>OKRF01000100.1 GCA_900290315.1 Candidatus Sulfopaludibacter sp. SbA3 | reverse complement strand
GATTCCAGCGCGGTGTTGGCTCTGGTCAGCGATGCGTATCGCCGCCAGTGGCATGTGGAGTGGCTCGCCCCGCTGGGCTTCGTCGATACCTTCGCCATGATCGTGCGGGGAGACGATGCGCGGCGGCTGGGCATCTCGTCGCTCTCGCAGGCTGCGCATGCGCAGGCGTGGCGGCTTGGCGCGGGTCCGGAATTTGCCTCCCGCCCCGATGGTCTGGACGGGTTGCTCCAGACTTACAAGCTGCGGACGGCCGGGACGCCAGTGACGATGGATCTGGGGCTGCTCTATGCGGCGTTGGACAGCCGCAAGGCGGATATGATCGCGGCCAACTCCACCGATGGGCTCGCGGCGGTGCGCGATGTGACCATCCTGCGGGACGATCGCCATTACTTCCCGCCGTACGATTGCAGCGTGCTGGTTCGCGAGGAGGCTCTGGCCCGTTTTCCGGGGCTGCGCGCGGCGCTCGAAGAGTTGTCGGGCAAATTCACGGATGCGGTGATGCGGCGACTCAATCACAGCGTGGATGGTGATCATCGTTCGGTAGTGCAGGTGGCGGAAGACTTCTTGCGCAGTGTTCGTTAGGGGACGAGATTTCCCCTGATCTCAATTACTTACAAAAATGCCCCCCAGCTAGCTCGCCACGCCGAGCCCCATCGCTACCAACCATCCCGAAGTGGACGCCGCCTTCTCGCCAGCAGCGGGATGAAAATGGGGGCGACGTTGGCTCACGAGGCGATGCCTCACCCGCCCCGATGAAAATTCCTTAGCCCCGTGGGACAGACGATCGTTTTTTGTCGTCTGTCTTCTTAGGGCGATGCGGGCAGAGGCAACAGATTTCGCAAAAGCGGCGAAATCAATCGCCTGCCACCGCTTTGCGGCGTATACGTAGTTCGCATTTTCGAGAGATGTCAATAAGGGGCGGACCGCCCCGCGAAAATTCACGAAAAACCGGCGGTTGGTAGCGCCAGCGGTCTCGCCGCCGGTTGCACTGGCCGACCGGCGACAAGATCGCCGGCGTTACCCAGCCCCTCCACCGGTCGTTCCACCCTGCTCCTGGGGTAGGCAAAAAAGACGCGCGAAGCGCCACCTTCCCCGGCCCCCCGATTCTGATATATTCCAGGCATGAAGCGCAGGAATTTTTTGGAAAGTTCACTCGCGGCTCTCATCGCCGAATCCGTCTTCGCCGATGACGAGCGCAGCGGCGACATGATTTACCGCAAGCTGGGCCGCACCGGCGAACGAGTCTCGGCCATCGGCATGGGCGGTTATCATATCGGCGTCGCCAAAGACGATCAGGAAGCCTCGCGCCTCGTGCGCAGCGCCATCGATCGCGGCATGACCTTCATGGATAACTGCTGGGATTACATGGACGGCAAGTGTGAAGTGTGGATGGGCAAGGCGCTGCGGGACGGATACCGCCAGAAGGTCTTCCTGATGACCAAGTTCGATGGCCGCACCAAGGCCAGCACGGCCCGCCAGATCGACGAATCGTTGCAGCGGCTGCAGACCGACCACGTGGATCTCATGCAGTTTCACGAGAACATCCGCCTCGAAGATCCCGACCGGTTTTTCAACGAAGGCCCACTGGAAGCGCTGCTGGAGGCGAAAAAGGCCGGCAAGATCCGCTATATCGGATTCACCGGCCACAAAGATCCCCTGGTGCATTTGCGCATGCTGGAGCAGGCGCAGGCGCACAACTTCCATTTCGATAGCGCGCAGATGCCGCTCAACATTCTGGACGCCCAGTTCCGCAGTTTCGCGCACAACGTGGTGCCCAAACTGGTGGAACAGGGAATCGCCGTTCTGGGAATGAAGCCGATGTCGGCGGGAGCGCTGCCGCAGCGCGGCCTGGCCACGGGAATCGAGTGCCTGCATTATGCTCTGAGCCTGCCCACCAGCGTGGTGATCACCGGGATGTCCGACAGCAAGATGCTGGACCAGGCTTTCGAAGCGGCGCGAACTTTCAAGCCGCTCACTCCGGCTCAGCTCTCGGCGCTCCTGGCCAAGACGCGCGAGGCGGCCCTCTCCGGCAAACTGGAAACATTCAAGACCACGACGCGGCAGGACGGCACCGCGCGCAATCCGCAATGGATGGGCTGAAAGCCCTTATTATGATGTCCCACCCACACGTTTCCGCCGTATTCCATTACCGTTCTCGAAATCAAGGGAAAATCAAACATGGGGAAGTTCGTTAAGTTCGCTCTCGCTGCCGCGCTCGCCGGAGCCGCCGCCGCCCAGCCGCCGATGGTCCGGCTTAATGTGGATGCCTTCGACGGGCACGGCCAGCCAATCGGCGACCTGACCAAGGCCGATTTTCAGCTTCAGGATGCCGGAAAGGATCAGGCGATTGCGTTCTTCCACGCAGCCGCCCGCACACCCGGCGTCTTCTCGCATGCCACGGTCGTGCTGTTCGACCTGCTGAATGCGGACATCACCAATCGCGCATTCTCATCCGATGAGATCGTGCATTCCCTCCAGCCCCGTGAGACCAGCGACTTTTTGTACTTCTACCTGCTGACGCCGGACATCAAGCTGCAGCCGGTTCATCCCCTGCCGAATTCGGTGGCGGATGTCCGGCCCGCCGATACTCCGTGGACCAAAAACATCCGGCCGCTGCTCGACGACGCCCTGAAGAATGCCAATCGGCTGCGGCAGAGCGGCCTGATCGAAGACGACCGCGTGCGGCGAACCTATGAGGCGCTCACGCAAGTGGTTTCCACCATTGCCATGATTCCCGGCCGCAAGAACATCGTGTGGATCTCGCGCGGCATCCCCATCTCGCTGCGGCTGGCGAGCGGCGGAGAGGAAATCGACTACAAGCCACTGGTGCGTAAATTCGCGGAAGCCTGCGCGCAGGCAAAAGTCACCGTGTACACCGTGAATCCTTCCACCTCCGCGGTGCCTTCGGCGAGCGACCTGGCCAGTGTGGAGACGCTGCAGCAGATCTCTAACTTCACCGGCGGGCGCCTCTTCACCTCCAACAGCATCGGCAAAGCGGTCGCTCAGGCGGCCGATGCCTGGCGCGGCAATTACACCATCGGCTACTACCCCGCGGCCGACAACTGGGACGGAAAACTGCACAAAGTGAAAGTCTCCAGCGGCCGCCGCGGAATGGACCTGCTGTTCCCCGAGGGTTACTATGCGGACCGCCCGGATGCCACGGCCGCCATGCGCGGCGCGCTGCAGGCGGCGGTATCGAGTCCCTTCGATTCGCCTGAGATGCGAGTGCGCGTGACCGATACCAAAGGGCATCTGCAGATTCGCGTGGATTACGCCGATGCCCTGGTGACTGAAAAGGACGGCCACTTCACCGCCAGCCTGGTGATGACCGTGGTGGACTACACCGCCAAGGGGCCCAAGTCCATCGCTCCGCCCGCCGCCATGAACGTGAGCATGACCGAAGAGCAGCGCGCCGCGGCGATGAAGGATGGCATCCTCCTCACCCAGGATCACCCCGCCGCGGAAGGCATCGAAAGACTGCGCGTCATCGTCTACGATCCCGCCACCAACCTGGTGGGCTCAATGATGGTGCCGGTGGGATAAATAAGGCACCAGTTCCTCCGCATCAGTGGCGCACAGCGATCAGTGGCGCACAGCGACGACCTGGTCGATTTCATCGCCGATCTGACTGACTACGTGCTGCAGGTTCCGGTCGAGCGATTGCACCACTTCAGCGACAGTCTTGCCACTGACAGGCTCCTCGCGCTCCACCGAGTGGTCCCAGATATGTTGGTTGGTCTTCCGGTCCACCAGTTCCAGGTGCAGGGAGATCTTCGTTTGAATGGAAGCGAGATCCACTTCGTCGAACTCCTCGAGCTTACCGCGCAACAGGTAATCGCCATTGGCGGAGCTGCCGGATTCCAGCACACGCTGATACTTTCCCGACTCCCGCAGCGCCCGCATCAGGGCGTTGCGGACCATCGACCCCGGCTGCTCCGTCCAACGGTGGTATTCGTACGCTCCGGCCTCGTTGGAACCGGCCCGGTATCGAATTCGGCTGTCCTGCAGGGCTGGCGGCGATGTAATGCTGCCCACCAGAAGAATGAGACCGTCCGATTTGGACCGATTCGCCGGCGGCGCCGTTGTCGCCAGCGTGTAGTAGTGTACCGGCTTGGTCGAGATGCACCCGGAGCTTATCAGGCACCCGGCGATCACCAGGAAAAGGGATTTCATTTACGGTCCCCCGGCTTGCGGTCCGGCACCCTGATACCACGAATCAGGCTTGCTGGAGAACGCGTCAATGTTTCCGTGAGGGTTCTCAGATTCTCGGTGGTCATGCGGATGTTATCCAGTAAGTCATCGATGTTACCGGAATTCTGATCCAATGTCTGAGTCAATTGGTTGAGGAGTCCAGTAGACTTCGCCAGCGTCTCCCGCAAACCAGTCACCGCGGCGCGAATGTCCGGCCGGTTCTCCATCAGGGTGGAATCCACATGCCCCAGAGTCTCGTTGGCGCGAGCCGTAGTAGCACTGAGGGAATCGAGCAGGGGCTTAAGGCGGCTGGTCAATTCCTGTACGTTGTTGAGGCTGGCGGCAACTTGCGGACGTGTCTCCTTCAGCATGCCGTTGAGGTTGTCCAGCGTGTCATTCGCTTTGGGCCGGACCTCGGCTACCATGCGATCGACGCCATTCAACGCCCCGGCGATGTTGGCGCGATTGTGGTCGTTGAGCAGATCGTTGGCCCGCGACAGCGTGACCTGGAGTCCGTCCAGGTTCTGGTTTAGCTTCTGCAGCGCTCTCTGCAGGTCAGGCATCATGGCCTGCGCGGCGTCCCCCAATTGGGGTAAGCCGAAGGCTTCCGCCGATAAGAGGGCAGAACCGGGCGCTGCGAGCGGTGCGCCCTCGCTGCCCGTGGTGATCTCGATATAGTTGTCCGTCAATGGGCCCAGCGTCGAAATCTTGGCGACGCTGTCAGTTCTCAGGGGCGCGTCCCGCCCCACGGTAAGGTCGATTTCGATTCGTGTCGAATTCCCGGGGTCCACATGGACTCCCACTACCTTGCCTACCAGCATGCCGCCGAACCGAACGGGCGCGCCTGGCTGCACGCCCCCCGCGAATTTGAAGTAAGCCCGATGCGACACCGTGGCAACCCCGAGCCCGCCTGAGATCACAACCACCGCGCCCAGCAGCAGGCCCGCCGCAATCAGGACGAACAGCCCCNNNACCTGATCCCTTCCGTGTAGATGCGCAAGTGGTCTACATCGTCGTCCTGGTTGGAATCCGCAACGCGATCCAGAAACTGACGGACCCTGGGGTGCTGACTGTTCCGCACTTCTTCGACCGGCCCCATGGCGGCGATATTGCCATGATCGATCAGCACGATTCGGTCCGCAATCAAAAATGCGCTGGCCAGTTCGTGCGTCACCACCACCATGGTGAGGCTGTAAGCCTTTTTCAGGCTCAGGATCAGTTCGTCGATGCCGGCCGCGGTGATGGGATCCAGCCCCGCGGAAGGTTCGTCGAAGAACAGGATCTCCGGATCCAGCGCCATGGCCCGGGCGAAGGCCGCGCGTTTCCGCATGCCTCCGCTGAGTTGCGAGGGGTTGTAGTTCTCGAATCCGCTTAGGCCTACCTGCTCCAGTTTGATCCGCACCATGACCTCAATGGTGCTGCGTTCGAGCGAGGTGTGTTCCAGCAGCGGCAGGGCAATATTTCCGCCGACGGAAAGGGAGCCGATCAAAGCGCCACCCTGGAAAGCCAGGCCGATGCGTTTGCGGATGGCGTCCATTTGGCGGGCGCTCGCCGTGGAAAGGTCGACTCCATTGACTTGTACCTGGCCGGACGAAAGCGGCTGGAGGCCCACCAGCGTTCGCAGCATGGTGCTCTTGCCCGAGCCCGAACCGCCAATCACGACCAGAGTCTCGCCGCGCCACACATCGAAAGTGAGTCCATGCAGAACTTCCCGATCCGCGAAACGTACTCGCAGATCGCGCGCCGAGATGATGGGGTCCGGGGAGCAGGAAGCTGCCATGCTGCCTAGGTTCCCCCCCGCGCCAGGTAGAAGATGGCGGTAAAAACCAGGTCAATCAGGATGACCAGCAGAATGGAGATGACCACAGCCGACGTGGTGGAGCGGCCGACCTCTTCGGCTCCGGACCCCGTGGTGAAGCCCTCGTGACATCCCACAGCGGTGATCACCAGGCCGAAAACCACGCTCTTGACAACTCCGCTGGTGATGTCGCGGAGGAACAGGGCGTCGCGGGTGGCAAGCATATAGCCTCTGAAAGTGTAACCGCCGCCCACCACTCCAAACAAGGCGCCACCCAGAATCCCCATGAGGTCTGCCCATATGGCGAGACAGGGCAACATGACTGCCATAGCGAGGAATTTGGGGACGGCCAGAAAGGCTACCGGATCGAGCGCCATCGTCTGCAGCGCATCCAGTTCCTCGGTCACTCGCATGGTCCCGATCTCGGCGGCGAAGGCCGAGCCGGACCTTCCGATCACCACGATCGCGGTGATCAACGGCCCTAACTCCCTGGTGATGGCGATTGCCACGAGGCTGGCCACCAACTGCATGGCCCCTAATCTTTGCAGCTCATAGGCGCCCTGTAGAGCGATGATGACGCCGACGAAGAACGTGATCAACGACGTGATGGGCAGGGCGCCCACGCCCGCGGCGGCCGCTTCATGAACGGCGCGCTGCAGCATGCGGGTGCGCTTGAGCGGCGAGAGGAACAGCAATTGGAGCGATTTGCCGAAAATCCCGGCCAGTCCTCCCACATAGGCGATGCTTCGCCCGGTTGCGGCACCCACGTCTGCCACCCATTGCATTCCTATGTTCCTAATGCCTCCTGCTCGGTTTGAAAGACCGAGAACACCCGAATCACATGAGTGAGTCGAAATACCTCCAGCACTGCCGGGCTCAGGCCAAACAGGACGAACTCCTTCTTGAGATTCTGCGCACGCTTCAGCACTTCGATGAGGGTGGCAATTCCTGAGCTGTCTATGTAGCGTATCGCTCCCAGGTTCAGCGCCAGTTTGCCCACAGTCGGCAGGACTTCGAAAAGAACGCGGCGGAGGTCCGGAGACGTGCCAAGATCCACCTCTCCTTCCACTTCCACCACCTTGGCGATTCCCACTTCACGAACGGAGACTCTCACGAGGTTCTCCTCAGGCTCTTGCTCGCCACAAAGCGATTTCCTTCGGGCGACTGTTCGTAGGAAACCTTGTCCATCACCTGCTTGATGATGTGAGTTCCCAGGCCGCCCGGCTGATCGCAGCCAATTTGTCGTGCACATAGTTTTGATCTGTCCGGCGCGTCGCCGTTGTCCAACAACGTAATCTCCAGCCCGTCTGCGCTCTCCCTGCATTCCAACTCGATTAAACAATCAGTACGATTGTGATAGGCGTGCCGGATGACATTGGTGAGGGCCTCATCGACAGCCAGGACAATGGCCCGGCATTCGGATTCGTCCCATCCGATCACGGCGGCGAGGGGGCCGATGGCGCCGCGAATGACGCCCAAATATCGCGGATCGCTCGGCACGGAGAATTTGATTTGCAGGCGGCGTGGAGCGTCATCCATAGTTATTTCAGTCCGAACGGCGTTGCAAGGCCAACACGGTTTCGTCATCCGCGGCCGGCGCCGCGCCGCGAAACCGGGCGACGGCCGCCAGCAGTTCTTTGCCGGCTGCCACGGGGGATTCGGTCGGAAGATCCCGGGCGATGGACAACAGCCGCTCCAGCCCCAATTGCGTCCTGGACGCATCATAAGATTCACTGACGCCGTCCGTGTACATCAGAAGAAGGTCTCCGGGTTCCAACTGCACCCCGGTTTGGCTATACGAGGTTCCTGCAATGAGCCCTAGCGGAAGGTCGACGATCTCTTTGCTGAGCGGAGTTGAGTCGGACAAAAAGCTCCACTCCTGCGCAGCAGCACGATACCACAGGGGAGGCACATGACCAGCGTTGGTAAAAAGCAATTCGCCGGAACCGGAATAGTAGCTGGCCACGAAGGCCGTGGCGAACTGGGACCTCCGTGCGCCCTTCAGGAAGGTGTTATTCAACTGGCGGATCAAGGTCGATTGGTCCCATTGTTCCACATGCTGCCGCAGCGCGTCGCGCAGGCGGGTTGCGGCCGTGCTGACCGATTCCCCATGGCCGGCCACATCGGCGATGGCTATGCGCGCCACGACTCCCTGGCTGCAGGAGGTCAGGTAATAAACATCCCCGCCTCCGGGAGAAGGCTGCAGAGGATGGCAGGAGACCCAGCCCGTCAAACCCGGCAACTCCACCGCGTACGCCGCCAGATGATTGCCACCGCGGACCTCCAGACAGGCGAGCTTGTGACTTTCCATTGTCATCTGATCTTCCCGGATATATGGAGTGTCACACAACTGGAAGGGATTCAAAAATTGCCTCGATCAGAGCAGCAGCGTTTCGATTCTGTGTGCGTGAACCAGGGACTCGGCTGGCGACCACTCGAAGACCGTGAAGCGGCCGTCTTGGGAAGCCACCAGCGCGACCGCGTCCCGCTGATCGTGAACGAACTGCGCCGCCGACAAATGCCGCGTGCCGCCTATTTGTTCCAGATGGACCAGGGCCGGCATGACGCCTTCGATCGGCTCGGTGAGTGTGACCTGCTCGACTCGAGACGAGCCCCGCCGGCGTGCGATCTTTGCGCACGACAGCGCCGTCTACGGCTGTCAGGCCGCCAATTGCCGCAACTGCTGGATCGGGGGTCTTGCTGTTCAGAAAAGCGAGTTCGCTGAAGGGCGGTGAGACGGAGTATGGCACGGGCTGGACGATGGACTCTTGCCACAATCCGGTGCCTGCAGGAACAATGAGCAGCAGTCCGCCGCGGCCGTGCGCGCGCATGGAGACCGCCAGTTGCTTCAGCAGCGGCGAGGAATCGGGACGATGGGAGGCACACTCCTGGACGAGCTTGATCTGATCGCCCTCCAGCACCGCGACGTTGATGAACTTGCGCAATTCTTCGCCGCTATGATGCTTGACCACAAGCAGGCCGGGCGCCGCGACCTCGAGCACGAAGCACAAGACGGGAATGGCTTGTGTGGCTCCCCAAACGCACAGTTCGCCGCGGTCTCGCCAGACACCCAAATGAATCCCCGGGCGTTCCACAGCCGGCGCCACGCGCGTGAGGCCAGCCGGAGCAAGCGGCATAGGACGTTCGAAGAGGAGCGGATGCTGGGCTTCCTGCGGCGAAAGGAACGCTAACGAAATCCGTGGCTCGTACCCCTCTTCGCGCCGCAGACTCGCCCAGAAAGCCGCGTCGATCAAGGCCTCGATGGTCGCCGCGTCCGGCACAGTCGCGAGCCGCTGCTCCCCGCGGGACAAGGCCTCGTCCCGATGGCGGGCG
>OKRF01000396.1 GCA_900290315.1 Candidatus Sulfopaludibacter sp. SbA3 | reverse complement strand
GGGGGCCCGCTCGCGGGCAACGATGGGTATGAAAATGGGGGAACGCGTCGGGGTTTCGCGAAGGGGCAAATTCGTGCCAGGCACGAAGATTCGCCAAAAGACGGCGAATTTCGAGCCTGGCACGGATTTGCGGCGTGCGCACCGGCTCGGGATTTTCGAGGGTGTCTTCCTGGTTTGCGCCACCGTATCCTGGAGCGCTCCACGCGGTAATAGTAGTTAGAAACGAAGTGAGCCTGGAACAAGCGTTCGACCGATATCACGGAGCGGTTTTCAGCTTCGCCTACCGCCTGACACGGCGCGCGGATGTGGCCGAAGATATCACTCAGGAGTGTTTCCTCGCCGTGCTCCGCGCGCCGGGACGCTTCGACCCCGTTCGCGGCAGCATGCGAACGTTTCTGTTCGCTATCGCGCGCAACCTGGCGCTGAAGCACTATCGCGACCAGGGAGGAAATCCCGTGGATCTGGACGATGTGATACCGGCGTCCGATCCGCGGCCAGCTTTGGACGTAGCCAGCGCGGTAGAACGAGCCGTGGCGCTGCTGCCGCTCCTGCAGCGGGAGGCGCTGGTGCTGTTCCAGTACGAAGGCGCCACGTTGGAAGAGATCGCCCAGATAGTGGGCGCCGATACGGGAACGGTGAAGTCGCGGCTGCATCGCGCCCGCGAGCGTCTGCGGCGCGAGTTGGCGCCGTATCGAAAGGTACGAGGTATTCATGGAACCGTTTGAGCACGACGAACTTTCCGAGCAGGAGTTGGACGATCTGCTGAACCAGTGGACTTCTCCAGCGGCGCCGCCCCACCTGCGGGCGGCCCTGTTTCCGCCGGCGCCCGGTTCGTGGTGGAGGCGCATGTGGACAGTCTCCATTCGTGTGCCCCTGCCGGTGGCATGCTGTCTGGCTCTTTTACTCGCGGCCGCGGCATGGCGCGCCGCACAACCCGCGCCTCCCGCATTCAAGCCGACGGTGGTTTCCACGCCCGCTCACGACTTAACCTTCAACGAACTCAGACCCGTAGTCGAACTACGGCCCAGAATCATCAGGAGAGAAAATGGTAAGAATTAGCTTGTTTTTGATCTGTGCCCTGGCGGCCATGGGTCAACCATCGGAATCGCGTCCAGGGACGCTCCAATCCGGTTCAGCCGGGATGTACAGCAACGGCGTGGGCTTCCGGTTTCACTACACCACCGTAGTAGAACCGCCGCCCGCTCATATGTCGGACATTCGGCTCACGGGCGGCGTGAAGATCGATCACATGACCGTACATCGCCAGTTGAACGACGAAGTGCATCAGCAGTATTTCGGCTACGATCTGACAGCCGTGTCCGGGCCGGGCCCGGGCCAATACACCGTCACCATCTCCCCGCTCACCGCGCAATCGACCACTTTGACTCCCGTGCCGCTGCCCAAATATCCCCCGCCCACCGTGGTGAATGAAGGCGACACCATCGCGCTCGATATCCTGGTGAGTCCCGACGGCAAGCAGAAGGTAGTGGACTACTTTCAGCTATCGGGCGGGCAAAGCGCCATTCCCGCGACCTCTACCGCGGAACCGCGGGACTACACACCCGATGACGGCGCGGTGCACATCAACGGCGACCGGATGGTGGTGCTGGTGAACGGCCAGCCGGCCACGACCCGTACGGGTCTGACCGTCAAACCCGGAGCCACCATCTGGCTCAGCGCGCCCAATCAGGGGCGGTATATCCTCTCGCTGCTTCCTCACGATGGATTCCAAAAGGCCGGCACCGTCCGCGACAACGTGATCTCGTTCCAATACGACGGGCCTCCGTACGAAGTCCGTACGGTGGACCCGATCCTGGGATCGAAGGGCGCGTGGAACCTATACGTCATGCACGATGCGCAATTCCAGTCCCGTACCGACGGCATCTGCATCTACCTCGGCCTGGACCGTTTGGAAAACCTGCTGCCGAAGCGTTAGCGCTTTTCGTAAAACTCGCGAAGGAATTTGAAGCCGGCAACCTCTGGAAGATACTCGCCGCTCGCGCCGCGGCGAAGGACAATTTCGAAAGCTCCACCATCGGGGTCGTTCCGGTAGTAGGGGTTGCCGGGTCCAGTGCGCAGAGCGAGGCGGCCCAGGTCCGGGGTGAGTTCCCAACTGGCATTGGCGTTGTTGGTCCAACGGAGTCCGGCCTTTTCGATGACGATTCGGCCCTCATGCCAGCCGTTCGTCACCGGGCTCCGCCGATACGAGCCGGCCAGCATGGCGGGAGACCGGGCTCCGCCGATACGAGCCGGCCAGCATGGCGGGAGTGATTTTCGAGATTACGCCCTCGGGAACGGCTACCCGCAGTGCGGCATACAGCGGTGGATCGGCCAGGGTCTGCAAGCGCTTATGCAGTGCTTCGGCGTAATAGTCAGCCTCCAGTTGTCCTTCAAAATCTGCCGGCCACGCGCGGCGATCGAACCACTGATGACTTCTCGCTTCGAGTTGGAACTTCGGGTACCGGCTGAAGAGGTGGTGAAAGAACTCGTGTTGCAGGAGCTGGGCCCAGTACGCCGTCCGTTCCTCGGGCGTGTACGGCCTCTTGCCGTATCGGGGGGCTTTGCGCAGCAGGGCCAGATCGTCGCCGAAGGTGGCGAAGGAAAGGTCATCCGGTCCCACAGTGGTGCCGCCGCCGTTGCTGAAAT
>OKRF01000335.1 GCA_900290315.1 Candidatus Sulfopaludibacter sp. SbA3 | reverse complement strand
TCAATCGCTTTCGCATCAGCAGGTGCTGCAGAGCGACCTGGATTACGTAGCGAATCAACTTCCTAAGCTCCACGTCAACTTCTTCTTTCAGCTCAACCCGGCCGATTACAGCCAGGCGGCCAGCCTGTTGGGCAGCCAAATCCCCAACCTGACCGATGCCGAGTTCTACGTCCGCTTGCAGGAACTGGTCGCCATGGCGGGCGATGAGCACACCATGCTGTTCGTGAATCAAGCCGCGGGATTCCAGCAGTTTCCGATGCAGTTTCGGTGGCTGGACGACGGCGTCTATGTAACGGCCGCCTCGCCCGCTTACGCGCAGGCACTGGGCACCCAACTAGTGCGGGTGGGCAACACACAAATCGACCAGGTATTGGCGAAGATGGCGGCACTGATTCCACACTCGAACATGCAGTGGGTGCAGGAGACCGCCGCGCAGTATCTTTCGGTGCAGCAGATACTGCAGGGTCTGGACCTGGTTCCAGCCACCGCCACGACGGCGATGACCTTCCGCGACCGCGTCCAGACGTTTACTTTGCAAGTCGGGACGGAGGCAGCGGCCCTGAACTCCATGCCTTCGGCGGCACAGGGTCCCCTGCCCTGGTACCTGCAAAGCAGCAACCAGAATTACTGGTCCTTTTACACCCGGTCTCTGCGACTGCTCTACATCAAATACAACATGTGCAGCGAGATGCCGGCATCGCCTTTTGCGGACTTCACCAGCCAGGTTCTGCAGACGTTGGATACCCAGCCCGTGGACACACTGGTGATCGATTTTCGAGGCAACCCTGGCGGCATTTCGGGCGTCATCGAACCGTTATTAGCTGGCCTGGGACAGCGCTTCCTCGCATTCCTGGCGAATCCGGCGTTCCAGTCTTACGCCGTTATCGACAAGGGCACCTTCTCTTCCGCCGTGGACAATGTCATGGAGATGCGCACCGAGCAAATGGAGGCAGCCGCGCAACTTCCCGGAGTGGGACTGGAGAACATTCTGACGGTGATCGGCGAGCCCACCGGCGGCGCTCCCAGCGATTACGGCAACGTGCTCCGGTTCACGCTGCCCAGCGGCCGAATGATGGGGCAATACTCGACGACGTTCTTTCCACTGCCGCCGTTCATTCCAGCGGGAGACTCGTTCGCGCCGGATGTGCTGGTACCGCTGCATTCCTTCGACTATTTTGCGCGCCACGACCCGGTGCTGGCAGCAGTCCTGGCTCGGTGGAAAGGCGCACCGGCGGCCCCAACGGGCAGCGCGACGGTATTGAACGCGGCCAGCGGCCGGGTGGATCAGGGAGTGGCTCCGGGATCGTTGGCATCGGGATTCGGAAGCTTCAGCCCTCTTCCCGACCAGGTACTGGTGAACGGCAAGGCTGCGACTATTTTGGCCGCCGTGGCGACGCAGGTGAACTTCACGTTGCCCTCCTCGACGGCCGTGGGTCCGGCCACGTTCTCGGTGCGAGCGGGCGGGAAGGAACTGGCATCGGGACAAGCGGCCATCACCAGCACGGGACCGGGTCTGTTTGTACTGCAAACACTGGACCCAGAGCAGCCAGGGGCGATCCTGAATCAGGATTCCACAGTGAACGGCACGGCCAATATGGCTGCCGCCGGCTCCGTCCTGCAAATCTACGGAACCGGCCACGGACCACTGGACGCTTCGCAATCGGCGCCGGTGCAAGTGATCGTTGGCGGGCAGCCCGCGCAGGTGCTCTACAGCGGTGAGACGGGCACTCCCGGCTTGTGGCAGATCAATATCCAACTGCCGGCGGGCCTCACGGGACAGTTGCCGGTGTATGTCATCGCGGGAAACACCGCGAGTAACGCGGTGACGGTGTGGGTGAAGTAGGGACAGGCCCCGTGAAAGCCTGGATCACCGCGCGGACAGCAGTTGATCCAGGTAGGTCTTGCAGCACATTCGTGCCCATCTTCATATCTTCGGCGACGGTATCGTCGAGTGTGGATCGTGGTGCGCTCCGGCGGGGGTTGGGGCGCGGCTTTATGGCGGCAGGCCGGGGAGACTCGAAAGGACTACTACATTTCTGTTGCGTTAGGACAAATTTTGATCTAGTATTACACTATGCGATGTATACGTTCCCTCATTCCTCTTCTTTTCCTCGCGGCGGCGATTCAGGCTCAATCGCTTTCGCATCAGCAGGTGCTGCAGAGCGACCTGGATTACGTAGCGAATCAACTTCCCAAACTCCACATCAACTTCTTCTTTCAGCTCAGCCCGGCCGATTACAGCCAGGCGGCGAGCCTGTTGGGCAGCCAAATCCCCAACCTGACCGATGCCGAATTCTATGTCCGCCTGCAGGAACTGGTGGCCATGGCGGGCGATGAGCACACCATGCTGTTCGTGAACCAGGCCACGGGATTCCAACAGTTTCCGATGCAGTTCCAGTGGCTGGATGACGGTGTGTTCGTGACGGCGGCCTCGTCCACTTACGCGCAGGCGCTGGGCACCCAACTGGTGCAGGTGGGGAGCACACCCATCGACCAGGTATTGGCGAAGATGGCGGCGCTGATTCCACATTCGAACATGCAGTGGGTGCAGGAGACCGCCGCGCAGTATCTTCCGGTGCAGCAGATACTGCAGGGTCTGGACCTGGCGCCGGCCACGGCCACGACGCCGCTGACCTTCCGCGACCGCGGGGGCAACACGTTTACTCTGCAGGTGGGGACGGAGGCGGCGGCGCTGAACTCCATGCCTTCGGTAGTACAGGGTCCTCTGCCCTGGTACCTCGAAAGCAGCAAACAGAACTATTGGTTCTTTTACATGCGGTCTCTGCGGCTGCTCTACATCAAATACAACATGTGCAGCGAGATGCCGACGTCGCCTTTTGCGGACTTCACCAGCCAGGTGCTGCAGACATTGGATACCCAGCCGGTGAATACGCTGGTGATTGATTTTCGAGGCAACCCTGGCGGCAATTCGGGCATCATCGAACCGCTGTTAGGCGGCGTGGAACAGCGCCTCCTCGGACTGCTGGCGAATCCGGCGTTCCAGGGTTACGCCGTTATCGACAAGGGCACGTTCTCATCCGCCGTGGACAACGTCATGGAGATGCGCACCCAGCAGATGGAGGAAGCCGCGCTACTTCCCGGAATGGGGCTGGAGAACATTCTGACGGTGATCGGCGAGCCCACCGGCGGCGCTCCCAGCGATTACGGCAACGTGCTCCGGTTCACGCTGCCCAGCGGCCGGATGATGGGGCAATACTCGACGAAGTTCTTTCCGCTGCAGCCGTTCATTCCGGCGGGAAACGCGTTCGCGCCGGACGTGCTGGTTCCGCTGACTTCGGCCGACTATTTTGCGCGGCATGACCCGGTAATGGCAGCCGTCCTGGCCCGGTGGAAAGGCGCACCGGCGGCCCCATCGGGCAGCGCGACGGTATTGAACGCGGCCAGCGACCGGGTGGAGCAGGGAGTGGCTCCGGGATCGTTGGCATCGGCATTCGGAAGCTTCGGCGCTGTGCCGGACCAAGTGCTGGTGAACGGCAAGGCTGCGACCATCTCAGCCGCCGTGGCGACGCAGGTAAACTTCACGTTGCCGTCGGCGACTGCCGTGGGTCCGGCCACGTTCTCGGTGCGAGCGGGCGGTAAGGAACTGGCATCGGGACAGGCGGCCATCGCCAGCGCAGGACCCGGCCTGTTTGTACTGCAGCCACTGGACCCAACGCAGCCAGGGGCGATCCTGAATCAGGATTCCACGGTGAACAGCGCGGCCAACGTGGCTGCCGCCGGCTCCATCCTGCAAATCTACGGGACCGGGCACGGGCCGTTGGACGCTTCGCAATCGGCGCCAGTGCAAGTGATCGTTGGCGGGCAGCCCGCGCAGGTGCTCTACAGCAATGAGATGGGCATTCCCGGCTTGTGGCAGATCAATATCCAACTGCCGGCGGGCCTCACGGGACAGTTGCCGGTGTATGTCATCGCGGGAAATACGGCGAGCAACGCGGTCACGGTGTGGGTGAAGTAGGGACAGGCGGCTCATGAGGCGATGCCTCACCCCGCAGGATGAAAATACGCGTCGGAATTTCGCGAAGGGGCAAATTCGAGCGAGGCACTAAGAATCGCCAAAAGGCGGCGAATTTCGAGCCTGGCACGGATTTGCGGCGGACACACGGCTCGGGATTTTCGAGAGAGGGGTCCGGATCACCGCGCGGACAGGAGTTGATCCAGGTAGGTCTGTAGCATATCGAACTGGGGAACTCCGCCGATGGCCTGGCGCTTGCCGTTGGCGACGATTACCAGGGTCGGGGTGCTGCGGATGTTGTCGCTCGTACCCATCTTCACATCTTCCGCGACGGTGTCGTCGAGATGTGGGTCGTGGGCCACCAAGTCGCGAATCTTTTGCAGGGCTTCGGGCGACAGCGCTTGGGCTAGTTGCGCGTCAACACTGCCGTCCGCTCTCCAGATGTTCTGAGTCTGGAAGATCTGGTTCACCGCCGCGTCGTACTGGCCGATGGCGCCGGCGGCGTTGGCGTAGCGGGCAGCGAGGCGGGCATAAGGATGTTGCGGCAGGGGAAAATCGCGATGGAGCAGCTTCACCTTGCCGGTACGGACGTACTGATCCATCAGCAGCGGAATGATTTCCTGATAGAGCAGGGCGCAGTGGGGACATTCGTAGTCGGTGTAGACTTCGCAGACGATGGGGGCGGTGGGGAATCCGGTCTCCTTGAAATTCACCGCTGGGGCGGCCGGCTTAGGGGGTACGGGAGCAGGGGCCGGTTTGGGCTTGGGCACCTCCGTGACCGGCTGGTTGGGCGGCTGAGTGGGCGCGGGAGTCACGACCGGCAGGTCCACTGCGGGTTTTGCCGCATGAGACAGGTCGGCAGGACAACTGTGGGTCTGCGCACAAGCGGGCGCAGACGAAGACATGACCAGAATGATGCAGGCGGCGGCACCGGCCATGCTGGCTACGATCCACTCGATACGGTGGCGGCGCGCGGCGCGCTGGCGGTCTCGCAGGCGGGCGATGCCGCGGCCGGAATCGGGCTGCCAGCCGGACGCACTCTCCAGAGCGCCAAGGCGTTCATCCACCCATCGGCTCACGTTGTTTTCATTTTTCGCCATACTGTTTCACATACTCCTTTCGGAACGCCTGTTGGGCGCGGCCGATCATGGTCCCCACCGAGGAGGGGTTCAGGTCGAGGGCGGCGGCCACCTCGGTGTAGGCGAGGCCGCTGTTGCGGAGGAGCAACAACGCAGCGTGGCGCTCGCCGATGACGGCCAGCACGCGGCGGACCTGCTCGCGCTCCTCCTCGGCGGCGCGGACCTCTTCCGGGGTAAGAGACGCCGGTCCCGGACCGGAGAGTTGTTCATAGCGGCTGCGGCGCTGGCTGCCGCGCAGATCGTTGAGTGCCAGGCGCACGGCGGTGCGGTAGACCCATCCGGCGGCCTTTTCACCGTGCGCGCCGGAGTTTCGCCAGAGCTTCCAGAACGCCTCCACGGCGAGATCCTCGGCTCGACCGTGGTCGCCGACGACGCGCGCGATGGTGCGGGCGATGCGCGCGTAGTGAGCGTGAAAGAACTCGTCGAAATCGAAAGCAGTTTCCTGAGTCTCCATCCGGTCGAGGGCTCGGCTTGCGTTCACAATAGCTCAACACCGGTGCGGTTGGGTTTGTGACGAAAAGGCGGCTGGGCAAATCATTTCAGTGGTTAATTCGGGGCAAAACGGTGACAGTCGGCTTGATGGCGGCGAGCCGCCCCAGATGCATGAAAATGGGTGCGAGTATTAAGCTATAAGAGCCGTCAAGGAACTCAAGGCCGAGTAGCCATTGAGGCTGTGAAAGCCCGCGTGACAGTCTGGCCAGGAACTGCCGAACCCCAGAATGTGGCAGCACGGAAGGGTGCAAGCACGTAAGAGAGACAGTGAACCGATGAGCTCTGTTCTTTGGCGGCGCAAGGAGCCGACATGGACGAACTATTCGTAGATGGAATCGAGACGCCCTGCGCAGGCATCGACGTGCGTAAAAAGAGTGTGAGTGTGTGCGTCGTCTATCGGGGAGCGGAGGGCAAGTGGATCACGGAGGTGAGGTGCGGCAGTACGACACCAAGCGGAAAGCCTCCAGGCGATGGCTCGATGGTTCCAGCAGATGCGAGGAACGGACGCGGCGATAGAATCGACGGCCAATTATTGGTGGCCGGTCTACGACGAGTTGGAAACGGTGTGCCGAGTGACGTTGTTGCATCCGTATTTTGTGAAGCTGGACAGGGTGGTGAGCGACCTACTTGGGGTAAGCGGGAGAGCGATGATCCTGGCGATGGTGAAAGGCGAGACCAATCCTGAAGTGCTGGCGGAGTTGGCGCAGCGGAAACTGCGAGGGAAGATTCCGGAACTACGGGCAGCACTAGACGGGCGGTTAAACGATCACTATCGATTCGTGCGGCGTCAGCATTGGGAATTGTTGGAGATGCTGGAGGAGCAGATCCAAGAACAGGAGAAGGAGATAGAAAAGCGGTTACCACCGATGGAATGGGCGATGCAGTTGCTCATGATGGCACCAGGAATCAAGCGAATTGCGGCAACAATACTGGGGGAAATCGGGGTGGATAGGAATGCCTTTCTGACGGCACGCCATCTGACAACCTGGGCAGGGGTGTGCCCGGGGAGCAATGAAAGAGCGGGGAAGAGCCGGTCACGACGGAACCCGCGGGGAAACCGATTCATCAAGAAGATCATGGTGCAAGTAGCATGGGCGGTGGCGCAGACGAAAAACATCTATGGGCGAGCGCTCTACCAGCGTGTGTCGGGGCACCGGGGGAAAGGCAGGGCAATCAGGGCAGTGGCCCCATAGCATGTTGCAGGCGATCTGGTACATGTTGTCGGGGCCAGAAGCATATCGGGAACTGGGAGCGAATTACTAGGAACGCCGGGACAAAGAAGAGGTCACGCGCAGTTTGGTAAAGCGCCTCGAACGCTTGGGCCACAAAGTATCGTTGACACCGGCAGCGTAAGAATTGAGGCCGAACCCCGGAAATTTTCAAGAGAGGCAACTAATTTCGCAAAGGCGGCGAAATCAATCGCCTGCCACCGCTTTGCGGCGTCGGCCTTGTATTATTCGAGGGCGGCACGGGTTTGCGGCGCATCCGCCGCTCGGCATTTTCATGAGAGGATGCGGGTGCTGGCTGCGTTTATCAGAAAGGGAAAACTCACCGGGCAACGGAACTCATGCCACTCTCTTGACCCTCAGTCTGCCTGGTTTGGCGGGAATCCGTTTTCGTGTTGTTCTCCGGCCGCTGCATCGTCTTGCGACCTGGCTGTAAGCTGAAAGCTGTCAGCTACCATGAAGCACATCATCGTCGGAACGGCCGGCCATATCGATCACGGAAAGACGGCCCTGGTCAAAGCGCTCACCGGCATCGATGCCGACCGGCTGGAAGAAGAAAAGCGCCGGGGCATCACCATCGATCTGGGCTTCGCCCACTTGCAACTGACGCCCGCCCTGCGCCTGGGCTTCGTGGACGTGCCGGGCCACGAGCGGTTCGTCAAGAACATGCTGGCGGGAGTGGGCGGCATCGACCTGGTGCTCTTCGTGATTGCGGCGGACGAATCCATCAAGCCGCAGACGCGCGAGCATTTCGATATCTGCCGCCTGCTGGGCATCCCGCGCGGCATCATCGCGCTCACCAAGGCCGACCTGGTGGATGCGGACCTGGTGGGGCTGGTGAAGCTGGAAGTGGAGGAGCTGGTCGCGGGGTCCTTCCTGGAAGGTGCGCCCATGGTCCCGGTCAGTTCCATCACCGGCGCCGGGCTGGACGATCTGCGCAAGGAACTGGCCCGCAGCGCGGCGGCGGTGCCGGAGAAGAATGCGAGCGGCCATTTTCGCATGCCCATCGACCGCGTCTTCTCGGTGAAGGGCTTCGGCACCGTGGTCACCGGGACCATGATTTCGGGATCGGTAGAGAAGGAGCGCGAAGTGGAAGTCTATCCCGCCGGACGCCACCTGCGCGTGCGCGGCGTGGAGGTACACGGATCGAAGGCGGAGCGCGCCGTGGCGGGACAGCGCACGGCTTTGAACCTGGCCGATATCGAAGCGGCCGACCTGAAACGCGGCGACGTGCTCAGCGAGCCGGGGCTGTTCGCCGCCGTGCAGCACCTGGATTGCCGTCTGGATCTGCTGGACTCGGCCAAACCGCTCAAGCATCGCGCGCCGGTGCATTTTCATTCCGGGACGGCGGAAATCGAAGCGGAAGTGCGGCTGTTCGGCGGGGCGGCGGCGATGAAGCCCGGCGCCACGGCCTACGTCCGCGTGGTGCTGCGCGAGCCGGCGCTCCTGCTGCCCGGCGACCGCTTCATCATCCGGATGTTCTCGCCGGTGGTGACCATTGGGGGCGGCGTAGTGCTCGATATCGGGGAGCGGCGCTACCGCAAAGCAGATGACGTGGCAGGGCGCCTCGCGAATCTCGCGGTCGGCCCCCTGGTGCGTGAGGCGGAGTTCGGCATGGGGATGGCGGAACTGGTGGCACGCACGGGCCGGCTGCCGCGCCAGATCGCCGCCGAGGCCGCGCAGGGCGCGATCGTCGCCATTGCGCAGCCGCAACCCTGGTATCTGGACCGCGCCTGGTTTCAGGCCTCCCGCGAAGGGCTGGTGCGTGCCGTGCGGGAGTTCCATCGCGCCAATCCGCTGCTGCCGGGAATCGCCAGGCAGGACTTGCGCAGCCGTGAACTGCCGGGAGCTCCTCTCTTCGTGCTGGATGCCCTGCTGGCGGAGGCCAAAGACCTGGTGGCTGAGGGCGAAACGGTGCGCTCGCGCGGCCACACGCTGGTGCTCCAGCAGGATGAAGAGCAGGCCCGCGCCGCCATGGAGCACACCTTCGAACAGGCCGGACTGGCCACGCCCGCACTGGCGGAGGTGCTGGCGAAATCCGGCGTGGAGCCACGGCGGGCGCGTTCGCTGCTGGAGATTCTGTTGCGCGACAAGCGCCTGGTGCGCATCAACGAGGAACTGGTGTTCCACCATTCGGCGCTGGCGCAACTGCGCACCCTGCTGGCTGCACGGCGGGGGACGCGTTTTCAGGTGGGCGCATTCAAGGAGTGGACCGGCATATCCCGCAAGTATGCCATTCCATTGCTCGAATTCCTCGATCGCGAACACATCACGCGGCGCGAGGGTGACGCCCGGCTCATCCTATGATCTGGTGCAGTGTCGTTTCGGACGCGCCACATGCTATCCTGAGCACGGATGTTTAGTCGCCAGCGTAAAGCCCGTGTTTTGTTTGGGCTATCTGACATCATCCTAACTACCCTGGCATTTGAGACGGCCTACCGGACGCGTGCCGTTTTGCATCTGCACTTTGTGTTTTACCTCACTCTGCAGCAAAAAGCGCTGGTTCTGGGTGGGGCGCTGGTGGGCTGGGTGCTTCTGGGGATCTGGCTGGAAGTGTACGACCGCCTGGATTCGGCCCACCCCACAGTGATCCTGCGGGATACCGCAAGGCAATGCGTGTACGGAACTTTGGGCCTGGTGGTTCTGGAATACCTGATCCGGCTCGACCTCAGCCGCTTATTCCTGCTGATGTTTGCCAGCCTGGCGTGGGTTCTGCTGGTGCTCTTCCGCCTCACTGCGGGGCGCATCGTAGGCGTGATCCGGCGGGAATTCGGGGCTCCTCACTACGTCATGGTGGTGGGCACCGGTGAACGCGCCCTACGGTTAGGCCGCGATCTGGAAGCATCGGCCAACTACGGGGTCAAACTGCGCGGGTTCCTGAGTGAGCACGCGGAAGGTTTCCCGGCGGAGATCGCGCTGAAGGTTTCGCACAAGGTCTATCCGGTGGGCGACTTGCAGGCCATTCTGCGCCAGCACGTAGTGGATGAAATCGTCTTTGCGGTGGGCAGCGAGAGCCTGGCCGAGTTGGAAGAAGTCTTCCTGCTGTGCGATGAAGAGGGCGTGCGGACCCGCGTGGTGGTGGATTTCTTTCCGCACGTGAACAGCACAGTGTCGCTGGATCGCCTGGGTTCCACGCCGCTGCTCACCTTCTCCGCCGCTCCCTACGACGAGATCCGGCTGCTGGTCAAACGGCTCACGGATTTCCTGATTGCGGCTGCCGGCCTGGTGGTGCTGGCGCCGTTCATGGCGGCGATTGCGTGGGCCATCCGGCTCACTTCGCCAGGCCCGGTAATCTTCCGGCAGGTGCGCTGCGGGCTGAACGGGCGGCGGTTCCTCTTCTATAAATTCCGTTCCATGTGCGAGAATGCCGAAGAGTTGAAAGACTCCCTGTCGCATTTGAACACGCGCGAAACGGCTTTCAAGATTCCGGACGATCCGCGGCTCACGCCACTCGGCCGCTACCTGCGCAAGTTTTCCATCGACGAGTGGCCGCAGTTGTGGAACGTGTTGCGAGGCGACATGTCACTGGTGGGTCCGCGTCCGGCAGTTCCCAGCGAAGTGGACCAGTACAAGCGGTGGCAGCGGCGGCGGCTGCGCATGCGGCCCGGCCTGACCTGCCTCTGGGCCGTCTCCGGCCGCGACAACGTCGATTTCGAAACCTGGATGAAGATGGACATGCAGTACATCGATAATTGGTCTCTGGCGCTCGATTGGAAGATTCTCCTGCGAACCATCCCGCGCGTTCTCACAGGCCACGGAGCGAACTGATGCACCTGATTCCTACGCAAGAAGAAGTCGTGGCCGTGCTGCGCGAAACGGGCGCTTTGCGCGACGGACATTTCGAATATCCTTCCGGCCTGCACTCCAACGAATACCTGCAAGTGCCGCTGGCCCTGCGCTATTCCCGCCACCAGCGCATGCTCTCGGTGGGGCTGAGCCGCAAGCTGCGCGCCAATCCCGAGATCCGGGCCATCACCAGCGACGTTTCCATCGTGGTGCCCATGACCGCGGGTCTTCCGGTGGCATACGGCGTGTGCGAAGCGCTGCGCGCCAGGCAGGTCTACTGGTCGGAGAAGGAGCACGACAACGAACGGACGCATTTCCGCCAATTCCTGACCCCGCACCCCGGCGAACAGGTCGTGCTGGTGGACGACATTCTGCGCACCGGCAACAAACTGGCGGAGTTGAAGCAACTGCTGGAATCCTACGGCGCGAACGTGGTGGGGCTGGCGGTCATCATCTATCAGCCCACTCCCCAGACACTGGATTTCGGCAGCCTGCCGCTCTACTATCTGGCCAAGCTAGACGCCCACTACGCAGTGGATGGCGCCCATTGCGAATGGTGCCAGAAAGGCGTCCCGCTGGAGAAGGCCTGGATCTGATAACTTACCCAGAGCTATCTCTCGCCAAGGCGCACAGTCGCCAAGCAACGCCAAGACACAAAAAGAAGTCTTCTTTGCGTGCCTTGGCGTCTTGGCGAGAAAAATCGCTTCGTTCAAATTTAGCGAGCCTGCGCCCGATACGCTCGGGGGCTTACTCCAAACTCGGCGCGAAACGTCCGGTTGAAGTTGGAGATATCGCCGAAGCCGGAGTCCAGCGCAAGATCCAGGATCTTGACTCGCCCGGTGATCAAACGGGTTGCCGCCGTGCGCAGCCGCGCCCGCAGCAGATACTGGTGTGGTGTCACGCCAGTCAATCTCTGAAACGTGCGCAGAAAGTGATAAGGACTCAGGCGGGCCTCGCGCGCAAGGTCCCGCAGAGTGTGACTGCCGCCGGGATGGCGCTCCACCATTCGCAGGACCCGCGTGACTCTCGCCAGGGCGCCCGGCTCAGCGCTAGCGGGCCCACCAGAGAGCCCACGGTCGAGTTGCACGGCCTTGGCCGCCAGTTGAATGGTGAGCTCCTCCCAAGGGGCGTCGCCCGAACCGCTGAGAGCGGCGGAAGCTTGCGCGATCAAGGGCGACAATCCCCGAACCGGAGGGAGACGCAGCATCTTAAAACCGGACCCGGCGGCATCCGAGCCTGAGTCGGCGGCCAGACGCTCGAAGAATTCCTGCGTGTAAGAGAACGAGACGCAGCGATCCCCTGTTTCGTGCTCGTGTCCGCATTCGAAACACTGATTGGTGCTGCCGAGCATCAGCGACCCTGGGGTCATCAGCTCACGCCCCGACCGGGAGCGGTACTGAAACGTTCCGGCAACCACCATGGCAATGGAGGGGCATCCGTGCCGTTCCTCAAAGGGGCGATCCCGTGGACCAAGGGTACAGACCACTTCGGAAACGCTCCACCCGTCCCCTTTTGCGAGCAGGCGGGCCGTAGGCCGCGTGGAAACTCCGCCTTTTTCGACCGCAATTTTCGCCAAGAATCCGCTCCGCCTCAGGCCTTATAACACTAGCATAGCGAGTTACTCAGTTTGCATAACCAGGAGATTCACCCATGACAACGAAGACTGCACCAATACAGACGATATCGACGCGCTTAATCGGCCGGTGGGAGCAGACCGCCGGCAAGTTGGCCACCCTGGCGGAAGAGTTTCCCGAAAAAGAATATGAATTCAAACCTGCGGATGGCATCCGGACAGTGGGGGAGGTGCTCAGGCACGTAGCTTTCTGGAACCAGTACGTCGCCGGGATTGCGCGGGGGGAAAAGCCGGACGATACGTCGAACGAACTCTCGAAGGCCGAATACGCCACGAAGGCGCAGACCGTAAGAGCGTTGCAACGAAGTGCGGCGGATGCGGCCGACGCGCTGAAAGCGCATCAGCCGGAGCTCGCACAGGAACTGGCTGAAACGGTAGTCACTTTCATCGAGCACACGAGCGAGCACTACGGCCAGCTTGTGGTCTATGCCCGATTGCAGGAAATTGTGCCGCCGTCCTCTTGCGGCTGAGGGAAACAGGGAAGGGTGCGAACTCTTCCCTAATCTTCGAAGCTGCGCGCGCCGCCCCGCAGGTCGTTGCGGAGTTGCTTAAAGATCCACTTGATCACGCGGGCGTCGTTGTAACAGTAGCCCAGATTGTGGTTCAACGTCGAGAAGTAGTGGCAGAATGTGCGACAACGTACGCACCGGGCTTCGGCACCTCCGTCCACAAAAAACAGTCGATCCAGGTCCAGAACTCGCAGCAACGAAGAAGGTTGACGGCGCGCTCACAGAACTGCTGAACCAAGGTGCAGAGTGTCACAAACGCGTGAATGGCGCGGGGATTGCTTCACGCGAAAGCCAATTTCCACAGGGTTTTCCACAGCGTCGTGGAAAAGCGTGGATGGTGCTAAAGTGAGTACTACTCACTGCGATGAGATCAATGCGAAAGTTTGCCTTGCTGCTGACGCTTTGGGGCGCGGCATCAGGACGAAAAGCTCGCCCCGTATTATCCCACCCCGCAGACTATTGTCGAAAAGATGCTGCAAATGGGAGCGCTGAAGGCCGGCGAGAAGATGTACGACCTGGGCTCGGGCGACGGCCGGTTCGTCATTATGGCCGCGCAGAAGTTCCATGCAGACGCAGTGGGCGTGGAAATCACCAAAGACCTGTGCAAACAGAGCGAAGATCGCATCAAGAAGTTGGGCCTGGAAAAGACCGCCCACATCGTCTGCGGCGACCTGTTGCAGCAGAACTACAGTTCGGCCGACCTGGTCACCGTCTACCTGCTGCCCGATTCCATCAACAATAAAGTGCAGCCGCTGCTCGATAAGCAGTTGAAAAAAGGTGCGCGCGTGGTGGCGCACGATTTCGAATTCAAGAACTGGACGCCTGAAAAGGTGGAACAGATCGCCGATGACGGCGAGGGCCGCAGTCACACTCTGTATCTGTACCGAAAGTAGAGCGCCGTGCTGTTTCCGCTGAAATCCGGCTGGACCCATTACGTCCCCTGGGCTCGCGTTGTGCTTGCGGCCGCGGCTTTGGTAGTGGGTTACTTCTATCCGCCTGGAGGCGCGCTGCAGTTCTTCGGACTGCTCGCGTTATACCTGGCTTATGGAGTGGTAGTGGCGCTGCGCGCCAAGGCGCAGACCGGCATGCTGGGGCTGCTGGCGCTGTTTGGCGACACGGTCTATTTCCTGATTGTGGCGAGTTGGGGCAGCGACAAACTGGTCTGGCTGGCCTCGCTGCTGTTTCTCTTTTTGCTCAGCGAAGCCATCGCTTTCTATAGCGCGGTGGAGGTGGTAATGATCTCGGCTGTCGCCACGGTCTTTTGCGCGGTGCTGCCGTACGAGTCCTTGCGGTCGCTGGAGCGCACCGTGGTGGTAGCGGGATCGCTGGCCTGCGCCTTCGCCATCAACAAACGCAAGCAGAACCAGACCGTAGCACAACTGAATGAAAAGGTGACGGAAGTGATGGCGGCAGCAGACAAGGCGCGCGAAGAGGAACGCCAGCGCATCGCTTCGGACTTTCACGACGGGCCCCTGCAGAGCTTCATCAGCCTGCAGATGCGCCTGGAGATTCTGCGCAAACTGATGGATCGCGACCTGAACGCCGGCATGCAGGATCTCAAACAGTTGCAGGCCCTGGCGCAATCGCAGGTGCGCGACCTGCGGGCTTTCCTGCACAGCATGCGGCCGGTGGATGTGGAAGGCGGCAACCTGGTAGCCACGGCGCGGCGCACGGCGGAGCATTTCCAGAAGGAGAGCGGTATTCCGGTGACCTTCATGGGCACCAGCACGCCGGTGGGCCTGCCGCAGGAGATGACCCTGGAGGTGCTGCAGATGATCCGTGAATCGCTACATAACGTGCAGAAACATGCCGGGGCCACGCGCGTGGCAGTGAGTATGGAAAAGACTGATCGGGGCCTGGAAATCAGCGTGGACGATAACGGCCACGGATTCAGTTTCGCGGGAACCTATACGTTGGAAGAACTGGAGCTGCTTCGTCTGGGTCCGGCAAGTCTGAAGCGCAGGGCGCGTTCGTTGAATGCCGATCTGCAATTGGAGTCGCGTCCCGGCCGTGGCGCCGGAGTCAAATTCCGGATCCCGCTGCAGTGAGTGGGTGGGGCATGCTTCCACTTGCCAGCCGGCCGGGTGGGATGGCTGCGGGATCGCGTTGTGGGGCCGCCCTTTCAGGCGGCAGCCGCCCTTTCAGGCGGCTGGACGCGCCGGAAATCGCGTCCGCCAGCAAGATTGCCGACCCTACAACTGACAAGTCCCTGTTCTTCGAGAATGCCGGAATGGGCGTTCCGGCCGCGAAACAACCGGCGGTCGGTAACTTCGGCGATCGTGTCGCCAGTACGGCGAGCGAAGCGAGCCGCACACAACCACGGCCCCTGGCCCCCGGCCCCCGGCCCCTGTTTTTCGCTCTTCTTCTGCTATCCGGGTGCGGAAAATATGCCGACTTCTCTCTGCCGCGTCTGCCGGGCGGCGATCCGGCCCTGACCTTCGCGCTGGATACGCAGCCGGAGCCGGTGCTTCCACGCGGCTCCGAAAGCGACGTCCTGAACCCTTCGGTAGTTCGAACCCCGTCCGGCCTGCTGAATTTCTACTCGGCATTCGACGGCCAATCCTGGCGCACTATGATGGCCCTATCCAACGACGGCGTTCATTGGGCCACCGGCCACACTATCCAACGCCCCGACCCACGGACCTGGGAGGCCAGCTATATGGCAGCCAACGGCAGCGTTCTCGTGCAGGACGGTCAGCTCTGGCACTGGTTTGAAGCCGGACCCAAGGGCGCGCTGAAGATCGGCCTCGCCCGCAGCACGGACGCCAGCATGTGGCGAAAGGAATCGGCACCGGTGCTGGATACCGGCCCTTACATGAGCTGGGATGAGCGCGACGTGGCCGACCCGTATGCGATCCGTATCGGCCCTTATTTCTACATGTACTACCTGGGGCAGGATCGCGCCGAGCCGCCGCGGCAGAGAATCGGCGTGGCCCTCTCGCGCGACGGCGTGCAGTGGACCAAGCTGCGCACCAACCCTATATTGGAATTGGGCGATCCCGGTGCGTTCGACGAAGCCGGGCTGGGCGAACCGGCAGTCTGGAACTCGCACGGCTTTTACTGGATGCTGTACACTGGCCGCGATTCCGGCGAGCGCCGGCGCATGGGACTGGCGCGTTCCACAGACGGCGTCCATTGGCAGAAGCTGCCCACCGTGTTTGCCGGCACGCAGGCGTGGGATGCCCAGGTGCTCTGCGACGCCACCGTGCTGATCGAAGGCTCGGAGATTCGCGTCTGGTTCGGTGGCGGCTACGCGGCCTCGCCGGATGAAAACCTGCACGGGCAGATCGGTTATGGGATCTTGCGCCCGGTGCATGCTACGCTGGCGAAGTGAACGTAGGTATTACCTGTTATCCCACGTACGGCGGCAGCGGTATCGTGGCCACGGAGTTGGGACTGGAGTTGGCCAATCGCGGCCACGAGGTCCACTTCATCAGTTACGCCAACCCCATCCGGCTGGATCTGGAAACGCCGCGTATTCATTATCACGAAGTGGATGTCAGCACGTATCCCCTGTTTCAATACCCTCCCTACTGCCTGGCGCTGGCTTCGCGCATGGCGGAGGTCGCCGAGTCGTACGAACTGGATCTATTGCACGTACACTACGCTATTCCGCATTCCATCTCCGCCATGCTGGCGCAGCAGATGCTAGCGCGGAAGCGCAATCTGCCGTTCATCACCACCCTGCACGGCACCGATATTACGCTGGTGGGAACGGACCGGTCCTACTTTCCAATCACCAAGTTTTCCATCGAGCAATCCACCGGAATCACCTCCATCAGCGACTATCTGCGGGCGCGCACGGTGGATGTGTTCGGAGTGGCCAACGAAATTCGCGTGATTAAGAACTTCGTGAACTGCGATCTGTATCATCCGGACGACGCCAAGAAGGGGGCTTCCGTCTATGCGCCCGCCGGAGAAAAGCTGTTGATCCACCTTTCCAACTTCCGCCCGGTCAAGCGCGTCAACGATTGCGTGCGCATTCTGGCGGAGGTGCGCAAACACGTTCCAGCGCACCTGCTGATGGTGGGAGACGGGCCCGACCGCAGCCCTTGCGAGTACCTGGCGCGCGAGTTGAAGATCGACCGTCACATCTCCTTCCTGGGCAAGCAGAATCACGTGGAGCGCATCATTCCGCTGGCGCACGCGCTGTTGATGCCGAGCGACCTGGAGAGTTTCGGCCTGGTCGCCCTGGAGGCCATGGCCTGCGGTGTGGTGCCCGTGGCGACGAACGTCGGCGGCGTTCCGGAACTGGTAACCCATGGCGAAGACGGGTTTCTGGAAGGCGTCGGCGACATTGAAGCGCAAGCCGCGCGCGTGGTGCAGTTGCTCACGGACGACGACCTGCACTATCGCATGCGCAAGGCCGGCCGCTGGAACGCCTCGGCCCGCTTCTGCAGCGACAAAATCATCCCCCAGTACGAAAAGTATTACCGGGATGTGGTCAACGCGGCGCGATAAGCATATGCGAAATGAAACTACGGTTTCAAAATGGGGGAACAGCCTCGCCGTTCGGATTCCGCAGTCCCTTGCCAAGCTGGCGAATATCAGCGAGGGAGATTGTGTGGCGGTAGCTCTCGACGGCGGTGGCGGCATCGTTTTGCGCCCCACCCGGCGAAAGTACGAACTTTCAGAACTGGTCGCCCGAATCACCCCGGGGAATCGTCATAAGGAGACGGCTTGGGGACCGCCTCGGGGCGAGGAATCCTGGTGAGTCGCGCATTTGTACCGGAGGCCGGCGATTTGATTTTGGCTGACACTTGACCCTCAAGCCGGCCGCGCGCAGGCAGGGAGGCGTCCGGCAGTCGTGCTGAGTCCCAGAACGTACAACGCGAAGGCGGGCCTGGCGTTGGTCTGGCCTATCACGAATCAGGCGAACGGTTACCCCTTCGAAGTGGCCGTTACCGCCGCCCAGGGCGCGACGGGCGTAATCCTGGCGGACCACGTCAAGAGTGTCGACTGGAAGGCGCGGCGGGCCGAAAAGCTTGGGCGCTGCACGGTTGAAATGATCGGCGAAGTGCGCGCCAGACTAGCACCACTACTCGGGTATTGAGGCCGCTCGCCGAGACACGGCGAAGTTCCAGGCATGCTCCACGATGGTGCGGAGGTCGGCGTACTGTGGCGCCCAGCCTAACTTGGTGCGGAGTTTGTGCGAGGCGGCGACCAGGCTGGGTGGATCGCCTTCGCGCCGCGGCCCGATTACGTAAGGCACCTTCTTGCCGGTGACGGCTTCCACCGCGCCGATCATCTCCAGCACGGTGTGGCCGGTGCCGGTGCCCACATTGAATTTGTCGGACGCTCCGCCGCCCACCAGGTGTTCCACGGCCAGAATATGGGCCTGCGCCAGGTCGTTCACGTGGATGTAGTCGCGGATGCAGGTGCCATCCGGCGTATCGTAATCGTCGCCGAAGACGGTGACCGGCTTTCCCGTTTCGACGGCGCGCAACAGCAGCGGGATCAGATGCGTTTCCGGTTCGTGCTCTTCGCCCAGTTGGCCCTCGGGATCGGCGCCGGATGCATTGAAGTACCGCAGGCACACGCTGGTGACGTGGTGGATCTCGTCGAACCAGCGGAGCAGCGTCTCCACCATCACCTTCGATTCGCCGTACGGATTCACCGCCTGAATCGGAAAGGTCTCCAGAATGGGACTGCCCTGCGGATTGCCATACACAGCGGCCGTGCTGGAGAAGACGATGTGGTGCACACCGGCTTCGACCATGGCAGTGAGCAGCGACAGCGACCCGCTCACGTTATTCGCGAAGTAGCGCGCCGGCTCCCGCATGGATTCGCCCACCGCAATGAAAGCGGCGAAGTGGATCACGGCTTCGGTACCGTGCTGGCGCATCAGGGCGGTGAGCGCCGGCGTGTCAGCCAGGCTCAGTTCACGGAGGCGGCCTTCGGGCACGTTATGGCGGTAGCCCTTCGAGAGGTTGTCCACCACCACCACGTCATGGCCCTGGCGCAGCAGCAGGCGGACAGTGTGGGAGCCGATGTAGCCGGCCCCGCCGGTAACTAAGATTCTTCGTGGATTCACAGGGTCTATTCCCGATTGTAGTAGCATGGCGGTTCTATGCCAAATGGAGCCGAGCTGTTCGTGCAGACTGCCGCGCGGCTGGGGATCGATACGCTCTTCACCCTGGTGGGCGATCATCTCAACGAAGTGCTGGCGGTAGCGGCGCGCGCGGGGTTCCGCATTGTGGATATGCGGCACGAATCGGGCGTCACCCACGCCGCCGATGCATGGGCGCGCATTCACCGCAAGCCGGCGATCTCGCTGGTGACGGGCGGGCCGGGGCACACCAATTCGCTCACCGGAATCGCCACCGCGCAGCTTGCGGGAAGCCCGCTAATCGCCGTGAGCGGCAGCCGGCCCAGCACCATGGCCAATCGCCAGGCCTTTCAGGATATCGACCAGGTGGGGATGGCGAGGCCGGTAGTGAAGTGGGCCGCCGAGCCCCCGGACGCGGACCGCATTCCGTTTTACCTGGAGCGCGCGTACGCGGTGGCCGACAGCGGGCGCAAGGGAGCGGTACATTTGAGCATCCCGGTGGATCTGTTCACGGCGAATGCCGCGGGAGCTGAAACCACTCCCTCACGGTCGTCGCTCGGATCCGAGCCGCGCGCGTCAGCAAGCGGTGCCCCAAACGTCGATGCCGCCATGGAACTGCTCAGGAGTGCCGAACGGCCGGTGGTGATTGCCGGCAGCGGGNNTCGAGCGGACCTCGCTGCCGCTCTACACCATCACCATGGCGCGCGGCGCCGTGTCCGACGAGCATCCCCTGGTGATGGGTTACGCCGACCCCGCGCTGAACTATGCGGTGCACTCCGCATTTCGTGAGGCGGATCTCTTCCTGGTAATCGGCAAACGCATCGATTACCGCCTCGCCATGGGCGGCACGCGCCTGTTTCCGGCCGCGGCCCGCTTCATCCAGATCGATCTTCACGCGGAGGAATTGGGACTCAATCGCAAGCTGGACGTGGCACTCTGCTGCGATGCGCGCGCCGCATTGGAAGCCCTGACGGAGGCCGCTGGGCCCGAGGTTTGGCCGGAACGGCCCTGGCTGCAAGAAGTCCGCTCCTTCCGCAGCGCGTGGCGGGCCAGGCTTTCGCAATACGGGGCGGAAGATGAGATGCCCATGCACCCGGCGGTGTTCTTCCGCGAACTGAATGCCGCTCTGCCGGTGGAGGTGCTCTACTCCTGGGATGGCGGCGATTTCGCGCATTGGGGCCGCGCTTCGCTACCCGCCCGGCACGCGGGAGGATGGCTGCGGCTGGGCCCTTTGGGCACCATCGGTTCCTCGCTGCCCAACAGCCTGGCGCTGCAACTGGCCCAGCACGTGGGGCAGACCGGCCGCAAGATCGTGGCGATTACCGGCGATGGCGCGCTGGGCTTCTACCTGGCCGAGATGGATACGGCCGTCCGCCACAAGCTGCCGATTGTGCTGATCGTGGGCAACGACGCGGGTTGGGGGCTGGAGCGGGAGCTGCAGTCCGCCGCCACCGGCAGCGCGGCCACCGTGGCCTGCGAGTTGCAATCGGCACGCTACGACCTGGTGATGAAGGCCTTCGGCGGAGATGGCGAAACCGTCGAGACGCCGGAACAGGTGGCTCCGGCGGTGGCGCGCGCCCTCGCCAGTGAAGTCCCCTACTGCCTGAACGTGAAGATCCGCGGGGTCCGCTCGCCGTTCACCGAATGGCAGATCGCCGGGAAGAAGAAGTAGAATGAAACAATCACCAGGAAGTGATCTGATATTGTCCGCGAAGCCGCCGAACGTTATTGCTCTTTACCCAGGATCGTTCGACCCGATCACCAACGGTCATCTCGATCTGATCCAGCGCGGCTCGCGGCTGTTCGATAAGCTCATCGTTTCGATTTTGCGAAACGATAATAAGGAGCCGCTCTTCTCCGTGGAGGAGCGCACCGAAATGCTCCGCGAAGTGGTCCACGTCTATCCCAACGTGGAAGTGGACTCGTTCGATGGTCTCCTGGTGGACCATGCCACCGCGCAATCGGCTACCGTCCTGCTGCGCGGCATACGGGCTATTTCGGATTACGAGTACGAGTTGCAGATGGCGTTGATGAATCGCCGGCTTCAGCCGGACATCGAAACGATTTTCATGATGGCGAATGAAGCCTATTCGTTTATCAGTTCCCGGCTGATCAAGCAGGTTTTCGGGTTGGGCGGGAACATCACGGGTCTGGTGCCTCCCTCGGTGGAGGCTCGTCTGCAGCGCCGGTTTTCCAAAATTTGAACAAAGAGGGGCTGAGCAACACTCCATGCAGGTAGTAGCCAACGCAATCGCCGAACGTATCTCCAACATCAGCGTCCAACATCAGCGAGTCGTCCACCATGAAGGTGGCGGCGGACGCTACCAGACTCCGCGCCGAAGGTGTGGACGTGGTGGATTTCGGAGCTGGTGAGCCGGACTTTCCCACGCCGGACAACATCAAACAGGCAGCCATCCGCGCCATTGAACAGAACTTCACCAAGTACACGCCCGCGGGCGGCACGGCGGAGTTGAAGAAGGCCGTGTGCGAGCGCCACGCGCAGGATTTCGGCACCAGCTATTCGCCCGCCGAATGCCTCATCACGGTGGGCGGCAAGCACGTGATCTTCAACCTGATTCAGGCTCTCATCAACCCCGGCGATGAGGTGGTAATCCCGGTCCCCTATTGGGTCACTTACAAGGACGTGGTCAATTATGCGGGCGGGACATGCGTTTTCGTCGATACCGATGAACAGAAGGGCTTCACCCTCACTTCTGCGATGGTGGAGCCGTACCTGACGGCGCGTACCAAGATCGTCATTATCAATTCGCCCTCTAACCCCAGCGGCGCGGTGATGGACCGCGGCGAATTCGAGAAGATCTTCCAGCTCACCAGGGATCGCGGAATCTACCTGCTCACCGACGAGTGCTACTGTAAGTTCCTATACGATAGCGAGCCGTTCTCCATTGCGTCACTGCCGGGAGCGAAGGAGACAGTGCTGGTGGCGGGATCGCTTTCCAAGACTTATGCAATGACCGGGTGGCGCATCGGATTCGGACTGGTTCCGAAGCCGATTGTGGAAGCCATGAACAAGCTGCAGAGCCACTCCACATCCAACCCTGCTTCGATTTCGCAGAAGGCCGCGGTGGAAGCGCTGCGCGGGCCCCAGGACTCAGTGCCCCTCATGCTGGCGGAGTACCGCAAACGGCGCGATTTTGTGGTGCAGCGGCTGCGCGCCATTCCCGGCGTGGTATGCCAGGAGCCACGCGGAGCCTTCTATGCCTATCCGAACCTGGGCGTAGTGATCGGCAAGAACGGCATTCTGGATACGGTGCAGCTCTGCGACCGGCTGTTGGCCGAATCGCACGTGGCCGTAGTGCCAGGCGAAGCCTTCGGCACCGATCGTCACGTGCGCCTCTCTTACGCCACTTCGATGCACGAACTGGAACGCGGACTCGATCGCCTCCATCAGTTCGTCGTCAAGAATTCCTGAGATGACTCAACCGGTTCGCCTCACGCCTTCTCTGCGGGAGAAGGTGTGGGGCAAGACACGTCTCGCGCCCTGGTTTCCCGATTCGGAAAAACCCATCGGCGAGGCCTGGTACCTGACCGATCACGAACTGCCCCTGCTGGTCAAGCTGCTGTTCACCTCCGAACGGNNTGAGGATGGACCGCGCGGCAAGACCGAGATGTGGCACATTCTGGAGGCGGAGCCCAAAGCCACCATCGCACTGGGCTTTCGCGAGCCCATCACGCGCCACCGATTGATGGAAGCGGCGCGGACCGGCGAAGTGGAGCAGTTGCTGAACTGGATTCCGGTGCATGCGGGTGAGACCTACTTTACGCCGGCACACACGGTGCACGCCATCGGCGCGGGCATTGTGCTGTGCGAGATCCAGCAGAATTCCGATGTGACTTACCGGCTGTGGGATTACGGCCGGCCGCGGGAGATCCACGTGGAGCAGGCGGTGGCCATTGCGGATTTGACGGTGCATCCCGGCGCGGTGGATTCGCAGTGCGTGCGGTGCAGGCACTTCGTTACCGAGCTGGTGGAGCTGCACGGCGGCGCGGAGCAGCGTCCCGAAGCGCAGCGGTGCCAGCTTTGGATTTGCATTGGCGGCGGTGGAGAGATTGGCGATCAGGCGGTGAAGGCGGGCGAGGTGTGGCTGCTGCCGGAGAGAGGGGAGCAGCCGGTGGTGCGCGCCGCGGATGCGGCGAGTTTCTTGCGGACGTATGTGCCCACTCAAAACTCCGCCGGCTAATCGGCTTGGCGAGACACTGCACAGTGATGGCTCCCTCAGGGGCCGTGAATTAACGTTAATCCCGGGAGAGTTACCAGTGCCAGAGGCGGCCAGCAGGGCCAAACGGGCAGTCCTAGGGGTAAGCGCTTGCAAGCCCTCCGCGCGAATAATGTGTAAAATGGAACCGCGGACATGAACCTCGAACAGGTGGCTCGCAGAGCCAAGGTATCCACGGCCACGGTGTCGCGTGTGCTGAACAATGCCAGCGTGGTGAAAAGCTCCACCCGTGCGCGTGTGGTGAAAGCGATCGAAGAACTGAAGTATCACCCGAATCTGCACGCACGCAGCCTGGCGGGCGGCAAGAGCAAGACCATCGGTGTGATCGTTTCCAACCTGGAGAATCCGTTTTTCTTCGACATCTACAAGACCATCGAAGCGGACGCCCACGCGCGCGGATACGAAGTGGTGATGGCGAACACGGACTACCGGAGCGAGCAACTGGTGACCAGCATCCGGTTGATGATTGGGCGGCGGGTCGCGGGACTGGCGGCCATCGTCTCGGAAATGGCGCCGGAACTGATCGAGGAGTTGAATGAGAGCCGGACTCCGGTGGTGTTCTACGATGTGGGAACGCCGCGGCAGAACATCACCAACATTCGGGTGGATTACCGGCGCGGCATCGAGAAAGTGGTGGACTATCTGCACAGCCTGGGCCACCGCCGCCTGGGCTTCATCGGGCACCATGCCATCTTGGGACCGATCAACGAGCGCATGAAGACGGTGTTGGATGCGGTGGCGCGGATTCCCAGCCTGGAGGTGCAGGCTGCCGCCGATGCCGATACGCTGGAGGGCGGGCGTCAGGCGGTGCGCAATCTGCTGGCTACCGGCTTCACCCCCACGGCGCTGATCTGCGTCAACGACATCACCGCAGTGGGCGCGTTACGGGAACTGCGGGAGCGCGGGATTCGCGTGCCGCAAGACATGTCCGTAACCGGATTCGACAACGTCAAGCTGTCCGAATTCTGCTTCCCTGCCCTGACTACGGTGCACATTCCGCGCGAGCGGATCGGGCACATTATCTGCGAGTCGCTGATTCCGCACGACGTAAAAACGGCCAGCGGGGAGATTGTGATCGATCCCGAATTCGTGGTGCGCGACTCCACCGGTCCGGCGCCCGCCATTTAAGACCTGCTTAACTTGACTTCGCCCGTGCAGTTCCATACGATGAGCAGGTGCAAGCGATTACACCGCTGCTATTTCCAGCGTCGCCCGGTTTTCCGCAGTATCCTAGTAGCTTACCTGGAAGGAATTAAGAAATGGCGAACGGCACAGCCCGCACAGTCACGTTCGGTGTGATTGTCGGCAATCGGGGGTTCTTCCCGGACCATCTGGCGCAGAGCGGACGATCGGAAATGATCGCGGTGCTCGAAAAGGCGGGCTACGGCGTAGTGGCCGTGGGATCCGACGAAACCAAGTTCGGTGCGGTGGAGACGCGTGCGGAAGCAGCACGCTGCGCGGAACTTTTCAAGATGCATCGCGAGTCGATTGACGGCATCATCGTCACGCTGCCGAATTTCGGAGACGAACGCGCCATTGCCGATACTTTGCGCATGGCGGGACTGAGTGTGCCGGTGCTGGTGCAAGCGTCGCCCGACACTCCGGGACGCATGACCATTACGGACCGGCGCGACAGCTTCTGCGGAAAGATGTCGGCCTGCAATAACCTCACGCAGTATGGCATTCCATACTCGTTGACGTCGCGGCACACCGAAACTCCGGATTCGGACCTCTTCCAGAAAGACTTGGCGTGGTTCGCAGCGGTTTGCCGCGTAGTCAGGGGACTGCGCCGCCTGCGCATCGGCGCGATTGGTGCGCGGCCGGCCGCGTTCAATACCGTGCGCTACAGCGAAAAGCTGCTGGAAGCAAGCGGCATTTCCGTGGAGACCATCGACCTTTCCGAGATTCTGGGAAGGATCGCGCGCATGAGCGACGATGCTCCCCAAGCGCAGGGCAAGCTGGCCTCGATCCGCAAGTACGTGTCCACCGACAGCGTGCCTCTGGATGCCCTGATGAAGATGGCCAAACTGGGTGCGGTGATCGACGAATGGATGGCCCAGACCGATTGCACGATCAGTGCGGTGCAGTGCTGGACCTCGCTGGAGGAGTATTTCGGCGTGGTGCCCTGCACCGTCATGAGCATGATGAGCGAGAACCTGATGTCCAGCGCCTGCGAAGTGGATATCGCCGGAGTGATCGGTATGCACGCGCTGCAACTGGCATCGGGAACTCCCAGCGCGCTGCTCGACTGGAACAACAACTACGGCGACGACCCCGACAAGGCTGTCTGTTTCCACTGCAGCAATCTCCCCAAACACTTCTTCCGTGAGGCGCGCATGGACTTCCAGCAGATCATCGCCGGGACGGTGGGCCGCGAAAACACGTACGGCACCTGCGTTGGCCTGGTGAAGAGCGGTCCCATGAGCTTCGCGCGCTTTTCCACCAACGACCGCGAAGGCAAGATCTGGGGATACGTAGGCGAAGGCGCATTTACCGACGACCCGTTGGATACGTTTGGCGGCGCGGGCGTGGTGCGAATTCCCAACTTGCAGGGGTTGCTGCGCTACATCTGCGAAAACGGCTTCGAGCATCACGTAGCGGCGAACCTCTCCTCGGTATCGGGCGCGGTGGCGGAAGCGGCATCGCGATACCTGGGGTGGACGGTAAAGCAGCATAGTTAATGATGGACGTTTCCAAGCTCACCGCAGAGACGCGGAGAACGCAGAGATCACGCGGAGAAAGATCAAGGATTTCTCTGCGCTTTCTCCGCGTTCTTTGCATCTCTGCGGTGAGTGGTTCTCGTCAATCTGACAGGAGGCCCCTATGAGCATCGTTGCCGGGGCGGATTTCGGCACATTGAGCGTCCGCGTTTCCATTTTCGATAGTGTGCGCGGACGGCTGGGAGCGGGGACGGGCGAGTATCCTCTGTTGCGGAAGAAGGAGGATCCCGACCACGCCACGCAGAGCCACGCGGACCACATGAAGGCGCTGGTGGACGCCATGCACCGCGCCACGGCAGCGGCGGGAGTGGACGGGCGGGCGATTGAAGCCGTCGCGCTCGATACCACCGGATCCAGCGTGATTCCGGTAGATGAAAAGCTGGAGCCGATCGACGACTATTACCTGTGGTGCGACCATCGCGCGTGGAAGGAAGCGGGCGAAATCACGGCGGCGGCGCACGCGCACGGCCTGGCGGCGATCGATTGGTGCGGCGGCATCTACTCTTCGGAGTGGGGCTGGGCCAAGCTGCTGCACTGGCTGCGGCACAATCCGGAAAAGCGGGCGCGCTTCGCCACCGCGCTGGAGCATTGCGACATGGTAGCGGCGGTGCTGTGCGGCATCACCGAGCCGGCGGCCGTACCACGCAGCGTGTGCGCCATGGGCCACAAGTGGATGTGGAACGCGGGTCTGGGCGGCTTGCCCGCGGAAGAGTTTCTGACTTCAGTAGACCCGTTGCTTGCGGGGGTGCGCGCGAAGCTCGGTGGGCGATACGAAACTTCGGACCGCATCGCGGGGCACCTTTCCGGCGAATGGGCCGGCAAACTGGGGCTGAAGGCCGGCATCCCGATTCCGGTGGGAGCATTCGACGCCCACTGGGACGCCATCGGGGCCGGCGTGCGGCTGGGCGATGTGGTGAACGTGGTGGGCACCTCGACCTGCATCGTAGCAATCGGCGAAACGGCGGGGCTGATTCCCGGCGTGTGTGGCGTAGTGGCCGGGTCGGTGGATCCCGCGCGCACGGGCATTGAAGCGGGACTTTCGGCGACGGGCGATATCTTCGATGCTATCGCGCGGCGCGCTGGCAGTTCGGTGGCGGAACTCTCGCGCGGGTTGGAAAACTATCGCGCGGGCGAGACTGGGCTGCTGCGGCTCACCTGGGACAACGGCGATCGCACGGTGCTGGTGAATCCGGAGCTGAGCGGCGTCACACTGGGCTGGCGGCTCACCACCACGGCACAGGACGAGCTGTTCGCGGCGATTGAAGGCACGGCATTCCACACGCGCGTCATCCTGGAGCGGATGGAGGAGCACGGCGTTCCGGTGCACCGCATCATCAATGGCGGCGGTATTCCGCAAAAGAATCCCGTGCTGAACCAGGTGTACGCCAACGTGATGGGCAAGCCGATTCTGGTGCCCAAGGGCGATGTGACCAGTCTGGGGTCGGCCATCTTCGCATTTCTGGCGGCAGGCACATTCAAGACGATCGAAGAGGCGCAGGATAAGTTGTGTCCGGGTCACTCGGTGGTGCAGCCGGACGCGGCGCAGGCAGCCACGTACGAGGGGTTATACCGGCTGTTTCGCGAGTTGTATTTCTCATTTGGGCAGGGATCTGTTTTGCCGGAGCTGCGGCGCATCGCGGCGCGAGTACGAGGAGGAGAGAGTGCTGGAAGCACTGCGGGTTGAGGTACTGGAAGCGAATCTGGAACTGGTCAGGCGCGGCCTGGTGATCTACACGTTCGGCAATGCCAGCGGGGTTTCCCGCGAGCAGGGGCTGATCGTGATCAAGCCCAGTGGCGTGCCTTACGACCGGATGAAGCCAGAGCACATGGTGATCACGGATCTGGAAGGCCGTGTGGTGGAAGGCAATCTGAAACCGTCATCGGACATGGCGACTCACGCGCTGCTGTATCGCGAATTTCCCACCATCGGCGGCGTGGTGCATTCGCATTCGCGGCATGCTACCGCGTGGGCGCAAGCGGGCCGCGAGATTCCCTGCTTCGGCACCACGCACGCGGATTACTTCCATGGCGCGGTGCCGGTGACCGATCCGCTGACCGTTGAAGAGGTTGAAGGCGACTACGAATTGAACACCGGCCACGCGATTGTGCGGCGCATGCAGGGACGCGATCCGCTGGGCTGTCCGGCCATTCTGGTGGCGGGGCACGGTCCGTTCGCGTGGGGCCGATCGGTGAGCGATGCGGCCCACAACGCCGTAATTGTGGAAGAACTGGCGGCCATGGCGTGGCAGACCATCACCATCAACCCGGCCGCCAAGCCCATCAGCGAGACGTTGCGGGATAAACATCATTTCCGGAAACATGGGGCCAAAGCGACTTACGGACAGAGGTGAAGCATGTCTAGGGCGTTACTACTGATTCTGTGTGCGGCCGCATGGGCGCAACCAGCCGTGGAGATTCGCGTGGACGCGGCTGCGAAAGCGGGGCCCTTCAAGCCCATTTACGCCTACTTCGGCTACGATGAGCCCAACTACACCTACACCGCCAACGGCGCCAAGTTGATTGGCGAACTGGCCGCGCTGAGCCCCGTGCCGGTGCAGATTCGCGCGCACCATCTGCTGGTGACTGGCGACGGCACGCCGGCCCTGAAGTGGGGCTCGACCAACGCCTATACAGAAGATGCCAACGGCAAGCCGGTCTACGATTGGACCATCGTGGACCGCATCTTCGACACCTACGAAAAGGTGAAGGCCAAGCCATTCGTCGAGATCGGGTTCATGCCGGAAGCGCTCTCCACCAATCCGGAACCGTATATTGTGAACTGGCCGAAGAACGATGGCAAAGGCTGGTCGTATCCGCCGAAGGATTACGCCAAGTGGGCGGAACTGGTGCGCCAGTGGGTGCTGCATGAAGTGTCCCGATACGGCAAGGCCGAGGTGGAGACCTGGAGTTGGGAGCTGTGGAACGAGCCCGACATTTCCTATTGGCGCGGCACTCCCGAGGAGTACGACAAGCTGTACGACTACACGGTGGATGCCATCAAGGGTGCGCTTCCCACGGCGCACGTGGGCGGACCGGGCTCCACGGGGCCGGCTTCGACCAGGGCGGCGGCGTTTCTGAAACAGTTCCTGCAGCACGTAGCCAGCACCGGCAAGCCGCTCGACTTCATCAGCTATCACGCCAAGGGAGCGCCGCGCGTCATCGAAGGCCACGTGCGCATGAACTTCACCAAGCAGATGACGGACGTGGAGCGCGGCATGCAGACCATCAACGAGTTTCCGCAGTTTCGCGCTTTGCCGATCGTGCTTACGGAATCGGATCCGGAAGGGTGCGCGGCCTGTTCGGCGCGAGAGCATCCGGAGAACCTCTACCGCAACGGCACCATGTATTCCAGCTACACGGCGGCCTCGCTGGGAACCATTTTCAGCCTGGCCGACAAGAACAAATCGAACATGCAGGGCATGCTGACGTGGGCCTTTGAATTCGAAAATCAGCCGTATTTCGACGGTTTTCGCACGCTGGCCTCGAATGGCGTGGATAAGCCCGTGCTCAACGTGTTTCGCATGGCTGGGATGATGCGCGGCGATCGCTTGAAGGTGGAGAGCAGCGGCGCATTGACGTTGGACGATATTCTGAAATCGGGCGTGCGCGCGGCGGCCGACGTGGATGCCCTGGCCACGCGCGGCGACCGGGAAATCGCGGTGCTGGTGTGGAACTATCACGATGACGACTTGCCCGGCGCGCCCGCTCCGGTGCACCTCGCGCTGGCCGGCGTGCCGGTAGGCAAAGTGTTGATCGAGCATTATCGCATTGACGACGAGCACAGCAACGGATACACGGCGTGGAAGCGCATGGGATCGCCCGCGAAGCCCTCAGCGGAGCAACAGGCCAAACTGGAGGAGGAGGGGCAGTTGCAAATGCTCACTTCTCCGGCGTGGCGGGCGGTGGCTGGCGGCAAGGTGGAGCTTGCGTTTGACCTGCCGCGGCACGGTGTGTCCCTGGTGAAAGTGAGCTGGTAACGCCGGCGATCTTGTCGCCGGTCAGGCAGCGCACCGTCGGCCAGACCGCCGGCGTTACCAGAGATCGCCTACCGTGAAGCCTTCGGGGAAGGGATCTTCGGGATCGAGCACGTATTGCGCGAAGCCCGTAATCCACGCCTGGCCCGATAGAGCCGGAACCACTGCCGGGTACGGACCAACGCGCGTTTCTTCGATCAAGCACCCGGTGAAGGTAGTGCCGAGAATGCCTTCGTGCACGAAATCCTGGTGCAGCGGTAGCGTCCCTTTGGCGTGCAGGGTGGCCATCCTGGCGCAGGTGCCTGTGCCGCACGGAGAGCGATCGAGCACACCATTGCTGCCGTTGGTGGAGACGACGACGGCGTTTTTCCTGCCCTCATAAATCTGGGCGATGCTCACGCCCGCGATGCCGGGGTTTTCGGGGTGCACCACGGGCAACTGCGCGCGTGCCGCAGCCTTGATCATTTCGGCAACACGCACGATGTCGCGAGCCTGATCGGGGGCGATGCGCAACCCCAGCGGCGCGGCATCCGCAAGCACGTAGAACATGCCGCCGTAAGCCACATCCACCGTCACGGTGCCCAGTCCCGGGACTTCCACCGGCGCATTCAGGTGCGCGGCGAAGGCGGGAACATTGCGGAACGTGACCTTCCTGACCTTGCCGTTGCAGACCTCAGCATCCACGGAGATTAGCCCGGCCGGCGTCTCTAACCTCAGGCACGTGACCGGTTCGACGGCCCGCACCATACCGGTCTCGATCAGCACAGTGACCACGCAGATGGTATTGGTGCCGGACATGGGCGGATATTCCACCTGCTCCATGATCACGTAACCGGCGTCGGCATCCGGATGGGTGGGCGGCAAAATCAGATTGCAGTTGGCCGCGGGATAGCCGCGCGGCTCGCGCAGCATGCGCAGGCGAATGTGGTCGGCCTGCGTCTCCAGATACCGCATCTTCTCGAACATGGTATTGCCGGGGACGTCCAGGACGCCACCGGTGATCACACGGCCGGGTTCGCCGCAGGCGTGCGCATCCACCGCGGTGATCATGCTGGAAAATCGCATCATTTCACCGCTGCCGGGTCCCAGCCATCGGTGCCGGCCAGATAGCGCCTGGTCTCGTACTGCGCTGCTTCCGCGGCGCTGAGGTGTTTGGTGTGGGCTTCCCGATCGCCAGGGTACGCACCCGGACCGGATGAGTTGTATTCGGCGTAGAACACCGTCTCCATATATTTGGTCTCGCCGGGGTGCCACTCGCGCCAGCCTTCGGGTTCGATAAACGGGCCCATTTCGGTGTTCAGGAAGATGACTGTGGCGTAGGGGCGCCAGGGACGGCCGAGCCACACGTGATCCACGCCGGGTTCAGCGGTGAGCCTGCAGTGGTTGAACACGTAGCCATTGTCCTGTTTGGCGTCGCTCTTCCCTTGCGCGGTGATGTATCCGCCGGCCTTGCGATTGCTGTGGATCTCGCAATTCTCGAAGACCGCGCGGGCATCGCCAAAGATGAAGTCAACGTTGCCTTCGATGTAACAGTCGACGAAGTATTGACGTTTTCTCGCTGCGTAGACCGTGTCCTGATTTCCCAGGAAGCGCACGTTGCGGAATACCGCGCGGTCGCCCGTCACATTGATGGCCAGCGCCTGCGACCCCGTCGGCAACTGCGGATGGGTGCGGTTGAAATCGTTGGAGAAGGTCAGATTCTCCGCGAAGAAATTGTCGCCGCTCACTTCCACCGTGGCGCTCCGGAATGTACTGCCTGTGCTGCCGGCGCTGTTGTCGAAGACGATCACGGTCTTGGACGGATCGGAGTAGGGGCCGCGCAAGTGGATATTCGGCTTGGTGATTTTCAGAGTCTCGCGGTACGTGCCCGGCGCGATCGAAATCACCGCGCCTTCCGCGGGCGTGACGTCGATGGCGCGCTGGATGGAGTAATAATCGCCGGTGCCGGAAGCGGCCACGTAGAGGGTCTTGTCTTCCGGCGGCAATGTGACGGCGGCGGCGGGCGCGGTGGGAAGGGCCGGGAATGCGGTAAAGCGGCAACTGGCCGGCGCATTCTGTACGGCGCCGTGCGGGTCCGCATTTTCGACGCGCATTTCATCGGGCCGCAGGCCTTGCACCGTGACGTCGTCCAGCGTCACTCCGAGTTTGTGATCGGCATCGAGACCCAGCAGAGTGACCCAGCCAGGTGTGGCGCTGTGCACGTTTTTCAGCAGAATGTTGCGATAGACGGGCAGTCTGTTGCCGGAAAACGTAGTGTACATCGGTGTGAGGAGGATGGGGTTTGGTACGTCCTTCATGCAGACGTTCTCGTAGGAAACGTCCTCCACCACACCGCCGCGGCTGCGGTCGCTCTTGATGCGGATGCCGTAATCGGTGCCATCGAGCGTGAGGTCTTGGACGCGGATCGCGCTCACGCCACCGGCGGTCCCGCTGCCGATGGACATGCCATGCCCGGAATAGAAATGGTTGTGCGCGATGGTCATGTGGGTGGAAGGGCCGGTGGCGCCAGTCTTGATGGCCACGTTATCGTCGCCCGTGGCGATCTCGCAGTAAGCGATGGTGACGTTGGTGGAGGAAGATGGGTCGATGCCGTCAGTGTTGCGCGCCGTCTTGGGAGTCTGAATCTTCACTCCCCAGGCAGTGAAACCATTGGTCTGATCCACACCCACATGAAAATTCGGCGAATTGCGCAGCGTGATGCGATACATGGTGAAACCGTCCGATTGGCGTATGGCGATCAGCCGCGGCACGCTCTGCGATTGGTCCATGATCTTAGCAGTCTTGGCGAGGTCCCACCAGGTGACGTTCTGGCCCAGCAATTTGGCGCCGCCGCGGCCATCGATGGCGCCATCGCCCATGATTCCGCCGCCGGTAGCGTGATCGGCCGTGAGGAACGTCTTGCAGCCGTGGCCCCTTTCATTCACCACTCCGCAACTGCCGGGGGTGAGGTCGTAATCCCGCGGATTGCGTGAGGCAAAGAGCGCGGCGCCACCATCCACCAGCAGTGTGACACCAGCCTTCAGGGTCAGTGGACCGGCCAGAAAGATGTTCTTGCCGCCCGATGGCTGCAACTCCACGGCCTGCCCGGCGCGGCACTGGTCGATGGCGCCTTGAATGCGCGCGGTATCGGGATTGCGTTCGTCCGCCTCCGCCAGAGCGCCATTCGGTGCCGCGAGGCGCGCGGGAAGCACTGTACAGCTCGGCGGAATGTGCGGCTCGGTGACGCGGCGGGTATCTTGTGCAGAGCAAGGCAGGGCAACCAGAGCCAGGGCCAGTGCGAGTTTAGTAGACATCTGGGGCCTAGAGTAGGTCGTGGCGGAGGCGGAGGTCAAGTCCCACAGGTTGAAAGGATCGTTTAGCGCGGCTGAAGGGTGTCAGCAGCTAACCGGTACGGTTGGGCGGTCGTCTATCCGGTATCATGCGATCGACCATGGCTCTGCTCATTCTGGCCGCCTTGCCGGTCTTTGGCCAGCCGGCGTTTGACGCGGCATCCATCAAGCCGAGCCAGGTTGCGGAAGGCCGCGGCAGTTCGTTTCTGTTCACCCACGGCGGCGGGGTGCAAGTTACAAACGGCACCTTGCGAGGAATCGTGGAGATGGCTTACGACGTTCGGGATTATCAGATCTCCGGCGGGCCGGGCTGGATCAATGCCGACGTTTACGATATCGTCGCAAAGAGTGCGTCCGGCGACCCGGCCGTCAGCATCCCGGATCTGCGGAAAAAGCTGCAGACTCTGCTGGCCGAGCGATTCCAACTGAAGGCTCACCGCGAAACGAAAGAGCTTCCCGTGTTTGCGCTGGCCGTTGGAAAGAACGGCCCGAAGCTCACGGCAGCCGAGCCGGTGGCCGGTTCCAACTCCGGAACCCGAGGCGAATGCGGCCGCGTGACCGGGATGAACGCGACGATGGCCAACCTGACCTTCTTCCTTTCGAGACAGTTGGGCCGTCCCGTGGTGGATCAGACCGGGCTCTCCGGAACGTACGATTTCCAACTCACCTGGACGCCGGACAATCCGTGCCCGGCGCCGACCGACGGTCCATCTCTCTTCACCGCGGTACAGGAGCAGATTGGATTGAAGTTGGAGGCCACCAAAGGCCCGGTGGAGATCGTGGTCATCGATCACGTGGAAAAGGCGGAGGCGAATTAGGGCTCTTCTTTCACACTCCGGCCATTCCCGTGCATTTCGGAAGATGACAGGGTCGAAAAACCGGCCCATCGACCTGGTAACGCCGGCGATCTTGTCGCCGGTCGGCCAGTGCAACCGGCAGCGAGACCGCCGGCACTACCAATCGCCGATTGTTCATGAAGTTTCGCGGGCGGAACGCCCATCCCAACAGGGTCGAAAAAACCGGTCGAGCGACTGGTAACGCCGGCGATCTTGTCGCCGGTCGGCCAGTGCAACCGGCGGCGAGACCGCCGGCGCTACCAATCGCCGATTGTTCATGAAGTTTCGCGGGCGGAACGCCCCTCCCAACAGGGTCGAAAAAACCGGCCCATCGACCTGGTAACGCCGGTTTTTCATCCCGTTTTGCGGGGCGGTCCGCCCCTAATTGACAGACGACAAAAAACGATCGTCTGTCCCACAGCGGTCCCGTTAAAAGTCGAACAGATTCACTCCGCACGCAGAGCGGTAATGGGATCGGCACTGGTGGCGCGGCGCGCCGAAGGGTAACAGGCCAGTAGAGAGGTGGCCACTGCCATCGCGCCGACGCAGGTCAGGGTGAGCGGATCGGTGACGCTCACTCCATACAACATGCTGTCGAGCAGCCCGGCGAGCGCCATCGCGGTCCCCAGCCCCAGCACCACGCCGAGGATTGCGAGCAGCACACCCTGACTGATCACCAGGCGCATCACATCCCAGGGGCTCGCGCCGAGAGCCATACGCATGCCGAATTCGTGCATGCGCTGGCTGACTGAATAGGAGATCACTCCGTAAATGCCGATGGCCGCCAACGATAAGGCGAGCGCTGCAAACAGGGCCACCAGATAGAGCGAGATCCGCGGTGTGGAGAACGATTCGGCGGCAATCTGATCCAGCAGGCGCACGTGGGCCACAGCGAGGCTGGGATCCAACTCGCGCACGGCCAGGCGCAGTTGACTCGCCAGGCGCAAGGTGTCGGCGCTGGACCGCAGCACCACGGACATATTGCCGAATCCGAAGGGCTGTTGCGCAAGAGGCCACCAGAAGGCCGGTTCAGCCTGGCTGCTTTCGGGCTTATCTTTGACGTCACCCACTACTCCGACCACCGTGAACCAGTCGGACTCCTTGGGCTTATCGTCGAAGAAATCGATGCGCTTGCCCACAGCATCCTCGTTGGGCCAATAGCGGCGGGCCAAGGCTTGGTTGACGATCAAGGCTTTGGGAGCATCCTTGGTGTCCCGCCCGGTGACGTAGCGGCCGCTCACCAGGGGGATGCCGGCCGCGCGGAAGTAATCGGGCGACGCGCAGTGAAACCGCGCGTGAAACTCCTCGTTGGGCAGCGGCTTCTTGCCTTCAATGGTGAAGCCGCCCAGGTTTTCGTCGTAACCCGTCCAGGGTAGATCCGTGCCCACACCTGTCGCCACAACGCCCGGCACGGAGCTCAGCCTGAGGATCAACCTCTGGTAGAAGCGTGCGATGTCGTCCGTGTTTTTGTAGTTCTTGCCTGGCAAGGAGAGGTCGGCGGTGAGAACGTGTTCCGGCTGGAAACCCGCACTGGTGTGCAGCAGGTTCATGAAGCTGCGCAGCATCACTCCCGCTCCCACCAGCAGCACACAGGCCAGGCTCACTTCGCCCACCACCAGAATGCCGCGAAGGCGCGTCTGCCGGCCGCTGGCGGTGCCGCTTCTTCCACCCTCGCGCAGTCCCTTTTGCAGGTCGGTCCGCGAGGCTTGCAGGGCGGGGACCAATCCGAAGAAGAGGCCAGTGGCCAGAGCGATCAGAGCGGTAAATGCGAAGACTGGTGCATTCACGTGGATGGTGGCGACGCGCGGAAACGCAGCCGGCAGCAGCGTCACCAGGGCGCGCACGCCGGCGGCGGCGAGCAGCGCGCCCACTCCGCCGCCCAACACCGAAAATAGCAAACTCTCGGCGAGCATCTGCCGCACCAGGCGCCAACGTCCCGCGCCGAGAGCGGAGCGAACCGCAATCTCGCGTTGGCGAGCCGTGGCGCGCGCCAATAGCAGGTTGGCGGTGTTCACGCACGCGATCAAGAGCACCAGGCCCACCGCGCCCAGCAGCAGGAGCAGCAGCCGGTAGACCGGCCCGACGATTTCCTGGTACAGCGGAACCATGAGAATGGTCCATCCCTGGTCGCTCGGATGTTGCCTGGCAAGGTCCGCCATGATGGTGTTCAACTCGGCCGCGGCCTGCCCCACAGCTACTCCCGGCCGAAGGCGCCCGATGCCTTCCACATAGTGCGCACCGCGGTTGTTGGGATTGCCTTGGAACTGGAACGGCCGCCAGGCGTCCACCGTGTCGCCATATGCCACCGAGTTGTAGGTATTGCCAGGGTGGTCGAGCCCCGGCGGCATGACGCCCACCACCGTGTAGGGCTTCGAATCCAGCATCACCTTGCGCCCGAGAATGTCGGGCGCCGCCGCGAATTGTGCGCGCCAAAGATGGTCGCTCAGAATGACCACGTTGCCGGAGCCCGGCCATTCTTCGGCAAACTCGAACTCGCGTCCACGCGCCGGATGCACGCCGAGCGTGCGGAAATAGCCGGCACTGACGCCGAATGCCGAGAGCTTGACGGGTTCGCCGGCGCCCGAAAGCTGCGTATCGGCCCGCGTGTAGACGGCGAAGCTTTCGAACGAGCGGTTGCGCGCGCGAAAATCCGCAAAGTCCCACGGATTCACGGGGAATTTCGCGTATGACTTGCTGCGATAGAACACCCGGGCCAGGCGCTCGGCGTGCGGATAGGGCAGCGGTTTCAGAAGCACGCCATCGATCACGCTGAAGATGGCGCTGTTCGCCCCGATGCTCAGTGCCAGCGTCAGCACCACTACCAGAGTGAATGCCGGGCTCTTGCCCAGCATGCGGACCGCATAGCGCAGGTCCTGCCAAAGATTGTCCAAGTATTGTGTACGGCGCATCTCCCGGCACTCCTCCTGAATTTGACTGACGCCGCCGAACATCCGCATGGCCGCCAGCCGCGCTTCGCCCACCGGCATGCCGGCGGCGAGATTCTCTGCCACCTGGCGTTCCAGGTGGTAACGCAACTCTTTATCCAATTCCGCTTCCACGCGAGTGCGGCGCAGGCTCGATCGCAAGCGCATGCGCATCACGTGATACCAGCGTCCCAACAGCATCCCGCGCTCCTCAGACAGTGCGGATCACCAGTCCCACCGCGTTCGAAAGGCGCTCCCACTGTTCCAGTTCCTTGGCCAGTTGCACGCGGCCGGCCCGGGTGAGCGTATAGAACTTGGCCTCGCGCCCGGTTTCGCTGTCACGCCACTCCGACCGCAGCCACCCCTGCTGTTCCAGACGGTGCAGCGCCGGGTACAAAGCTCCCTGGGTAACCTGCAGCACGTCTTTGGTAATCTGCTGAATCCGCTTGGCGATGGCCCATCCGTGCATCGGCTCCAGTGCGAGGGTCTTGAGAATTAGCAGGTCCAGCGTTCCCTGAATCAGATCCGACGGTTTGCTCATCTGATACCTAATTGATTGACAATTGTACACCTAAGTGAATTATGCAACGTAGGACAGACGATCGTTTTTTGTCGTCTGTCGTGTTGCCTTCCCCTACAGACGACAGGGTCGGCGATCTCAGTTTGTAGTTTTCGAAGCTCTATACCCTGCCCGTCGCTGCTCCTGTCCACGCCGCAGGACTTGGGGTCAGGATGGATTCGCTGCTCCTTTCCTGTCGCACTCTTTCATTCCTTATTGCATGCCGGTTTATCCCGGCGCTCCGTCTGTCCTACTCGAATTCCCAGCCTTGGAAGCGATGCTGGTGTTCGGCCATGTCGATGCGCTTGCCGCGGAAGCGGACGCCTTCCATTTCGAGGCGCATGCGCTGCTCCAGGGCGGCTTCGCACTTTAGCTTGATCTCGCCGCCGGCGCCGACCACGCGCTGCCAGGGGAGGGAGCCGGTGGGAGCGGTGCGCAGCAGTTGCGCTACCTGGCGATGATAGAGGGGATAGCCGGCCGCTGCTGCTACTTGTGCATAGGTGGCCACTTTGCCGCGCGGAATCTGGCGGATGGTTTTACGGAAGGCTTCGTCGCGCGGGGCGCTTTTGGGAGCGCGCTGCAAGAAGCGGGCGGCTTCGCGTGCGGAGAGTTTGCGGGGCGGCTTTCTCATTCCACCTCCAGGAGTCCGATGGCGATAAGCGCGCGAACGAAATCGTCGTGACCAAGTTCGGCCACGGTCTGCGTGCCATCGCAGCGAGACAGGAATTCCGGCGCCCAATCGGGAACCTCTTCCCGCACGAGAAACGGGCTGTTTCGCGAGAGGACGCGGTGCTGCTCCATCCATTTCCCGTTCTGCAATTGCGACTGGGTGGTGCATTCGACTCCAGCGGCGGCCCTGGGACAGCAGGCCATCAGCCAATCGGCATCGGCGAGGCGCCGAACCTGCGGCCGAGGGACCGTTCGGCATCGGCGATGCTGAAGTCTTCTGCGGCCTCGCGGACCACGGTGAGCGGAGCGGTATCGGGCTCGCGATGCCGCTCCACGATCACATTGACGTAGCGGAAGCGGCGAATGCGCCGCTGGTCCACAAACTGGCGCCAGGCGTGCAGATCTTCCGGCGCGCAGTTGTCGAAAAGGAAAGTGCCGGCGTCGCAAGCCTTGCGCAGGACCACCACCAGATCGAACTCGCGTTCGGCATCGCGCAGCCAGCGGCGGATGCGCCGGGGGATGGGGTCGTCGGGATACTCGGCCAGCATGGCCACCAGGTAGAGGCGGCCGCCGGGATGCAAATAGTTGGGCAGGCCTTCCACGATGCGGCGGGTGAGACTTTCGCCATCCTCACCGCCATCGCGAAACAGTTGCGTGGTGCGCAGGGATGGCACGTAGGGCGGATGAGCCAGGATTCGGTCGAAGGTCTGGCTGCCAGCGGGGGCGTACAGGTCGCCGCGTTTGACCATGAGATTTTCGATTCCGTTGAGGCGGCGGCTGAATTCGGTGAAGGCGCGGCAGCGTTCCGAGACGTCGAAGGCGAAAGACTGCACGGCGTAGTGGGCAGCGGCCAGCAGCGCCGCGGCGCCGGCTCCGGCACAGATTTCGAGGCAGGCCGGACAGGGCGATTGCGGCATGAGTTGGAGGAACTCTTCGGTCTGCGGGCTGATGGCGCTGAAGACATGCTCCGCTCCACTGCGGCCGGAGAGATCGCGATCGCTGATGAGGTAGAGCGATTGCACGGGATAGAGTTTGACGGTAGCGGTGATGTCTTCCTCGCCGGCCACAAGCGCGAGCGCCCGCAAGGGTTCCAGAATTTCAGTCGGAATCCACGACTGCGGCAGCGTTTCTTCCAGCAGGAAGAGGCGAATCAGCCAATCCAGCGCGTCGGCCTGCGGGCCGCCGGTGCGCAGATGCACAATCCTGGAAAGCGACGGAATTTCCAGCCGGTCGAGGATGGCTGCTTCGGTGTATTGCGACGCGATCAGAAACTGGCGCAGCGCAGCGAATTGCCGGGGAGTCCCGAGTTGCGGAGTCACAGATTTTGCACGTGCTGGAAGCGGAAGCATTCCACAGCGTGATCGTTGACCATGCCGGTGGCTTGCATGAAGGCGTAGCAGATGGTGGAACCGGCGAACTTGAAGCCGCGGCGGAGCAGGTCTTTGCTCATGGCGTCAGATTGAGGCGAAGTAGCGGGCGCGGAATCGGCCAGGCGGAGGCCGGTCTGCAACGGCTTTCCCCCGGTGAATTGCCAGATGTAAGCGTCGAAGCTGCCAAACTCCTTCTGCACGGCGAGAAAGGCCTTGGCGTTGGTGACGGCAGCCTGGACCTTGAGACGGTTGCGGACAATGCCGGGGTCGGCCAGCAGGCGTGCGAGTTTGGCAGAATCGTAGCGGGCCACCTTGCGCGGGTCGAAATCGCTGAACACCTTGCGGTACCGGTCGCGCTTGTGCAGAATGGTGGACCAGCTCAGGCCGGCCTGCGCGCCCTCCAGAATGAGGAACTCGAACAGGGCGCGATCGTCATGCAGGGGCGCGCCCCATTCCGTATCATGGTAAACGGCCATTGCGCCGCTGCCGGCCCACTTGCAGCGCACTTCACTGGCAGACGGCTGCATGCAGAATCTCCTTTTCCATACTCAACAGCAGGCAGCCCGGCTTAGTGATGTTCTCCAAGGTCAGACCGTTCCAGGAGATCACCGCTGGCAGCCATGCTTCGGGCAGGGTCACCTTCATTTCCGTGACGGTGCGGCTTACGATATCGATGCCCTTGGTTTCGGGATCGTACTTGCCTTGCACACGCGCGGTCACTACGGGATCGCGCACGGGCAGAACGATGCGTGTTTCCAGGCGCTGGCGGTCTTTGCCGCGCTGGATCATGACCGCGACGCGCTTCTCTTCGGTAACTTTGGCCATCATGTCCAGGTAGCCGCGGGCATTCTCGATGGGCTTGCCGTCCAGTTCCAGAAGACGGTCGCCCACTTTCAGGGGGCCGTTGTACTTTTCCGGCAATTTGGCGATCAGCAGGCCGGGACTGGGGTCGTCCATCTTGGCGCTGAAGCCGCCCAGGTCGAGCGCGGCGCCGTTGCCGGCGGAGAGGTGGGTGGAAGGCAGGACGTCGTTACGCTCGTTGGGGTCGAACTTAGTCATCTGCACCCAATAGCAATTGCCGAAGGTGGGCGAGTTGGTTTCGCAATCGATGGTGGAAGGGAATTGGTCGCGGGAATGCTGGAGAAGCCAGTCGAAGACAACCCCGTTTGTGAGGCCGGCGGCGGCGCGCCATTCCATGTTGATGCCGGCGTTCTTCAGGTTGGCGGCCAGGGCAGCATCGCCGGCGCCGCTGCTCACCCACAGGACGGGTGCGTGCGTGAAGTTGGCGGCGAAGATGCGGTCGCTGTTGACGGCGGCCTTGGGGGAGCCACCCAGGGCGATTCCAGCGGCCCACAGGTCGGGTATTCGCGAGATGGTATAGAAGACCGCGGCGGCGGCTTCCCCCCGGCCAGCCACGTAGATGTGGGCGGCGTCGACTGTGCCGTCTGTGACGGCTTGGCCGACAGCCAGGGCAACGGCCTGGACGCGCGTATCGATGGCGGCATTGGGGGCGAGGCCGGCGGGTGCGATGACTTTCCAGCCGACTTCCCTGGTCCAATTCCGCCACTGCTCCAACTCGGCCGGATCGAGCACGGCGACGGCGGGGCTCTTGCCGGGAGCCGCGGTGGCGGTGGGCACCGGCAGATCGGACTGCGCGCGGGCGGCGGCCAGCAGGCTAATTGTGGCGCAGGCGAGAACGGATTTTCTTGGCCAGTTTCTCAATGTCTTCCGTCTTCTTCAAAGTGGAGAGGGAGAGAACGAAGCGATCGTTCTTCTCCAGGTCTTCTTGCAACTGCTGCGCCAGTTCAGTCAACTGCGCGGCGTCTTTGATGTTCTGCTGAAGTTCGGCTTTGAGTATCTCGTCTTTCTGCAATTTGCCGTTGGGCAGCACGACATCGTCCTTCTGTGAAGAAGGAGAAGGCACAGTGGGCCCCTGCGCCGGAACGGCAAGAGAGGACAGGGCCGCAACAGACAAAATCGCCGCGCAGCGGCGCCACCAAGGTCCGCGACGAGGCGGCTTCGTGCCCTTGGAAAGGACCACTCCCTGACGGTCGTGGCTCTGATCGGAGCCGCGCGCGTCAGCAAGCGGTGGGCAGGCTGCGACGAATCTCGCGGTCAGAGGACTAGATTTCATGGGAGATTCCTATTTTCATGATAGCCAAGCTGTAGGACGCGCGGCGAAGCAAAACGGGCCTGATATCATAGCGGGATATGGACGAAGTGAAGATTGGCATTGTGGGCCTGGGCAATGTCGGCTCGGGAACCCTTGCCATTCTGGCCGAAAACGCCGGACAGATCGCGCTCAAACTGGGATTTCANNGCAGCCGAACGGTGCACAGCAAGCAGATTCCGGCGGCCCTGGGTCCAGTGCTGAAAACTACGGACTGGCGCGAGGTGGTGACGCATCCCCAGGTGCAGATCGTGGTGGAAGTGGTGGGCGGGACGGGTGTCGCGCGGGACATCCTGAATGCCGCGATCGAGAACCAAAAATCGATTGTGACGGCAAACAAGGAACTGATGGCGGAGTGTGGGCCGGAGATCTGGGACCGCGCCATTCATGCGGGCATCAACCTGGCGATGGAGGCCAGCGTATGCGGCGGCATACCCATTCACGCCGTGCTCCGCGAGGGCATTTCCGGCGACAACGTCATGGCGCTGTACGGCATTCTCAACGGCACGTGCAACTACATGCTGACCCAGATGGAAGATCGCAACGTACCGCTGGCGACGGTGCTGAGCGAGGCGCAGGCGCTGGGTTATGCCGAAGCCGACCCCAGTGCGGATATCGATGGCTTCGACGCACGCAGCAAGCTGGTGCTGCTGGCGGCGCTGGCGTTCGGCGAAAGAATCACGCCTTCCGACATATTCATGGAGGGCATCCGGCGGATTTCGCCCATCGATTTCCGGTACGCCAAGCTGCTCAAACATACCATCCGCCTGATCTGTGGCGCCCGTAAGACGTCCGACGGGCTGATTCTCTCGGTGCGGCCGGCGTTGATTCCGCTTTCGACGATTCTGGCCAGCGTACATGGGGCCTACAACGCGGTGTGGGTCAAGGGAAAATACGGCGAAGATACGTTCTACTACGGGTGGGGCGCGGGGGCTTCCCCCACCGGCGTGGCAGTGGTGAGCGACCTGATGCGGGTGGCGCGCGAGATTCGCAGCGGGAGTCCGGAGCGGGTGTCGCCGTTCGCGCACGAGCGGCTGGGCGAGAACGCGCCGGTTTCGGTGACGCTACAGACGCGGGCCTACTACCTGCGGTTCCGGGTGGACGACCGGCCGGGCATCATCGCCAAGCTGGCGGGTATCCTGGCGGAGAAGAACATCAGCCTGGACGCGGTGTTTCAGGAACCGGCGGAAGATCCCCACGATCTTCCATTCGTGATTACGGTAGAGCCGACCAGCGAGCAATCCATTCGCGATGCGCTTGCGGAGATGTCGCAGCTCGATTTCATGAGAGACGCGCCACTGGCGCTGCCTATGGAGACCGCACTATGAAGCATCTGGCACACCAGACAACCACTCCCTTACGGCCGTGGCTTCGATTTGCTATGCCCGTCACCATCCTGGCGCTGGCCGGCGGGCTATCCGCGCAAGTGGCGGGCAACGCGAACTCGGGCTATAAGACCGAAGAGGGCCGCAAGGCGGTGGCACAGGGGCTGGCCGATCCGGCGCGCGATCAGAGCATGCGTCCCGGGCAACTGACTGTGGAGATGGGACTCAAGCCGGGCATGACGGTGGCCGACGTGGGAACGGGAGTCGGATTCATGCTGCCGTACCTGAGTAAGCGCGTGGGAGATAACGGCCACGTGATCGGCGAAGACATCACCGACGATTTCCTGGGCATGGCGCGCCAGCGCGCGGACAATCAAAACCTGAGCAACGTCACCTTCGTGAAGGGAACCGAGACCAATCCTAATCTACCGGAGGGTCAGATGGACGAGGTGCTGGTGCTGGATGCCTACCACCACTTCGACTATCCGGAGAAGATGCTGGCGGCGATTCATAAATCGCTGAAGCCGGATGGCAAGCTGGTGATTGTGGAATACTACAAACGCGAGAAGGCCATGCCCGGTGGGCGGGCGCTGACTCACATCCGGCTGGATATGCCGGATGTGATCAAGGAAGTGGAAGCCAACCACTTCCACCTGATCGAGGAAAAGGAACGCATCCGCGACGTCCAGTACATGCTGATATTGGAGAGAAATTAGGAAGCCAATGAAGAAGTTCTATCGATACGCAAGGCTGGCGGCACTGCCGCTGGCGCTGCTGCTGCCGCTGGGCGCGCAACAGAAAGACACTGGCATCACGCATGAGCAGGCTGACGCCATACTGAACGAACTGCGCCAGATCCGGCAATTGCTGGAGAAGCAGGCGGCAGGAAGCGCGGCCAATCGCCCGGCGGAACCAGCCCGCGCCAAGATGAACATGGAGGGCGCGCAGATGCTGGGCTCCAAGGATGCTCCCCTCACCATGGTGGAGTTCACCGATTACCAGTGCCCCTTCTGCCAGCGCTTCCACGTGACGGTCTTCAACGAGATCAAGAAGAATTACATCGATACGGGGAAGGTGCGCTTCTACAGCCGCGATCTGCCGTTGGACACGATGCACCCGAATGCCATGCGGGCGGCCATGTCGGCGCGCTGCGCGGCGGAACAGGGGCAGTTCTGGACGCTGCGCGACATGATGGGCGCGAATCCGGACAAGCTCGACATGAACAGTATCATGGCGGACGCGGCCAGCCTGAACATGAATACAGGCGTGTTCAAGAGCTGTGTGGAGAGCGAGAAATATAAGACTGCGATCCAGACCGATGTGCTGGAAGCGGCCAAGATCGGAGCTGACGGCACTCCCACTTTCGTGATCGGCAAAAGCACGCCTACCGGAGTGGATGGCGAGGTGCTGGTG